>CAJWGB010000128.1 GCA_913031625.1 uncultured Planctomycetaceae bacterium | reverse complement strand
AGAGTTTGCCGCCGCTCTGGGCACGATGTTCAGCGGTGGACGCATTGTTGTATCTCGCGATGGTCGCAGTACCGGGCCTGTCATCTATCACGCGATTGTCTCGGGCCTGCTTGCGACCGGATGTGAAGTGCTGGACGCAGGGATTGTCACAACGCCGACATGTGGCGTGCTGATCAAACAGCACGGAGCTGCGGGTGGTCTCCAGATTACGGCCAGTCATAATCCAATTGAATGGAACGGGCTGAAGCCGTTTGCTCCTGACGGAAGTGTGTTCAATCGTGAGCTCGGTCAGCAGTTGATTCAGACGCTGGAGGATGAGGACGGCATTGTCTGGAAGGACTGGACAGAGCTGGGGACAGTCACGAACCTCGATGACCCGTCGGCCGGGCACATTGAGACTGTTGTCGAACTGGTTGGCGTCGAAGCTATTCGAAGTCGGCGATTCAAAGTGGTACTTGATTGTAATCACGGCAGCGGAGCTGTGGCCGGACCTCGACTGCTGGAGGCATTGGGCTGCGAAGTTACTGTCCTCGGAGGAATTCCGGATGGCCGCTTCGAACACATCCCCGAACCTGTCGAGAAGAATCTTGGCTCATTGTGTGATGCAGTAGTTGCAAATGGCGCTGACGCGGGCTTCGCACAGGATCCGGATGCAGACCGCCTGGCGATTGTCGACAACACGGGCAGGTACATCGGGGAAGAGCTGACGCTGGCTCTCGCCGCCGACCATATTCTGGAGACACGGAAAGGGCCGTTTGTCGTTAATGGCTCTACGAGTCGTGTGACCGAAGACATTGCGAAGAAGCATGGCTGTCAGTTTCACCGATCGTTTGTCGGTGAGGCCCATGTTTGTGCCAAAATGCGAGCCGTTCAGGCCGCACTTGGCGGAGAAGGCAATGGGGGCGTGATTGATCCTCAGGTCGGGTACGTGCGAGACAGTCTTGTCAGTATGGCGTGGGTGCTTGATGGGCTGGCAAAGCGGGGCGGCACGCTCGAAAAGTGGGCGGACTCTCTTCCGTTTTACACGATCGTGAAGGATAAGCTGACTTGCCCACGGGAGGCGGTGATGCCCGCCTGTGACGCTCTCCGAACACATTTTGGTGAAGCGACTCCCAGTGAGGGGGATGGGCTGCGACTTGACTGGCCTGACCGTTGGGTACAGGTGCGTGCCAGCAACACAGAGCCAATTCTGCGCGTAATTGCCGAGGCTCCCGAAACGGATCAGGCGACGACACTGTGTCGAGATGCCATGGATGTTGTGAGGTCCGCTGTGGGAGCAAATGCCTAGCCATGTCTGTCAGGAAGGCTCGTTATCTCGCTGAGTATTTTGTTTTCTGCGGACTTGTATTTGTGATCCGCAGTCTGCCGGTGGAACGTTCTATTCAGCTCGGGCGGTTTCTTGCCTGGATGCTGCATTGCGTCCTGCCGCAAAAGCTTACGCGGCGGGCGGTTAGTGAGGCAAATGTTCGGGTGATGCTCGGGGCTGACGCTCCGGATGCGGAAGTTAATGGCACGATCCTCGGAATGTGGGAGCATCTGGTTCGAGTTGTGTTTGAAGTGGTGCAGATGGAACGCCGCGTTCGCCTGTACAACTGCTCGGATGTGCTCAGCTTTCCTGGGGGGGAACTCAGTGTTCAGGCAGTGGCTTCCGGCCGCCCAGTGCTTTTTCTTGGGGGACACTTCGGCAACTGGGAGATCTCGGTCAATACGTTCGGTGACTTTGGCTGGCCGCTGGGAGTGGTTGCGAGAGATCTCGACAATCCCTGGTTGCACGACTGGTTTCTGAAGTTCAGAGAGTCTTCCGGTAACTGGATGATTTCCAAGCGGGGCGCCAGCACGGAGCTGGTGGAAGCGATGGAGAAGCAGCAAAGCGTGTCGCTGCTGGGTGATCAGGACGCTGGTCGCAGGGGGGTGTTTACCGACTTTTTCGGCAAACCAGCTTCAACCATTAAATCGATCGCATTGCTGGCACTTCAGCATGATGCACTGATTGTTGTGGGAGGTGCATGGCGGCTTCCTCGGGCCCGGCAGCGAGAATCTCGCTGGGTCAGTTTCAGCCTGATGACGAGTGCCCTCATCGACAGCCGGGACTTCACCAGCAAGGATGCTGTGCCGGAGATCACCCAGGCTTACACCACAGCTTTGGAGGACCTGATTCGCTGTGCACCGGAACAGTATTTCTGGGTGCATCGTCGCTGGAAATCTGAGCCGCAGCAGCGAAAGACACGGGCCGAGCGTGCCGCCGCCTGATGTCCGCTTGAACGAGGCTGGCTCATTCCTTTAACCGGCAGCCGTAGGCGCACGCGTTCAGGAGTTCTAACCTGGGGGACATGGCGCGGGGCCCTGCGGGCCTCCGGTTAAACAAAGAAGGACGCAGCTTCAACGCTCCCCGCAGCGTTAAACTTTGCGGGCCCCGTTGAGTCTGCGTCTCGCTCAGGATTGGTAAACCGTGGTGGCTCGGTAATAGATTCAATCCAGGGGATAAGAAGTTATTACTTCTTCGGCAGTCTTTGCCATTGATCCAGTTGACTCACGAAATCGTGTCCGATCAAACATTTGCTGTGGCATGGAATTAACGAACCTCCCTCTGACACCCACACCTCGGTCACCTTCTCCCGGGACGTTCGAGTTCGGCGATTGACTGGAAAGGACCCACCAACACGTCGGACACCTGAATCATCATCCTCTGATTCATGCACTCGCCTCGGAAGTTCCTCTGTGCTTCTGAGACCTGATTCCAGCCCACGGCCAGTCTGCACGCAAATCAATCCGGGACGGAGGCCGGAATGCCGGGAGTGAAATTCAGAAAGCAGCCCCTGAATCGACATCCCGTCTCCGTTCCACCTTGTCTGGCGCGGCCATCTCAAGCCAACGCTGCCGGACCGCACGAGAGGTAAGACCTTATGAGCAAAACCAGCCAGAGTCGTTCTGCAGGACTACGAAACTTTGCCGCCGCCTGTCTTGGAATCCTATGTGCAGGATTTCTTCACACCAGCTTCGATCTTGTTCCCGCCGGGGAAGAGATTTCGAAGTCCAGCGGCCCGCCCAGGGCAGTGCCAGTTCCCACAGACACGGATGCGAAGCCTGAACCCGTGGAGAACGCGGATGCAACTCCTCTGACACCCAGTGAAAAGGCGCTGCGTCTCTGCACTGACATGCTGCGGGATGGAGCTTCTTACATTCAGGGGCTCGACAGCTACACCGTTACGTTCCACAAGCACGAACGAATTGGTGGCGATATGCAGCCACAGCAGTCCATCAATATGAAGGTGATGCACCGCCCCGGGTTTGCTGTTTACATGAAGTGGCAGAACTTTGAGCGTGGCCGTCAGATCCTGTATCCGGCCAATGAAACCAGCGACAGGATGCTTGTTAAGTTCGGTGGCCTGCGTCGACTGCTTCCCGCCATCAAGCTCGATCCTAACTGTTCTGCTGCGATGGCGGAAACTCGGTATCCGATCAGCGAAGCCGGGATTCTTGGAATGTCAAAGCAGATTCTGTCGTACCGGGAGAATGACCTGAAGAACACTGATGGAGTCACCTGCACACAGTTCGACGATGTTGAATTCGATGGACGACGCTGCCGCGTGTTCCAGGTCGAGTACGACAATGAAAAGCGATGCAAGACCTACCGTAAGACGCTGATGACGCTCGACATTGAGCATGGCATTCCAGTCCATGTTGTCAACTACACATGGGCGGGGGCTCAGGCCAACTTTGACTCTGAGCAACTCGATCAGATGACAATGATCGAAGACTACTCATTCACGGACCTCAATACGTCATCTTCGCTGGTGGCCGGGGACTTTGATCGCGGGACTTACCGAATGTAGTCTGCACGCAGAGCGAAGACAGGGCGAAAGCGGCCGTTCCGGGACGGCCGTTTTTTTTTTTTGTGCGCGTCTGGCTGATCGCTGGTCGATTACAGTTCAGATCAGAATCACTCCGGGATCCCGGTTGACCGTGCTGCAAAGGCGCGTCACGATGAACCGCCCGGCATGTGAACCGGAGAGCAATATCAGTTACCAATTCCACTCGGAATCAAGAGAACGTTCATGACCACATTCAAACAAACACTCCGTTGCATGGCGATAGTCCTGCCTCTCATCGCAGTGGCCGTAATGATTCAGTATTCAGCGACTGCCACCGAACCGGCGCCGGAAGACCCTAAACCGGAAGCTGTTGCCGACAGTATGCATCACCTGATGGAATACTACTTTGAACCACAGTTTCACAAGCTGAAAGAAGCCATGGCAAAGGAACCCGCAGATGGAGCGGGTTGGAAGCCGATCAAGTCAGCGACTCTGATCCTCGGTGAGGGGGGAAATCTGCTGATCCATCGTGCGCCGGAAGAAGGCAAGGCTGACTGGCTGCACGAAGGAGAAGAGATTCGGAAACATGGAAAGATGGCGTATGATGCCGCTCGCAAAAAGGACTTCGCCACGGCTCGCAAGCAGTATGAGTCAATGGTGCGTCACTGTAACAGCTGCCACAGGAAGTTTGCCGATGGTAAGTACCAGCTGACGCCATAAGGCCGGCAGTAATCTGGAGACGTTAACGAGACGCGTCGGTAATCGCCGGCGCGTTTTCTCTGCGCAGAGCGTGGGTGTCTACCATACCGCTCTTCCATGGCTTAACATTGTGGGACTCATCTACCCTCAAGGAGCCGCTTATGTCTCGCCAGCAATCACGTCGATCGTTCCTGAGAACCTCCGCTGCTGTTGCAGCAGCATGGCATCTGAATCCAACCGAGTCGAAAGCATCGTCGTCGCCGCTCGAAAAACTAAACATTGCGGGGATTGGAACCGGGAACCGCGCCGGTGCGGATATCGACGGCTGTGCCAGTCAGAATATCGTCGCTCTGGCCGATGTCGACAGTAATTTCCTGGGTCAGGCGGCCGCGAAGTATAAGCCGGAGCGGACCTACTCAGACTTTCGGGTGATGCTTGAGAAGGAAGCTGAGAACATTGATGCGGTGATTGTCGGTACTCCGGATCATACGCACGCGCCTGCAGCAGCGATGGCTCTGCGAATGGGCAAGCACGTGTACTGTGAGAAACCACTGACCCATACCGTTTATGAAGCGCGGACGCTGGCGGAACTGGCTGCGCAGAACAGGCTTGTGACACAGATGGGGACACAGATTCACGCCGGTGATAACTATCGTCGAGTGGTGGAACTGGTTCAGTCGGGAGCCATTGGAGCGGTTCGTGAGGTCCATGTGTGGGTGGGAGTGGATTACTCTGGCGCCACGATTACACGTAACAAACCGACTCCTTCAACTGTTAACTGGGATCTCTGGCTGGGCCCGTCTCCTCAAACGGACTATGTCGAGTGTACGATCAAGGGAAAACCGGAAACCGTTCATCCATTCCATTGGCGATGGCTGTGGAACTACGGTACCGGCGGCCTTGGCGATTTTGGCTGCCATTACATGGACCTTGCACACTGGGCGTTGAAGCTGAAGCATCCCACTTCAATTGCTGCACAGGGACCGAAAGTTCTGCGTGATGCGACCACCAGCGGGCTGACGGTCCGGTACGAGTATCCGGCGCGAGGCGAGATGCCTGCTGTTACGATGACATGGTACGACGGTGGGAAGAAGCCTCCTCTTCTGGCCAACTACAGGGGGGCCGACGGGAAGCCGCTTAACCAGGGGAGCGGTCAGTTGTTCATTGGTGAGCGGGGAGCCGTTATCTCCAATTACGGCAGTCACCAGTTGCTTCCCAACGAGGGAGAACAACTCAAGCGACCGGATCCGTGGATTCCAGAGTCGATTGGGCATCACAAGGAGTGGATTGAGGCGATTAAGACCGGTGGGACGACGACCTGCAACTTCGATTACTCCGGGGCACTCACCGAAGCAGTGCTGCTCGGGGTCGTTTCTTATCGGAGTGGTGAAGAGTTGAAGTGGGACGCAGCGAAGCTTCAGGTGACAAACTCTGCGAAAGCTCAGCAGTTGATTCACAAAGAATATCGTCGAGGCTGGACGCTCTAGTAGATGGCGTCTGGAGCCCTGATTACTACAGGAAGAAGAAACGAACGCAATGAACACGACTCGTAGAACCATGCTGTCCACTGTGGCTGCCGGAGGTGCCGCAATTGTGACTGGGATGTCCATTCGCGCTGCGGGTTATCGTAGTGCCAACGACCGTCCCCGGATGGCAGCTGTCGGTACAGGAAGCCGCTGGGCTCAGAAAGCGACCGGAATCAATGGCCGTTATGGTTCCGCTCAGGATATGCGCAGGTTTGGCGACTATGTGATGGTCTGTGATGCTGATGCATCGAGAATCACAGGGGCTAAACAGGTTGTGAATGAGTGGACTGGGCAGGAACCTGATGGGACTGCAGATTATCGGGCAGTACTGGACCGGGACGACATCGACATCGTTCACATTTCAACGCCTGATCACTGGCACGCAAAGATTGCGATTGAGGCGATGAAGGCTGGCAAGGATGTCTATTGTGAAAAACCAATGACGCTCACCATTCAGGAGGGGCAGCAGATGTGTCAGGTGTGTCGGGATACCGGCCGCGTGGTGCAGATTGGAACGCAGCAAAGGAGCAACCAGAATTTCATTCGTGCGATTGCCATTATTCGAGCGGGACGCATTGGCGATCTGAAACAGGTGACGTGCAGTGTCGGGGGCGGCCCCACCAGTCCTGAGTTGCCTGTCGCAGATGCTCCCACAGGCCTCGATTGGAATCTCTGGCAGGGGCCTGTGGCTGAAACTCCATTTCGGTATCTCCCCGGTCCAAACGGCGAAACAAAGAGCTGGTCGCGAGGGCACTACGAGTTTCGATGGTGGTATGAGTACTCGGGCGGCAAACTGACAGACTGGGGCGCCCACCATGTTGATATTGCGACATGGGGAATGAACAAGACCGAAACCGGTCCCATCTCCATAGATCCGGAAATGGTGCGTCACCCGGTCCCTTTCGAAGACGGAATGCCGCAGCAGGCAGACCGTTATAACACGGCGACTGCGTTTCTGATCCACGCAGACTACGAAGACGGCCTGCGGTTATCGATTCGCCACGACCGGGATAACGGGATTCTCTTCGAAGGGACCAAAGGCCGACTGTTTGTGAATCGAGGTCGACTGACAGGGGCTCCTGTCGAGGAATTGAAGACCAATCCACTGCCCGCAGGAGCTCTGGAAGAGGTTTATAAGAACCGCACCCTTGTCGATCATTTCCGCAACTTCTTTGAAGCGGCGACGCAACGGAAAGAGCCCATATCGGATGTCTTCAGCCATCATCGTGCGCTGAGCACCTGTCACCTGGCGGCGATTGCTGCCCGCCTGGGCAGAAAGCTCACCTGGGATCCTGCGAAGGAGATCATTGTGGGTGATCCCCAGGCCGCCGGGTTCCTTGCTCGAGATCGCCGCAAAGGATTCGAGATTGAGGTTTGAGTGTTCGTGATGAATCAGCGTGTCTGACAGGAATTGGCTGCAAATTCCTGAAACTCGGGGATTCTCAGGCAAAGCCGTGTCGTTGCTTTATCTGCTGTGCATCCACTTCCTGAACAACGTTCTGCATTTGCGCGACAGCTCAAAAGGGCCACCCACATGTACGTATCTGATCGCCTCCTGTCAGCCCATCCGCTACGCCCTGTTCTCGTGCTCTGCAGCATTTCTGCGTGCCTCCTTACAGTCTCCGCTCAGGATGACGACGGGAAGAAGAAACGACAGCAGGTCATCACGAATGGCAGGGAAACTACTGTTCTAACCATGCCCGAAGACTCAGAGGGCTACATTGACTATGTCAAAGCACTCAATGATCAGTTCTCCAAAGGCGTGACGGCTGACAATAACTTTGAAGTTGTGGTTCGTCAGGTACTTTCACCGGATGAGATCTCCGAAGACATGAGGGCCGAGTACTTTGCGAATATTGGAATTCCTCTGCCGAAAGAGGGGATGACCTTCTACCAGGACTACACGACGTGGGTGCTGGGTGATGATCCGGATCCGGCGGCCAGGGATCGGGCGTTTGATGAACACGGCACCCTGATGTCGGCGCCGTGGAAATACGATGATCACCCGATGGCGACGTTATGGCTGGAACGGTTTGGTCCGGATATTGACCGACTCGCCGAAGGCTCCAAACGCTCGCGGTTTTATGCTCCGTATCTGTCCGGTGCATCTGATGAGTCGGAGCCGATTCCTCGCGTCATTTCGATCCTGCTGCCTTCCGTCCAGCAACAGCGCGAGATTGCTCGCGCGCTGGCAATTCGCGCTTATGGTCGGATTGCAGAAGGCGACCTTGAGTCCGCCTGGAAAGACTGTCAGGCGATGCACCGAGTAGCAGCACATGTTGCCAGTGGAAGCACTCTCATCGAAAACCTCGTCGGGATCGCGATTCGATCGATTGCCTTTGGTGTTGAGTCACACATCCTGAAGTCACCGGACCTGACGCACGAACATGCAATGTTGTTCCTGGCCGATTTGAAGGTGCGAAAACCACTCTCGCCGATGTGGAAGAAGATCGACGTTGCCGAACGTTACATGGGGCTGGATACCGTCGTTACCCTGGCGAGACACGGCAGCAAACATGGACTCTTCCGAGTGCTGAAGACCATCAGTGATCTGAGCGATATCTCGGGGGGAGCGAGCGCAGCAACGCTGGTTGGCCTTCCTGATGAACCGGCTGGCCTGCGAAAGATTGATGCGAAACCGATCGATTGGAATACGACACTCCGGTATCTCAACGAGTGGTATGACCGACTGGTTGAAGCTGCGGCAGAGGAAGACTTTAAGAAACGCCGGGAACTGTTTGCGGCGATTGATCAGGACCTGGAGAAGCTGAAGTCAGACACGACAAGCGTTCAGGCTCTTCTGAAGGGTGTGATTCTGAATGGAACCCAAAAGGCGCTCGGCAAGAGCATTGGCAATGTTCTGGTTGCTCTGCTGTTGCCCGCCGTTGAGATGGCGCGAAAGGCAGAAGACGAGTCACTGGCAAAAGCCGAGGTGCTCAAGGCAGGATTCGCGCTTCGCGCAAGAGAGCTTTCGGGTGAAGAGCAGGCGAAGTCTCTTAACGACCTCGTGCCCAAATACCTGCCTGAAGTCCCCGGAGATGTGTGTTCCACTGGCAAATTGAAGTACGTCCTTCGAGAAGGTGGTTTTTGGGTCTACAGTGTTGGACGCAATGGCCGTGACGATCAGGGTCGAACTCTCGATGACGAAGGAAATCCTGGCGGGGCTGAACTGCGTTGGGACGACATCGTGATCCGAACCGGCGGAACAGCCCAATAAGTAAGCAGAGTATTGGCTGACTTTCTGCCGGGTCCTGGGAGCAGGATTCCTGGATTCGGCTGATCGCCCGTCTGGATGTGTCGTCACTGGTCAGTTTTCGCACGGATTCCTATGCTCACGGGCGTGACTATTAGCCAGGACATTCAGGTTCACGAAGAACAATCCGCCCCCGCGCCGGACGCGTCAACGGACTTGTTGTTTATCAGTGCGTGCATCGTCGTCCCCGTGCTCTGGGGGCTGCTTGTGCACCGACTGTTCCGCTATTTTCGTGGACGGCAGGCAGATCGGGAATGGACTGACTACCAGATTTGACCTGCACTGGATTCGCCATTGACCCGGCCCGAAAAAACTATAGAAGGAACTGCTGGAAGGGGTTTTCAGCCAGCAGCTGTGGTGTTGGACAATCGGAGAGATGGTGAACGAATACGTAGAACCGCTGGGAATGCGGGTCCTGATTCGCAAAGACGAAGCTCGGCAGGAAACTCGCGGGGGAATTGTCCTCCCGGACACATCTGAAATTCCCACCATTACAGGGCGGGTTGTAGAGATCAGTGTTCAGATTGATCGGGATGAAGATTTTCCAATCCGCAAGTATGACAAGGTCCTGTTTCATCCGAAGAACGCGATCCCGGTTGACTTCGAATCGAACAATCTCCTGATCGTCGTGCCGATCGAAGATATCGTGGCTGTCTTCCGCAAGACGCCCAAAGATCAAAAGGCACCTGAAGAATGAGGCCATCGCTCAGGTTCGCACTGTTCCTTCTTGCGACTACGGCATACGCGCAGCCGGAGTCATCCCAGTGGACGTTTGATGAATCTGAAGTACTCGACTCGGTAGGTGACGTGAAATTCGGACAGCCGGGGCCACGTCCTCCGGAGTTCCCTGATTTTTTCGAGAAGAACAAGTCAGTGCTGCTCGGCGGTCAGGGAGCGCGAGTTGTTATCCCGGATCATGAAGATGGCCGCTTTGATTTTGGTGACGGGGATCCAATTTCGCTGGAGGCATGGGTCGACCTGCAGAGTGCGAACCCGGCAGAAGCCGTGTACATTATTGGCAAGGGGAGAACCAACTCCCCGGGCTTTGCCAAAGATAACCAGAACTGGGCATTACGATTACGTGTCGGCAACGGGCAGGCTCAGCTGAGTTTCCTCTTTGCGTCAAAAACGGGCGCTCTGCAGTGGCACCGCTGGTCGTCGAGGGCATCATTTGATGTCGGTGACGGCTGGCATCATGTCGCGGTGTCGTATGAATTCGGACGACCGGAGTCGATTGCGGGCTGGATCGACGGCGTAGAAACGGCAGGTGACTGGGACCTGGGAGGGGCCACCAGGAAAGCGCCCGTTCAGGATGATGACGCGGTTTGGATTGGGACCGCGCTCGGTGGCAATCCGCCCAACAGTTTCAGAGGACGACTGGATTCGATCGCCGTCCATCGCAGACTGCTCACATCAAAAGAAGTTGAGTCCAGGTTTGTTCGTAAAGGCGGGCCGAGGGTGCACCTGCCACGGCCTCCAGAAATGCCTGATCCTGGGCCAATCGCTGCCAATTCTGTTTTGGTGACCTATGGAGAAGGGCTGCCCAGCGCGGGAGACTGGCCCTCAACTCAGCAGCAGTGGCCAAAACCGCACGCTCGCTGGAACACTGATTCATACTTTGTGCCACGTATTCCGCTGCGTTTCGACGGAATGGGGATTCGAACAGGATGGAGGCAGGGGGTCCTGATGACGATGGCGGGGGATGTGGTCCTGCCTGAGGGGGAGCATGAAATCCTGCTGCGAGTGCGAGGCTTGAGTCGGCTTTGGGCTGACGGAGTGTTGATCGCCATGTCTTTGCCACCTGGAAAAGACCCACCGAACGGCGAAGAACGCCTGACACCGCTTTCCGAACCCCTGTTTCCCGGTGCGCGCCTGCCGGGGTACCGGCAGCAGGAGATCCGCGGTTCAGTATCGGTGGAAGACAGCCATCCGGTGCGCGTTGTTCTGGAGTCGATTGTCGGAGGCCCTGGCCTGCGAACAGAGTCAGGAGAAGTGTCCGTTGCAGTGAAGGTGGACAACGAATGGCAGCTGTTGCGTCCCGGCACGAAGACTCGGATTCCGTTTGACGACTCGTCGGTGTCTGCTGTTGCTGGCACGGCGCTCAAGTCACTTGCCGAGCTGGATGATGAGCGGAGACGGACGGCAGCTGCCTCACAGAACGCGTATTGGAACGAACGTCATGCTGAAGCACGTGCAGCGGTGCAGCGACGGCTTCTCTCGCCTCCGGTTCATGACGGAATCAAACATCCGATTGACGCGTTTTTGGAGAGCAAGCGACAACGCGTCGTGAATTCGTCAGGCCGGAAGCAGGATCCGTTTCACTCGAAGGTGATGCCAATTCTTCGCAAGCACTGTCTGCGATGTCACGGGGAGAAGGCGCGCGGGGGATTGAGGCTGGACACACGCGCTCATGCACTGGCGGTGCTGGAATCCGGGCAGGCAGCCATTATCCCCGGACAGCCTGATGAAAGTGAGCTCCTTCGCCGTGTCACGGTCGAGTCGATCGACGAGCGGATGCCTCCAACAGGATCAGCATTAAGTGATGAAGATGTGGCAACACTGCGGATGTGGATTTCCAAAGGGGCAACGTGGCCAGGTATTTCGGTGAGCAGGGAAGATGCAATACTGGCTCCAATTGTGAGTGATGCTGTGTTCCTGAGGCGAGTATGGCTGGATACCGTCGGTGTACCGCCTCCGGAAAGTGAGGTCCGGTCCATTGCGTCAGGTAAGCGTGCCGTGTTCGATCGTCACGCGGTTATCGACGCGTTGCTCAAAGACGAACGATGCGCAGACAATCAAATGGGTGAGTGGCTTGATCTGCTTGCAGAGAATCCCGCACTGCTTAACAAGGCGCAGGGCAGCACCGGACCATTTCGCTTTTTTCTTTACGACTCGCTGAGGGACAGAAAGCCGCTCGACCGGATGGTGACTGAGTTGATTCTCATGCGCGGAGGAGCCGAAGAAGGCGGCAGCAATGGTTTTGCGCTGGCGGCCGAAAATGATTCGCCGTTTGCTGCGAAGGCTCACATTCTATCGAGTTCATTCCTTGGGATCGAGATGCAGTGTGCCCGTTGTCACGATGCGCCATTCCATGACGTTAGCCAGCAGGATCTGTTTTCGCTGACGGCAATGCTGCAGCGCAAGGCCGCCGATGTCCCCGGGACGAGTCAGGTCCCCGCGACATTCTTCACGGGACGCACTCGTCCGCCACTGATTCAGGTAACTCTTAAGTCCGGTACGTCTGTTCAACCGTCATGGCCATTCTCTGAGGAAACAGGCGTGGAGGATTCCGACGGAATCAATGCCATTATGATGAATCCGTCAGACTCGCGCGAACGGGTGGCTGCTCTGATGACGTCTCCAGACAATCGTCGGTTTGCTGCAGTAATGGTAAACCGGATCTGGAAGCGACTGATGGGCGCTGGGCTGGTTGAGCCTGCGCACGACTGGGAAGGACAGTCAGCCAGTCATCCGGACCTGCTACAGTGGCTGGCTAATGAGCTTGTGCTGGCTGATTACGACGTCAGGCATGTGTACCGCGTGATCATGACCTCACAGGCCTATCAGCGCGAGGCACAGGGACGTAACAGGCAGAACTCAGCTGAACGGCGATTGTTTCTGGCTCCGGATGCAAGGCGGCTGTCGGCAGAGCAGATTGTTGATTCGTTGTATGCCTCCGTGACGGCCGCAATGGAGGTGGGAGAGCTTACCTTTGTGCACGACGGTCGGCGAGCACTTTCCAACCGGCAGACACTCGGACGCCCCCATCGTGCGTGGATGATGGCGAGTTTGAATAATGAACGGGACCGTCCCAGTTTGTCTCTGCCCCGAGCTCAGGCTGTCGCAGATGTGATGCAGGCATTTGGCTGGGATGGCGCCCGCCAGAAACCAGTCTCTGAGCGAAACGAGGAATTGTCCGTGATGCAGCCCGGAGTGCTCGCCAACGGGGTTCTGGCTGGAAATCTCTGCCGCGCCACCGCAGGCAGTGCTGTTGCTGATCTTGCTGTAAAGTCAGCAACTCCGGAACAGTTACTAACAGCCCTGTTTCTCAGGGTTCTCTCTCGTCTCCCAACAGATGCCGAAGTGAGGACGTTTGTTCCGCAGCTTGCTCAGGGATTTGGCACCCGCATTATTCTAGAACCGGAGAGATCTGCCGTCCCGACCGAGGAGCCGCTTCGGCGAGTGACATGGTTCAATCATCTGCGTCCTGACGCGAGCCGTATTCAACAGGAGATTGAACGTAGGGTGCGGCGCGGTTCACCTGCAGATCCACGGCTGGTGACGGAATGGAGGGAGGTCTACGAAGACGTCATCTGGGCGTTGATGAATCACAGCGAGTTTGTCTGGATTCCGTAGGCGAAGAAACAGCGAACTCTGACGCTTGGGAAACACGATGACTGAATCAGATCTCGAGCGTATCGCGGTTGTACCCGGACGTCCTCTGCCGAGTGCCTTCAAAGAAATGATGCTCAATTTACCGCAGTCATTGATTGACGCAGCAGCAATGACAGGTCCGGACCGAAATGGATCTGTGGACTCCATGATGATCACTCCGAATGCCGACTAAATCATCAGGGGAATTGAAATTCGAAAAGCGGAGTCGGACTGGCCGAATAACATGGTGCCCTGCGGCTGCTCTCATTGTTTTGGGTTCCTCATTCAACTCTGTGGCCGAAGCAAGGGATCACCACGGAAGACACAGAGAAACACAGCCGGCAATGGCAGATGTCGGGGCATTGCGCCGGACCTCCCTTGAGAGTCTCCCTGTTTTGGATCGTTCTCAGGGGTTATGCTATCTATTCGTTACCTGAATGTATGTATGTCAGTGTTTCCCGGAGTGCCTCCATGTCGGTCTTGCGCTGTGACGGTATGTCTCGCCGATCTGCGTTGCAGGTGGGACATCTTACCGGTCTCGGAATCACGATGCCTACGCTTCTGGCGAGTCGTCCCGGTAGCCATGGCCCGGCAAAGAACTGCATTTTGATCTGGCTGGATGGCGGCCCCAGTCATCTGGAAACATTCGACCTGAAGCCTGACGCACCTCAGGAAGTACGTGGTCCGCTGGCCGCAGTGTCAACATCAGTTTCGGGTGTGGGTATCAGTGAGTGTCTGCCACAGCTTGCAAAAACGATGCATCAGATGAGCGTTATCCGCTCCATGACGTCTCCGCTGGGGGAACACAATCTGGGAACACACTATCTGCTGACCGGTTATCGTCCGACGCCCGTTCTGACGTACCCGTCGTTCCAGGCTGTGGTGGGGTCGCAGCGGCCGGTGATCGGAAAGACATTGCCGGACTTTATTGCGATTCCTCAATATCGAGTCGGCGGCGCCAGCTATGATGGCCACGGGTTTCTTCCCACTCAGTATGGTCCGTTTTCAGTTGGCGGGGACCCTGGGAAAAGTGGCTTTCAGGTTCAGGATCTGGGGACAACGTTGAGTAAAGAACGCCTTGATCGGCGTAAGGCATTTGCAAAACGATTTGATTCCGGCAACCCGACTCAAGGCAGTGTTGATGAGCAGGAGATTCGTCGGCGTGCGTTTGAACTTGTCACTTCGCCGCAGGCAAGGCAGGCGTTTGATCTTGAACAGGAATCAGTTCAGACAAGAAATCGATACGGACGAAAGACGATCGGGCAGAGTTGCCTGCTGGCGCGACGACTTGTGGAACGCGGCGTGTCATTCGTGACAGTCAACAACCGCGGCTGGGATACACACAATGATCTCAAAGTTCGATTGAAAGACGGGTTCGCAGGCTCGCAGAAACCTGTTGGCTTGTTGCCGTCTCTTGATCTGGCCGCGTCAGCACTGATAAGCGATCTGTCAGAGCGTGGGCTTCTTGATGAAACTCTGGTGCTCATCATGGGTGAGTTTGGACGCACTCCCAAGCTCAACACACTTGGTGGTCGAGACCACTGGCCTCGTGCATTCAGTGTCGCGTTGGCTGGTGGAGGCATTCAGCCTGGCCGAGTGGTCGGAAGCACAGATGCGACAGGTGAGTCTCCTGTCGATAACCCCGTGACGCCTGCTGATCTTGTCAGGACGATCTATACGCTGATGGGTGTCGACCCGGCGACGGAATTACAGACTTCTTCAGGGCGTCCCATTCGGGTGTCGCCCGAGTCTGCCAGCCTTATTGAGCAGATCATTAGCGGTTAACGACACTGATTTCTCTGAGTGGATAAATCCAGGCAGCGACAGGGGGCAGCCTTCAGCATCAAATATCAGACTTCGTAACGGTCCATTTCTGATGTAGGATAAGGAAGCGACTGACCGAAAAGTTGGAACAGGAGCCTGCTATGTCAATTCCTCATCCGGGTATCGCCCGTCGAACTGCCGTCCAGGCGGGAGCAATCAGCCTTTTGGGACTGGGAACCAACCACGTCTCAGGATTGCAGACCCTTGCTGCAGAGAACAGTCAGGCCGTTCCGCGAAAGCACAAGGCCGTCATCTATATTTTTCTGTCGGGTGGGCTGGGGCAGCAGGACAGCTTTGACCTGAAACCAGACGCTCCAGACAGGATTCGCGGTGAGTTCTCGCCAATCTCTACAACAACGACGGGGCTGCAGATCTGCGAACACCTTCCGATGCTGGCCGCGCGCAGTCACAAGTGGGGACTCGTGCGTTCGCTGACGCATCCCTACAACGAGCATTCCGAGGGCCACATGGTAATGCTCAGCGGCCGAACTCCACTTCCGCAGGGATTCAGCGGCAGTAAGCCAAAGCCAACCGACTGGCCCACCTTTGCGTCCGTGGTCACCGGAGTCTGTCCTCCCAAAAACAACCTGCCTCCCGCTGCCGTCCTGCCCGAGAAGCTGATTCATGTGAGTGGACGAACAATTCCGGGGCAGTTCGCGGGAATCATGGGAGACCGGTACGAACCCTGGTTTATTGAGGCGAGCCATTTTCGCGACACTTCCTACGTTCATGGTGCATTCCCGGAGTATGGATTTCAGCGCTGGGAAGGACCGTCCAATCCAAAGAACTACCGCTTTGAAGCGCCCAAACTTGAACTCGCCCACGGGGTCCTGAAGAACCGAATGGCGGCCAGAAAGGCGCTACTGACTTCACTGGAGGATCAGCGCGCGGAGCTTGCTCGGGCGGCTGCTTCTCAGGAGTTCGACCGACACCGTGAAGATGCAGTCTCTCTCCTGCTGGATGGTGGCGTTCACCGCGCGTTGGACGTTCATTCAGCAAATGACAAAACTCAGGACGCGTATGGGCGCAATTCGTTCGGATGGTCCCTGCTGATGGCTCGGCAACTGGTTGAGGCGGGTGTCAATCTGGTGCAGGTTAATCTGGGTAACGACGAAAGCTGGGACACACACGAAAAGGCCTTTCACAACCTGAAACACTACCTGTTTCCACCAACGGATCGTGCAGTGTCTGCACTGATTGATGATCTTGATGCTCGGGGCATGCTGGACGATACGCTGGTTGTTTGGGCCGGTGAGTTTGGTCGAACCAATTACTGTCAGGGGGTTTTGAGTGGTGGCGATTTTGGCCGCGACCACCACCCTCGCTGTTATTCAATCTGGATGGCTGGCGGCGGAATCAAAGCCGGTTCTTCCTACGGTGAAACAGACGAGTACGGGTACAATATCGCTCGGGATGGCGTGCATATCCATGATTTTCAGGCAACGCTCTTGCATCTATTGGGCATTGATCACGAGCGTTTGACCTATCGACACCAGGGTCGACGTTATCGGCTAACCGACGTGCACGGCCAGGTTGTCAAACCGCTGCTGGCCTGAGTCGCTTTGGGTCGGTTGTGTTCGCTAATCCAGTTGGGGGCTGGGGTGACTGGGGCTCGAGTCATCGGTGGCGGGCACCCCGGGGATGGATGATTGAAGCAGCTGCAGTAACCGCTCGGCCTGACGGGGATGTGAGAGGCGAATCCATTGGATCGTGGTGTGTTTTGCCGCAGCCATCATGTCGTCGGGCTCGCTGACGGGCTGATCAGGCTGGGCCCACTGCAGCAGGCGAAGGGCGAGTCGCAGATCGCCATCCATCCAGGCTCGAATCGCCATGGCGCGACGTGGGTCATAGAAGCGTTGACGCCGGTACCAGTCGAAAA
>CAJWGB010000127.1 GCA_913031625.1 uncultured Planctomycetaceae bacterium | reverse complement strand
TTACAAAAAGAATTGTATGCATCAGTGATCAAAGAAGGTAAATTAGTTGAAGAAGATGTTGAAGTAATTTTGAAAAGATTATTGCGCTTGGTTCAAATTGCTTCAAACCCTTACCTTGTAGATGAGAGTTATGCTGGTAAAGCTTCTAAGTTAGAACCGTTAAAAAAAATTGTTGATAAAGCTCGTTCTGAAGAATCGAAAATTATTATATGGACTAATTTTATCGATAACGTTGAATGGCTTTGCAAACAATTTGATTTAAAAGGATGTGTAACAGAAACACCTGCTGTTACAGATCCGTTTAACATATAATTGGCTGTTACTGAATTTGAAGATGAGCTTTACGAAGAAGCCTATCAAATAGCGGCAGGGCAAACTGTTCGTGATGGCAAGGTATATGGCGGCATTCAAGAAATTCGCGGTGTTCAAACTTTTGTACCGCCAGGGATGACAGGCGATCAGCTGGAACAATACTTAAATGAAATAAGTGTTAATGTTATTGAATCTGCAACAGGTAGACAAATTAGTGATCGTTTAGCTAAAAAGATTAAAGAAGATGATGACTATAATCTGCGTAATATTGGTGGCAGTAAATATTTTATTGAGTATGGCAAAGATGGAACTGCAACCGCAGCGGATGTAGATGGTCAGCCACTTATTATTGATATTATAGAATTACAAAAATCCTTTGGTTTAGTACGGCCAGAAGAAACCACATTGGAGACACCGCCAGAAAAAGCCGCACCAGAAGAGGAAGCGCCAGTAATAGAAAAATCAGAATCAGAATTAAGAAAAGAATTTTTTGATGGTCCAGCTTCAGACACCATGAGCTTTGAGCAGTTTTTAATACAGCAAGGGCGTGGCGATCTGGTTAAGCCAATGAAGATGGCAGGCGGCGGGGCAGTCGAACTTGTTCGTGGTGATCCAAACTATTATAAAGACTTGTTATGAGTAATGAAGAATGGGTTTATCTTATTCTAGGTTTTTGGAGCTATAGCTTTTTAGCAGGGTTTTATTTTGGTTGATAGACAAAAAAAACTACAGAAACAATCTATTTATGCTGAGTATGACGAAGATGGTGATGGCTTTATCGATCGCGAAGAAGCTTCGCGGCATCGCTGGACACATCGAAATCCATTCGCGGACGATCTCGATAAAGACAACCGCATCAGCAAGCTTGAGCTTACGCAGCGCTATGCACGCCGTCGCCTGTTGAGAGAAGACGCTGAAGAGTTCTGGCAACGAGACAGACGCGGAGCCGGAGAAATCGACTGGTCAAAAAAAGAAAGACGCGATGACGATCAGTGGTGGCGGAATGGTGGCAAGACGACATGGTTGACCGCCAGCATGATGGGGCGATTTGACGCCAACAGAAACGGACGCCTGGAGGAAGACGAAGTTGTCCGCACAGGCATTCCCATGGATAGTGTCGACCTGGACAACGATGGCGAAGTGACACGCGACGAACTGCACGTGCTGATTACTCAAATGCAGAACGAAGCGGGTGACACAACTGAGGGATTGCCAGGCTGGTTCTATGAAAAGGACACAGACCGGGACAACCAGGTCGCGATGAGTGAATTCACCGACGAATGGAGCATCGCAAAACGCGAAGAGTTCCAGACGATCGACATGAACGGCGACGGATTCCTGACAGCGCAGGAAGTTGTACAGTCTGTTCTCGTCGCCGGAGGCAGCTATCGCAACGACAAGCCGGAAGTCATCCCACCACGGCGAACCATCATTTCAGAAATCGAAATCGAAGACGACTTTATTATCGCTGACCTGAATGTGCAGATTTCGATTACACACACTTACACCGATAACCTTGATGCCTACCTGACAGGTCCCGAAGGCCAGCGGGTTGAGTTGTTTACTAAGGTAGGTGGGTCAGGAGACCATTTCGACGGAACAGTTTTCGATGACCAGACGGGAACTTCAATTGCGAAGGGGAAGCCTCCCTACAAAGATTCCTACCGGCCGGAAGCGATTGACAAGCGGCAGCCTGGACTTGGGGCCTTCAATGAAAAGTCTGTGAAGGGAGTCTGGCAGCTCGTGATTCGAGCAACCCGCAGCGATCGATTCGGCATGCTGCACAGTTGGGGAATCACAGCCAAACCAGCGGAGGACCTTCAGTCCTCCTCTGCTGGGGCAGGCACACCCTCAAACAAGTCCACTCCTGACGAACAACAGACTCCTCAGACACCACCTGGTAAAGAGAACCCGACTCAGGAAGACAACTCCGACCGCAATGAAGCTTCCGGAAAAAAAGAGTATCGCGAAAAGAAGGACAAGAGCGGATACGGTAAATCGAAGGGCAACGACCCGGAGCAGTACCTTGAGAAGGTTAAGAAGCAGGGCCTCGACGAGTTGAAGAATCTGTTTAAGAACAAATGAGTCGCCGTTCCAACCCGACTTGTCATCCGAACGTGTGTGCGGATGCTCAGTGCACAGACGTAGCCAACCGAACCTCCTTCCCGTGAGACACCCATGCGTGCTTCTGTTCAGTGCTGCATCTTGCTTTTCTGTGCCAACTGGGTGGCTGTTGCTGACGATTGGGTGTCCGTGCTTGAGATTACAGCACCTGAAGCCATTCAGGCTGCGGCCTCAGATGGCGACTTTCTGTATGCCGTCGACAGTCGCAGAGTTGCAAAGTATGAGCGGTCTTCCGGTCGGCGGGTGGCGATCAGTACGGGAGATGCAAAGCACCTTAACAGCGGCTTTCTGCACAAAGGAAAGCTACTGTGTGCTCATTCCAACTACCCAGCGACTCCGGAACAAAGTGAGATCAAGGTATTGGACACCGAGACCATGAAGCTCAGGACCTTTCACAACTTCGGAAACTACGGCGGCAGCCTGGTCTGGGTCATTCGAAAGGGCGATCACTGGTGGTGCAATTTCGCTAAGTACGGTGACAAAAACGACCGGACATTCCTCGTGCGGTTCAATGACGGATGGGATGAAACCGGCCGCTGGACATATCCGGATTCGGTAATTCGTCAGTTGGGGAAATACAGCCTTTCGGGAGGACTATGGCGCGGGAACGAACTGCTGACGACGGGCCATGATCGCAAGGAGATCTATCGCCTGACACTTCCGGAAACCGGGACAGTCCCGAAATACCTCGGGCGACAGAAAACACCGTTTACCGGGCAGGGTATCGCGACAGACAGTCCATCAGGTGGCCTGATTGGAATCAGCCGAGCTGAACGAAAGTTAATAATTGCGGCACCGCCGACCAAACGTCTGCCTTAAATGGAGCCAGCCTTTCGACGCTTGACGTCATGCATCGCTCTGATGGCCTGCCGGCCTTTGAGAAGTGTTTGTTGACCATGGGCGGCTTGTGGCAGGCTCAAGAGCAGCACGGCGCATCAGGATGTTTCTCATGACGCATGACTCCCGGCGCCCGAACGTTCAACCTCCGAACATTTTTCAAATCCGTTTGATCCACGGACTGAGTCGTTCGTTGTTTCACGCAACAACAGAAGCGAATCACATCCCTGGGGAAGACCGCACAATCGAATGCGATCGGTCGCCCCACTGCCCTGGGCAGAAAACAGACAGGAACTGCTGTGAAAGTCGACCGGCAGCTCAGAGAACTCCCCGATCAACTTTATTCTCTCGTCGCAGCAGAACTGGAGCCCGGTGAGAAACTCACCTGGATCGGCCAGCCAATTGCATGGCGAGCCGCTTTGAAGAACATTCCGCTGATCCTCTTCGCGATTCCCTGGACTGGATTCGCACTCATCTGGATGGCAGGAGCGGCAGAATTCAGGATTCCGGACTTTCAAAACGGCGAGGGAATCATGTGCCTGTTTGGTCTCCCATTCATTCTCATTGGTCTGGCGCTGTTCTCCTCACCCCTCTGGAGTTACCGACATTCAAACCGCACGGTCTACTGTGTCACGAATCGACGGGTGCTTCTGATTACCAGAGGGTTTCAGACCACCTTCCGCTCGTTCCTCCCTGAAGCCCTGTTGAATATTGAACGGAGGCAAAACAGCGATGGCTCCGGAGACATTATTCTGGAGCGACATGAGTGGCGGGATTCCGAGAACAATCGCAAGGTCAAGGAGGTCGGAATCATGGCTATTCCTGATGTGCAGGACGTCGAGAAACTGGTCATCGAGCTCGCAGAGACAGCTCGCTATCCGGGTCAGTGGTAGTCGCAGGCGCCAAAACAGGCTCTGCCCAGCGTTTTTACTGATAGAACTGCCGGGGCGAGGGCTCGCGGACACCCTTCTCAGCCTCAGGAATTGGGTTCAGATTGCCACAGAATCAAGTGCGAGGTCAGAGGAATCGCTGGTGAGATTCCGAAATTGAGGGTAGATTTGCCCATGTCGCCTGCGATCTGCTGCGCGACACGGCAGTCCAGGGAAGCCGTTGGCCAGAATTATCAGGTGCAGAATCGATGACAATTTCGATGACCGAGTATTTCCGGACGCGTAAAGCTGACCGGAAGAAGGAAACTCGATACATCAATGTGATCAACAAGGACAGCTGCACGTCCTGTAATTCGTGTGCGTCTGTCTGCCCCGTTGACTGCATTTACGAGGTTGTCAGCCCGGTTCCTTCCGAAAGCTACCATCAGATCGACACCAGCCGATGCATCGGTTGTCAGATGTGCTATCGCTCTCCCAATGACAGCAGTGACTTCTACACGCTGACGATCTGCCCCTGGAACGCCATTGACATGCTTCACAATCCAAACGTGAAGCCCGCCAATGTGAGCGTTCTGGAACCCTACTATCGCGGCAGAACTGAAGACATGCCATGGAGCAAGCTGGAGGAATATTCCTATCAGCTGTTTCTGGACGGTGAAGTCTTCATCCCTGACGGTGACGAAACGCTGCAAAGCTACTTCCACATCCTGCAGGAAGAAGCCTGGATGTACAGCGAAGAGGACAACGTTCGCTTTGTCCATGAAGAAACAGAGTCTGGTGAAGGCTTCGTCCGCTTTCGCGCCACTGAAGAAGGCCGAACTCTGCTGGACTGTGTGTTTGACGGTTACGAACGAATCTTCATGGACTAGGCCGCATTCGGCCTAAGTCTGCCTTGCTGCATGAAGTACGTGTTAGCCGAAGGCCATCAGGCCTCCGGTCCAACAAGCGGCCAGACGGTGCGTTTCACCCGGCCGCTTACGCGTCTCGGCTAATAACAAGCGTTACTGCCGAACGAATTATGTCGATGGATACGATTCCCTGTAACGCGGCGGGTCACCTGGCCTCATGCTCTTTGAGCATTGCCCTGAGCCTCTTGATTCCATCCCTGTAGACGCGGACCACAGATTCATCTTCGTCACTCGTCGCAAACACGGCTTTTTCGCGAACCGCCTGGAGCCCTTCTTCCATAGCAGTAATCAGTTCAATTGCTGTCTCCGGCTTAAACACTCGCTTCCCGTTTATCTCCATGTAGACCGGGCTCATGTGCGCAAACAGGGGTTTCCCAAATGCATTGTTACCAGACATCGGTTGCGCTCGGACCGCCAGCCACCCAGGTTCCTCGACCGTCAGCGTCTCTTTGAGCTCTGCCTGAAAGACTCCTTGATGATCACGGGTTGTCTTAGCCGTGGCATAAACGGCTCCATTCCAGATGAGCTGGAGGGCACCGAAGTCATCTCTGCCTGCACCACTGGCAGCTACTGTGATCTGCAGGGATCCGTCTGACGCGAACACGTGCCCTGCCGGCCTGCCATTGGCGTGAAATCGGAGCAGCGGACCATTTGTAATCATGGAGCGGCCCTGCCGCAGTTGTGACAGCCATTTCTTACTGACAACACTGCCGGTCCCCGGGACATATACACGAGAAAAATCATCGATGAACCAGTCAGTGCCGGTGGAAAATGGCACGTGCAATCCAAGATTGAGATAGCGGTAGAAGGATTCGTCGTATGTGCCACGACTGCCACCATCAAAGATGTTTTGAGCATGAATGGTTCCCGCAAGCCAGTTAGGAATATCCTCAAACCCAAATGTGTTGTGACACCAGACGACCGTTCCACCAGCCTCAATGGCCTCTTTCATCCCCTTCCGGACAGGCTGCGAATCAGAGCCGGACCGCATGATGCCAGGACCGATACTTACGGGCCGGATCATCCTAGGAATCTCCAGCAGCATCACGTGACCAAAGCCCTCACCACCACGACCGAAATTATGTCGATGCTCTTCCCCTGGACGGAGGAGAACACGATTGGTGGAAAGCTTCTCCAGAGCTCTTCCGGACCAGTCATCTTCAACAATCGCGTTTGAGACGTACGACGACTCATCCGGGATACGGCGCAGGTGTGACAGATAGACGAGGTCAAGGCCATCTGAGTCCGGGACGAGCCGCAGGTAGTTCTCCGCCTCAGTACGCGAAAGCCGATTCAGGTGAAGGTGAGTATTCCCGGCCTGCCACCCCTCTTCCCGCAGATTGGCAAATCGAACAATCTGAATCTTCACGTCCATCTGATTGGCTGTAATCGACTCCCTGGCAATGAGCGATTCAATACCACGCACACCTTCAAGGGTCAGTGGCTGCCGTGGCAACTCAACGGCGGTCCCCGACGCAATGGAGAACCATCCGTTCTGACGTTTGAACAGACCGTTCAAAACCAGAGGCCGGCCTTCCGAATCTGTGACCCGGATTAACGCCGGCACAGGTTCCTTTGTTGCACTGTCCTGAATGGTCACCGTGAGCATGCGAGACTCGCCGGCAAACCCCGTGCTCTGCACTACTACAGCCAACAGAATCACAGTGACGCAGCGAGTCATGCGGAGACTGACCGACCTGTCATTCGGTCTAGTTCGTTGTCGTAACGTCAACATTTGAAACACGTCCCTTCAGGGGATTCGGTGCAACATAGTCACCGGCCGCAGACTGTTCATCTCGCCCGACATCCAGACCATCCTTTGGCTGCACGGGAATCAATCCCGGCGAGGGCATTGTTGTGGTGACCCCCACTGCAGACAATGAGAGTTCATCCTTTGTGAGGCGTGCCTCAAACGCGAAGCTGGCCGGAACTTCGTGGCCTTCCAGTCGAGTGACCTTGCCATTGACTCGTACATCAAAGATGAGTCGCCCTTCGATCAGGTGAACCGCATAGCCGTGCTCACGGCCTCCCTGAGCGAGGATGACACCGGACCCGGCTGTATTTCGAACAGTCGCAGATATCTTCAGGGGCCGCTTTGCAATTTCCGGTGTCCTGCGAGTCGACCGTTGCCCTCGAGGGACAGGCGCCGGATAGCCAGCGAGGAGCTTCTTCAGGTCAGCGACAACCTGCGGGTTTTGGCTGGCAAGGTTCTTCGTCTCCAGCGGATCAGACTCATAGTCGTAAAGTTCATATTCGGCGGTACCTTCCGGCGCGCCGAACCCACGCCATTCCACGAGTCGATAGCGTTCTGTCCGTATCGCACGGCCCAGCTTTTGTTTCGGGTACGCGTGATATGCGTGTGAGCGAACTCGTTGGGCGGGGTCCCTCAAGACAGGAACCAGACTTCTACCGTCGATTGACTGTGTCCCGGTTGGTGCAGGCAGGCCCGCGAGTTCAGCAAGGGTTGGGAAAACATCCACGCTCTCAGCCGGCTGGCGTGTCGACGATCCGGGGCGGGTAACTCCCGGCGCTGAAATCAGAATGGGGATTCTGTTGGCCTGCTCGTAGTTGGTGTGCTTCGTCCAGATCCCGAGGTCGCCCAGGTGGAATCCATGATCTCCCCAGAGAACAACAATCGTGTCATCCGCCAGCTCAAGTCGGTCCAGTTCCGCAGTCACCTTGCCAATCTGGGCATCCACAAAGCTCATGCTGGCGTAGTAACCGTGAATGAGTTTGCGTTTCAGTTCTTCACTGAACTCTGCATTGCGGTCTGTCGGCACGGGGGCATAATTGCTGATCTCACCGCCGCGTTTGCCAGCAACAGAGGGCGCGCCTGCCGGCAATTCGTCAAACTCGGGCAGCGGAAGTTTCTCGGCGTCATACAGGTCCCAGTATTTTTTGGGGGCGCTGAAGGGAAGGTGGGGTCGGGCAAAGCCAGCCACTATGAAGAAGGGAGTCCCCTTCCGCTTCCATCTCTGCCGGGCTGCAACAAGACGCCTGATCGTTTCTGCCGCGACACGACCATCAGCATAGTCTCTGTCGTCGGCTTCCGGCGACTCAAACGCCGCGCCGCGCGGCAGACTGCGAATCTCACCCAGCTTCTGATTGGTAAAGTAGGCTTCCTCTCGAGTCAGCCTGCCCCCTTCTGTACTCGCAGGATCAAGGTACTCGATGACTTTGTCGTGATAGTGACGGACGCTGAATGAAAGCGGATCCCCATGATTGCCGTGACCAATATGGAACACTTTGCCAAGTGATTCCGTCCGGTACCCGTGCTTCGCGAAATGCTGAGGCATTGTGACCGCATCAGGAATGATCTGTCTTAACTGACTCCCAAGGCCGTAAAGCCCTGTGGATGTCGAATGCGACCCGAGCATCAGCGTGAATCTGGAAGGAGCACACACGGCCTGATTGCAATAGGCCAGATCGAACCTCATTCCACGTGCGGCAAGGGCATCGATCTCAGGCGTCAGCGCATGACGGTCGCCGTAGCAGCCGAGGGCTGGCTTAAGGTCGTCGACAAGGATCAGCAGAACGTTTGGCCGATCAGCGGAGAAGGCGACAGATGGAGCAAACTGGACAAGTGTCAGCAGACACGCACAGAGGAGTCGATACACAGCAGTCTCGATGAAAATACGGAGCTTGTCAGTTGGGATTGCATGATACCAACTCCTCCGCATGATCGCCGCCGCACAGGGGGGGGCACTGATCAATTGCCCTGTCGAGCAACTCAGGACGTTTTCCGACCGGGTCCCAGGCCTCAACTCCTGAACGCTGCGCTGTTCACGCCCAACGGCCTTCTGGCGCAGCCCACTACTCCGCTCAGGCAAACAACTGCACGAGTTTATGAGTCGCCGTTCAGATTTCGATGCAGCTTGCGAAGCGCTTCCCCTTCGATCTGCCGCACACGCTCGCGAGTCAAACCCAGTCCCTGTCCAATTTCTTTCAATGTGCGAGGCTCGGAATCATCCAGCCCAAACCGCATTCGCAGGATCGTCGACTCACGCGAATCCATCTCATCAAGAAGTCGAAACACGTGTTTCAGATCGTCGCTGTTAATGAGTGCATCTTCCGGCCCAATCGTACGGTCGTCCGGAACGATGTCACCCAAAGTCAGACCGCTCTCATCCTGCTCAGACTGAGGAGAGGCGTTGTACAGTGCAATTGCCTTCTTGACGATTCGAAGCTTCTTCTTGGGGATTCCAAGTTCGGCAGCAATGTCTTCCGGTGTTGGCGTTCGATTCAGTTCCTCAGCCAGTTTGACAGAAGCCCGACGCCACTTGGACAGCAATTCGACCATGTACGCAGGAACACGAATCGTCTTCGCCGTATTGACGAGTGCCCGCTTGATGGACTGCTTGATCCAGTAGCTGGCATACGTACTGAACCGAGTATTCATATCCGGATCAAAACCCTCCACTGCTCGCAGCAGACCGAGGTTGCCCTCTTCAATCAGGTCCTGCAGGGGAAGTCCCTTACCTGAATAGCCTCGAGCGATGTTGACCACCAGCCTCAGGTTGGCCCGGACCATTCGGTCTCGAGCTGCCGCGTCACCTGCAGAGATCGCTCGCGACAAAGACTTCTCTTCGTCAGCAGTCAGCAACGCTGTTTCGTTGATTTCCCGCAGGTATGTCTCCAGTGGAGTCTGAACGCGGGAAGCGGCTCGAGAGGGCGAGGTGGTTGTCTGTGGCATGGCCAAATCCTGAATATTGCAGCTGTCGCAGACAGAGGGTCTGCGCCCGAGGGGACCGCGAACGCTGCCTCCTCTTTCTGCTCTATCGGTCAGATTCCGCTCAGGTTTCAGTTGGGACCGGCAGATTCTGCCGGGGCCAGGCAGCGGAAGATTTCTCACCGAATATTGCGTTCAGACTGCAGAATTGATTTCTCTTAACACCTGCTCAGGGACACAGGAGTAAGTCTGAAAAGGCATCAGGCTGAAGTCATTCCTAATCGCCGTCCGCAATCAAACTGATCAACCGGCGGAATTGTCTTATTCGAATTGACTTTCTGAATGGGCTGCATACGCTGCCCTGCATCATGTCGATGGCGCGTACTCGGACGGATTGATCTCAGGGTAACTCCTGCTCGCTCAAAAATACGTCAACAGCTGTCGGCTCCTGCCAATCTCAGTCACCCGCCCCAGGGGAAAGTGATGAGCACAAAGTGGTATCGCACCGAAGAACTCCTCGCCGCCGCTTCTGCAGCGGACTGCGGCACGCTCATTCAACTGTGCGGACGATTGTTTGCTCAGGCCTTCAAGTCTCCTCCCGAGGAGATGCTGGAGTCGGAGTTACCAGAGCTCTCTTCTGAGCTGGCACTTCAATGGGTGGCGGTCCAGAAACGAATTCCTGGCCCGGAATGGAAAACCATCAGCAGCCATGGGCGTCATTCTGCCAACTCAGCAATCAGCTTCTGGGACACCGCTCAGGAGCGTGAGGAAGCCGGGTTGTGGGCCGACGAGTCATGGACACTGTTCGCGATCCCGCTGTGGACAACAACAGGCGACCTGCTTGTGGGTGCCTGCCGAAGTGCGGACGACGATCTGCTGTCGCGTGCGGTTCTCGCGGCGCGTTCACTGAGTGTGGCAATTGAATTGGCTCAGCAGCAGGAACAGACACGGCGACACGTCGAACGCCTCAAGTCGACACTGGATATCGCTTCGAGGCTCTCCGCTGCTGAGGAGACCGCTCCGCTCCTCGACCTGATTGCCAGAGAAGCAACGCGGCTCCTGGACTGCGACCGCAGCAGTATCTTTCTCTGGGATCGAGAGCGCGACGAACTGGAAGCGCGTCCCGCTTTGGGTGTCGACAACGGTTCTCTCAGGATTCCCGCCAAGGGAGGCATCGTCGGCGAGACACTCAAAACGGGTGAAGCCATTATTGTCGACGACGCTTATGAAGACCCGAGATTCAATCAGGATGTCGACCGTCAAAGTGGATACCGCACGAGAAACCTGATCTGCGTCCCGCTGCTTGATGCAGATCGGGAGATCGTAGGAGCCTTCGAGGGCATCAACCGCAATCACGGACTGCAGTTCAACGATGCGGATGTCGAATGCCTGCAGCAGCTGGGTACTCAGGCCGCGGTGGCAGTTCAGAATCTGCGTGAGCTGTCACTCCTGAATCGCAGTCGTGACCAGCTGGCTGAACAACTCACGAGCCATGTTGAGATCGTCGGCACAAGTTCGGCGGTTGCTGCACTAAGAGATACCGTGAACCGACTGGCCTCAACGGATCTGCCCGTCCTGGTGCTTGGCGAGAGTGGTACCGGGAAAGAGGTGGTTGCGAACGCCATTCACTTTGGCGGGGCCCGTGCCAACAGCCCATTCGTCGCCGTTAACTGCGCGGCCATTGCAGAAAGCCTGCTGGAGAGCGAACTGTTCGGTCACGAGCAGGGAGCATTCACTGATGCTCGTTCCGCACGTCAGGGGAAGTTCGAACTTGCAGATGGTGGCACTCTGTTTCTTGACGAAATCGGAGACATGAGTCTCGCAGGGCAGGCAAAACTGTTGCGAGTCCTTGAGCAAAAAGTCATCACCCGAGTTGGGGGCGCCCAAACAATCCCGGTGAACGTCCGAATTGTTGCAGCCACAAATGCGAACCTTGCTGAGTCAGTTCGAGAAAAGCGATTTCGCGAAGATCTCTACTACCGACTGAGCGTCGTCACTCTGGATCTGCCGCCGCTGCGCGAACGTCCGGAGGACATTCTGCTGCTGGCAGAACACTTCCTTGAACGATTCTCGGCGCAAGCGCGTCGTAAGTCTCTGCAACTGAGTTCCGATGCTCGGCGACGATTACAGGCACACTCATGGCCAGGCAATGTTCGGGAACTGCGGAACCTGATGGAACGAGTCGCCTTTCTGTCGGCCAGCGACCGAGTGGATGCAGATGACCTCGCATTTATTCTCAGCCCGGAAGAAGAAGGCGGGCGACAGCTCTCTCTGGAACTGGGACTGGATAAGGCCACACGCGAGTTTCAGAAGGACTACATCCGACGGAGTATTCGTCAGGTCAATAACAACATGACAGATGCTGCAAAGCTGCTGGGTCTCCACAGGTCCAATCTGTATCGCAAGATGAAGCAGCTGAAAATGTCGGAAGTCACCGGTAACGAAGACGACATCGGCGAAGAGTAGTCGCACGTTCACGCAGCACAATCCAATGTCGTTTAACCGGCAGCTGACGGCGCACACGGCGACACGTTGCCGATGAGCATTCTGATGCGGGCCCTACTGATCTGAGTTCTCTCGGACAAACGGATCAGAGAATCGCTCGTCCTTCAGCAGCCGATGATCAGTAAGCGTTTTTAGAAACACAGTGAGCGCCACTTTCTCGCGTTCCGGCAAGGCCAGTCCGTGGGCAGCAATCAGTGACAACCGCGGATCAAGATTAGGATGAGGGCGGACACTCCAGTTGTAATGCTCCAGCACCCGATCAACTGTGGCGAAGCGACCGTCGTGCATAAACGGTCCCGTGAGTTCTATGTTTCGCAGCGAAGAGACCTTAAAGGCACCGTTTTGTTTTTTGTCGTCGGTGACCGCTCCCACTCCTCTGTCACTTTCATTCACCTCACCATCGACCCCGTTAACAACGGGTGCTTCGACAAGGAAGAAGGCAGACTGACGGCAGCGCAGACTCTCATCGACAGGCTGAAGCTCACGCTCCGCAATGTACTCGATGGCCCGGACTCGATCCTTTGCATCCGGCTGCATGAGATGACAGACAGCGCATCCGCCGCGTCCAAGAAACATGGCTTTGCCAAGATTCTCCTGTTCAGTGAATCCGGGAAACTCGTCGTACACGGACTTCACTTGATCCCTCTCCTGATCGTAACGGGACGTAAACGAAACAATGGATCTCAGGAATTGAGCCAGAGCACGGGAAATTCGTTCCTGTGACACTGTCGGTGAATCAAAGGCCGCCTGAAACAGCGGCGGATAGATGGGGTCCTGTTGAAGCTGTTTGACGAGCGCCGGTAAGGAATGTCCCATCTCGATTTCGTTTTCGATGGGCATGAGAACCTGCTCTTCCAGCGTGGCAGCACGTTCATCCCAGAAGAATCGTCCGCGTGGGTGGTACCGGAGATTAACCAGGCTCATGGAGTTGCGAGTCACCTGCCGCCCGTCGAATCCGGTGCTGAATCTCCGGCCGTCAGTAAAAGCCAGTTCCTGACGGTGGCAGGATGCGCAGGAGACTCTTCCGTTTCCGGAGAGGGTTCGATCATAAAACAGGACACGTCCCAGTGCGGCCCCGGCATCCGTAATTGGATTCGTCTCGGGCGTGTTATCGAACTTCTCCGCGGCAGCTCGGACATAACCTGGCAAAGCGACATGTGCATAGCGATGAGGAGCGGCCGGCAGCGCGATTCGGCGAGCCGTTGCAATCTCGGCTTCTTCAGCGTGAAGGCTGATAGTCAGAACGCAAAAGAGAATCAGGACTTGTCGACACATGAGAGTTCCCGCAGGTTGGCAGCCAGCACCGGCTGGGGACACGACCACACGAGAAAAAACATACTCTCACGCACGGCACGTTCAGCAGGGTGTCCGGCAACATATCCGGCCCCCTTTGTCACTGCCAGCCATGATTGTGCTGTTCGCAACACCAACGAGTTTGCTCGTCGTCGGATCTGTTCCACCGCAGCATCGCCGGCCGGATGACTGCCCTGCGCGGCCGCCTTAATCTCAGACTCAAGCTGTTCGCAATCGGCACTCAGTGGGTTCGCAAACTCACACAGATCCGGACGTCGCTGCAACTCTGCCTCCATTCGTGTCAGCATGCCTCGAGTGGCACCGACTGCGAGAGCGGATGTGCCGAGCGATCCGGCACCCCCTCCCGTCCCCTGCTGCATCACTCGCTCAACCGGACCGTGCAGAACCTCTTCGTGAGCAACATGCACGTTGTCCAGCCGGACCGAACCGGTCTGAGACGCATTGAGCCCCAGCAACTGCACTGGCTCTGCAACCTGAACCCCCTCTCTGTCGGTTGGGACAGCAGCAAGAATCTCGGTGCCATCCTGCAGAGTACCGCCGGTAATCAAAACGTCGGCCTGGGTTGCACCGGTCGCCCACGGAGCAAGTCCAGTCAGCACAAAGCCATCCGCAGCGGGAACCACCTGCACCTGTGGTCGGGCAAGATGCTGACCGGACGTCGTCAGATGAGAGATCCCGACAGTCGCGAATGTGGTCCCGGCAACCAGCCCCGGAAGCAGACGTTCTCTTGCAGCAACGCAGGATGATGTCGCAATGCGTCGTACAGCGGCTGAACGCTGTGTCAGCACAAACGTGGATACGAGACATGCCGAGGCGAGGTGTTGCAGCCCGGTCAACATCTCCACGGAGGACAGATCCAGCCCACCGAATTCGTGGGGAGCATCCCATGTTGTTACACCCGCAGCCGCCATCTGAGCAAGTTGATCGCCGGGCCATGCATCCGGCACGTCCGGACACGGCTCGTCTGACAACTGCTGCAGCAGTTGTCGAAACCGGGGCGATTCAAAGTCAACAGGCATCAATGTGATTCCGAATCAGGTCTTGATCGATGATCTCTGCTGAGCAAGCTCCATCATGAAGTCCTGGACGCGGTCGGACATCTCATTTCCATTGGGAGCCAGACCTGCCATGATCATTGCATTGGAATAAAGCTGCTCACCACACGTTCGAACAAAGCCGGAGTTGTCGTCATTCACGGCAATCTCACACAGTCGCTTAACCAGTGGAGCTTCCGGATTGATCTCCAGAATCATCTTCGACATTTCAAAGTCAGGCATATTGAGCTGCAGGACCTTTTGCATGGCCGTACTCTGAGCGCCTTTGGAATTCACCAGACAGCAGACGCTTTCGGTTAATCGCTCTGACTGCCGCACATCTTCAATGCGGTCTCCCAGCGTTTCGCGGAACAACTTGAGCACTTCGTCGAAACCATTGGGGACTTCTGAATTCTCAGCCGTGTCTGATTCTTCATCGTTTCCGTCTTCGGATTCCTTTGAAGCTGGCAACTCGAGTTCCGCGGAGTCGACGGAGACCAGCGCGTGTTTCTCGAATTCCCCCAGAGTCGACAGGACATACTCATCGACGGGGTCGGTCAGAATCAGCACTTCCAGACCACGTTTGCGGAAGATCTCAAGATTCGGATCCTGGAGGGCCGCGGTGCGATCCGTGCCCGTGATGAAGTAAATCTGGTTCTGATCCTCCCCCGCTCGCTCGCAGTAGCCGGCCAGTGAGGCCAGTCCATTTTCTGCAGAACCATCTGTGGACTCAAACCGCAGCAGTTTTGCCAGCCGATCTCGATTGTCAAAGTCTTCACCGATCCCCTCGCGGAGGGATGCTCCGAATTCGCCGTAGAATTTTGCATAAGACTCGGGGTCGTCAGAGGCCACAGTGTCCAGGTGATCCAGAACCTTCTTTGTGATGACCTTCTTCATCCTGCGAAACACAGTGTTGTCCTGAAGTGCCTCTCGTGAAACATTCAGGGGCAGGTCTTCCGAGTCAACAATACCGCGGAGAAACCGGAGGTAGTCCGGCAGCAGGTCACGGTTGTCGTTCTGGACCAGAATTCGTTTCGCGCACAGGTGAAGTCCGTGTTCCGAACGTCCAAAGCCCATGCGTTCAAGATTTGAATCGGGACAATACAGGATGCTGTGGAACTGAAACGGCGAATCAGCTGTCAGGTGCAGATGCCATAGCGGCTGCTGACCAGGAAAATGAGTCAGATACTCATAAAAGTTCTGATACTGCTCATCCGTTACAGAGTTTCGCGGCTCCACCCAGATCGGAGGCTGATCGTTGACGTGCTCATCTTCAACATGGATCGGGTGAGGAACGAATGTGGAATACTTTCGCAGGATGTACTTCAGGCGAGTCGCTTCCGTGAACTCGTCCATGTCCTTCTTCAGGTGGAGCCGCAGCTCGGTGCCACGCTCCAGTTGAGAATCAGGTTCCGAAATACTGAACGATCCGTCGCCCGTTGATTCCCACACCCAACCCTGATCTTCAGAGAAGCTGCGGGTACGAACTTCAACTCGCTCGGCCAGCATAAAGCTGGAATAGAATCCGACTCCGAACTGGCCGATGAGAGACACATCTCCTGAATCATCGGTCTGTTTAAGCTTCTCGAGGAATTCGAGGGACCCGCTATGGGCGATTGTGCCAAGGTTTTGCACGAGTTCATCGCGAGTCATGCCGACACCATTGTCGCGAATCACAAGGATATGATTCTCTTTGTCCGGCTCGACAGAGATCCGGAGGTCGCTGACGTCAATGGAGGAGTCGGTCAGTGATGCGTGTCGCACCTTGTCCAGGGCGTCTGAGGCATTCGAGACCAGCTCTCGAATCGTGATCTCACGATTCTGGTAAAGCGACTCAGACAGCAAATGCAGCAGGCGACTGATTTCTGCCTGAAACGTAAAGTCCTCGCGTTTGGATTCAACGGACACGGCAATCCTCCGGTTCGTGTCGGGGAGACAGCATGAAGTACAATCAGGCCCCGCCGGAATCGTTTTGATCTGCGGGACTCGTCTCACTGGTCTGTTGTTCAGCGGAAGGCAGTGCGTTTGCCGAATCAGCAATCGCCTCCTTATGCAGAAGCCAGAGATTCATCGTGGATATACGCCAATGGTCGTGTATCTGCCACTGTGCTGTCGCTGAAAACTCAAAGTGCTCGGGAGTTCTGAGAATCACCAGCACGTTATCTGCAGTGGCTTCCGGCTTTGCCAGTCGAACCATGCACTTTGCCAGCGGCTGCTTCCCTTCGAAGAGTGGGCATTGAGCATAGGGAGGGTCGAGAAACACGAGAGAATAGGGCAGGCATTCGTCTGCGCCGGTGGGACGAAACGAAGTGCGGTGAATGTCCGTCTTCCAGCAGACTGTGGGATGGTCGGCCGCAAGTGTCGCGACGTTCTCGCGCAGACACTCATGGACCCGGCGGTCCCCTTCAATGAAGACACACGAACTGGCACCGCGACTGATCGACTCCAGCCCCATCGTCCCGACACCAGCAAAAATGTCAGCGACTCTGGAACCTTCCACTCTGTCTCCAAGTCGATCGAATACGACCTGGCGAACCCGGTCTGTATAGGGTCGCGTGTCTCTCGTTTGCGGTGTCCTGAGAAGCCTTCGTCGAAGGTCCCCACCAATGATGCGCAGTGGCATTCTGAATTCCTGAAAGGGTCCGGTCGCGGACTCAGGTCGCCCCAGGGGTGTCAGAAACGCTGGAAATCGCTGAAAAAACCCGGCAAATTGCCGATTTGTTCGTCAGGGAGACATTGACATGTTTCCTAGCTGACGTAACCTCCGGCTTCGAAACGTGAGCTCGCGACC
>CAJWGB010000126.1 GCA_913031625.1 uncultured Planctomycetaceae bacterium | reverse complement strand
CGCCATCGGCGCCCGATTTCAAGAGTACGAAAGCCTATGCCGACGCGAAGGCTCGGGCCGAAGAAAACCTCGCGAAGTACAAGGAAGCGGTCAAAGACTTTCCACAGGCTGAGAAGAAGTATGCCGCCGATCTGGCCGCCTACCAGGAGAAGATGAAGACTGCGGATGAAGAGACCAAAAAGAAATTGCGCGAACCGCGCAAACCCAGGCCGCCACGCGAGCCGAAGCCATTCAGTCAGGACGATGCGGGGCATTTCTGGCGAGAGATGGAGAAACACGTCAGCGACGTGCTGGCCGACCCGAAGAAGCACCATCCTGATTACGATGCGAGGCAGGGCTACGAGATCGCCGGCTTCGTCTGGTTCCAGGGTTTCAACGATCAGTTCAATCCGGAGTACCGCGGCAACTACGCTGAAAACATGAAGACCTTCATCAAGGACGTGCGTACCACTTTCAAGACCCCGGATTTGCCGTTTGTCATTGGCGTCATTGGCACGAACAAGACTAAGGAAAAGGTCGATGAAAATGAGGTCGCCCAGGGTCAGCGCAAAGCTGCTCAGGCGCCAGAGTTCAAAGGGACGGTTATTGCAGTGGAAAGCTACACCGATTACTCACACTACTCGGACAAGGTCTTCCAGAAAGGCTGGCCCCAGCACTATCACGAATGGGACACGGTCGGCAGCGACCGCCCCTACCACTATCTCGGCAGCGGCGCATTCTTCGTCCGACTTGGTGACTCGTTCGCTTTGGCCATGGCCGAAATGCTCAAGCCATCTCGAACCAGACCCTGAAAGGGTCTCAGAAGAAGCCTTTGAATCTTTGAAGGCTGGCGCGAGCAAGAGCCAGGTTTTGAATCTCTGGGGCAGGTGGAAGTAGAAGACGGCGAAGAGCCCTGGTTCTAGACGCTGAAGCTGAAGAAAGGGAAGCCGACAAGAAGGGGCTCAACCTCAACGATTCCCATTATTACTTGAGTTCAAGGAAAATCGCGTGGCGAAAAAAGATCGAGGCATTGTAGATTGAGCGTGCCTGCACATTATAACGGAAGGACTTTTCGGAAGAGGTCCCTGACCGAGACGCTGTGGAGCAGGCCATCAACGAGAACCGCAGCACACAGAAACCTGCGCGTTTGCCGTGGCCAGAACTCGCCCAATCCGCGCGATCCAGTTGCCACGTTTGCGAAGATGCTTCCCTGCTGCTTGTGGCGCTCGACTTCAGTAACGCTTCCGTTCGTGCCGCTTACTTCCTGTCCAGAGAGATTGCCTCCGCGTAGTCCAGTTCGCCCGTGCGACCATCATAATACTGGAAAACAACCTGAGGATGCGGGTAGGCAACCCAGCGTTTGCCCCCCAACTGCTTCGGCTGATTGAAGACATTATTAATCTGCACGACGCAGAAGTGCGGGTAGAGGCGTTCCAGTCGCGGCAGGTCCGGAAGGATATAGCTGCTCCAGCGAATGTCACATTCACGAGGACCAAACTTGAACTTACCAGTCGCCGGACGATTGCTCTCGTCATTGACGGGAACATGGTTCACGCTGTTGTGAGGACCGCAGCAGAATTCCCACACGTTCTCAGTCACCTTAATGGCGAAGCTGTTGTGCAGGTCGCCGGTCATAACGAAGACCTTCTTCCCCATTTTATCCCATTCACGAATCAGCAGCTCGCGTTCGTCAAAAAATCCGGTCCATGCCTCTTCCTTATTCGCAGCATCTACTTCAAAACCACCCGCTCCGCTGTGAGGAATCATGAACGGAACCGTGGACACGACAAAATAAAAGTCAGCGTCACTCTCCTTCATAGACCTGAGCAGCCACTCTCGCTGGTGGCGGCCGATCATCGAAACACCTTCCTTGCCGCGATCGCGAACGTCATGCATGTCCCGATCTCCACGTGTATCGATGAGGAAGAACTCGCAGTTGGAGACTCGAAACTTCCCGTAACTACGACGACCAATTGAATAGCTCAGACTCGGGTCATCCACTTTCGCAGGCATATGCAGCCTCAGTGTGTGCCGATCAACGACTTCAACGATGTCGTACACATATGAATTCCTGTTGCCTTCGTCGTTGTCATACTTCAGGTCATTCACGCCGGCTTCCGGAGTTCCCCAGTGAACGTGCAGATTCAACATTTCCTTGAGCGGAAGATTGGTGAAGTCTGCAGTCGGGTCGTGCAGCAGATTACTGCCCGCCTTCATCGAACCGACGCCAAAATGAATTCGGTGCTTAAACTGCATTGGATTTGCCCACCCGAGGTAATCCATCCATGCATAAGTCCCGATATCACGGAATACGGTTCGACGGTGGCGTTTTCCGGCTTCAGAAGACCCCCAGATATCGTTCACCAATTCATGATCGTCAAAAGTGAAATAGCTGGGCATGTTGCGGTGCCACTTCGCCAACTCAACTCCGCGACTCAGGTACAGCTTGTAGTTCTCCCAGACTCCTACGACGGTCGGCATTACTTTGACTGATCGAGGAAAGTCTTTGACACCCTGAGTCAGCCGCCATGCTTCCGGGGGATAGGTTCGCAATTCCTCATAGAGCCAGTCACCGTTCATAATGTGAAAATGAACTCGGTCGGCCCATGTATTGTTGAGGTGTTCGTAGGTAGTTGCGCGATGTCCGCCGCCATGCAACGGGTTCTGGTTCGCACAGGAGCCAATCTGAAAACGAAAGTTGAACAGTCCATCCGGGTTGTGCTCCGCGTTCCGTGTATCGTCCGGTGAAGGAAGAGTCCGAAACTTCCCTGGCAATCCGTGGGGCCGATTATTGACCCAGATCTGATAGTGATACTGCGAGTCGGACTTGAGATCCTGCAACTGAACGACGCCCGTATTGTCATGAGCCAGCAGCGTCTTTGCGGCATGGCTGACCTGGTCCATCCGGTCCGCACTGGTTCCGTAGCGGACAACAAACTCACCTGGGTCGGAGGTCCGCCCCCATACCGCCATCGAGTGAGCCGTCTGCTTTCCAAGCATTGGGCCGTGCGTCAGGCGAATCGGATCACGCCACGCATTAACGGAAGGAATACAGACGAACACGACGACCGTCAGCAGCAGAAAACGAAACAGCTTCATGAGATTTTCCAGGAGTCAAAATGAGGGAGCAGAGTGTGTTGCTGAACTCATGAAATGTCAAATCCCAGGGACCGTTCAACGCTGCTCCATCAGCAGGCCGCACAGTCGGAGAAGACCATCGCCGTGGAGGTCTCCCACCGGTCACTGCCTCACGTTTGCCTGAATTTCCAGTTCCGGGCGGAATTTCCTCAGCCGGTCAACACCTGCTGCTGTGACATCCGTATGCCACAGTTCTGTGTATTCGAGACTCTTCATTCTTGCCAACGGAACAACTGCTCTGTCATCAATCCGCGTCTCGTCCAGTTCGAGTGAACGAAGGTGTGGTAAACCCTCAATCGCTCCGAGTCCGCCGTCTTTGGTGATCCGAGTGTGCCACAGACTAAGCTCTCTCAGTTCCTTAAGCTCGCCCAGATACTTCACGCCCATCGAAGTAATCTGGGTATTGCCAATATCGAGCGACTTCAGATTCTTCATTCGACCGACAGCCTGCAGATCCTCGTCTGTCAGCTTAGAATGTCGCAGGTTGATAGATTCCAACGTCGGATGTTTAACCAGAACATTGAGTTCCTTCACCAGGTCGTCGTGCGATTTTCGATACCCCACACTGCCAACATGTTGAAGTTGAAACTGATCATTGATGGTCAGGCTTCGATAAGGCAGCTTCACGACTCGCCACGGATCGACGACAAGTCGAGCTGCCGGAAGCCGTCGTTGAAGCTGCTGTAGTCCGGTGGTGGCCACAGACGTCATTCGCAAATCAAGGCTCTGCAGACGTTCGAGGCCATGCAGGTGAATCAGACAGTCGTCCGAGACCGGATTCCCTGCGAGGCCCAGAGTAATGAGGCCCGTCAGCCCCGTGAGATGGTGAATCTCTTCATCGGGCAGCCTGGCACGATCAAGACAAAGATGGCGGAGCGCCCCCAGCTGGCCAATCGCTGCCAGGTTGGGAGCCTCTGGCAGCTGATTCAGCTGTAGCTCCTTCAGATCTGACAGCCTGGTCAGACTCTGCCAGTGTCGTTTAGTAATCTGACGGAGAGGCAAGGTTCGAATGGATGTGATCTGACCACTTCGATTGACACGAACGTTTGAAACCCCGGCCCACAGCTTCCAGACATCTCTTTGTCCTGGTGACATCTCGATGTGAGTTGTCACGTGCCTGACTTCACATTGGGGTAGCTTCAAACGCAGCTGTCGCACGGCCGCCTCCGACAGCCGTGCACCGGACACTCCGCCAGCAAACGAGATTGTTTCTCCAAGATCCAGAACCAACATTTTCTTCAGCTGCGACAAGTGTTGTATGGCGACATCGGTGATGAGAGTGTTTTGCAGGTTTAATGACTCAAGGGCGATTGTTCCATCTTTTCCAACAAGATGTTTGAGTCCGGCATCACTGATAGAAGTCCCGCTCAGGTTGAGATGACGGACTCTTGACGGCATCCGAATGTCCACTTCGCCTCGAAGAACGTAAGACCTCAGTCGCCTGAGGCCATCATCAGTAATCCTCCAGCCATCATGAAGGTCGACAACATCCGTGCTGTTACCGATCTGATCGTCGCGAAGGAACCGCTGCTCAACGCTCTCACCGAACACGGCAGACAAACTGCAGGCCGCCAGGAGCACGAAGAGGATCTGCTGTTTCTGAGGCATAGCGCACATCTCGACAGGCAGCTGAAACTAGTGGACATCCGGCAGGGTAAGTATGGACAAAGAGTTCGACTTTGCCGCATCGGCACTGCTTTCACCAATTGTCATCAGCAGGTCGAACTCACGCCTGCCGGGAACGTCAGGCCAATCCGATTTAGTCCAGTCCACCTGGACACCATACTCAGCCGACCGAATATCAGCGCCGTCGAGTGCCGCCATTACCTGATCACGATCTTCGTCTTCAGAGCCGTACATCAGGAGTGTCAGCCGAAGAGGAAACTGAATGGCAAGGTTGACGAATTCAACGACCGCCTCGCTACGGCAGTGAGGCGGCACGAGGGCCGCCGTCGAGATGCCATCCAAATGGCTCAGTCGTTCTGCAACATACCAGATCGGTACCTTCCCACGATCGGGGCCGGCGGCTTCCAACTGACTCATGCCTTTCACCAGCACTGCATCAAGCTCTGCGATCTGCGAGGATTCGGCATACCACGTGTCGGGTGAAAGGACCGAACAGACCGGGTCCGACAGACTGATTCCGCTTTCTGACGCGAGCCTCAGGATCTCCTGCTGGCATTCAGAAACAGTCGCGTCATCAGAGACGGTCATGACGTGCAACTGAGCACCACAAACCGTGGTCAAAAATGCGGCGTGGTCAACGACGTTCAAGAGCAGATCCAGACCTGAACATTCCTGACCCTGCTGGAAGGATGAGACATCTGACATCGCCGCCTGCAGATCCTTCGCGGGGAGGCTGACAATGATATGTTTCCAGGGCATGACGGGGCATTCGGAAGAACAACAGAAGCTCGGGACACTGATGAATCGAGGCACTGGCTGTCCAGCCGAAAAACACAGAATTCCACAGATTTTGCGACGACGCCCGGATTCGCATGCAACCGTTTTCAATCGGATTGCACATGCCGTAGACTTTGCAGTTCGCCTGACACGGTTCTCGAGGGATTGAGGCCGGATGAGCAGGACTGCTCATGAACAGATCACTTTGATCTTCAGAATGGATTCGCTGAAAGGATGCAGACATGAAGCCAGCACCTGCTTCGTATCAGGTGGACGGATTACACCAGCTTGTCAACGCCATCGACAAACCTGCGCTCGAAACCAAGGGCCTCGATGGTGTCGTCTGCGGTCATACCGACCTGATCGGATTCTATGATGATCGCACCGAATACTGTGGGCAGAACGTTGCAAGACTGTGTAAGGAGGGATCCTTTGAAGCGGTCATGTGGCTCCTGCTGAATGACGAAATGCCGGACAGCGAACGCCTCGCTGACTGTTGTTCCATTCTAAGTGACAGTGCCGTCATCGATCAGCCAATTGCTGACATGGTTTCTGCAGTTCCCCTGCAGACGCGCCCACTTGATTTGTTTCCGGTCGCAATCTCTCTGCTCTCCTGTTTCGATCCAACACCCTGCGACCGAACGCTGCCCGCATCTCGTTCGCAGTTCTGGCGGGTGATGGCACAAACTCCCGTGCTCATGCATGTGGCCTTCGGAGGAAGCCTGAATGAGGGCCGGGCCATTACTGACGAGTCGCGTACTCTATCATGGGCAGGGCAACTCCTTCAGATTCTGCGCGATGACCACGCGCCGCCAACACCGCGAGAAGAACACGCATTTAATGTTCTGATGATCTGTCAGTGCCTGACTGAGATGCGACCGGCCTGTTTTCTGATGCGTCTCTTTGGAAGCATTGTCAACGACGTGGTGGCAGGACTCAAAGCGTCGTCTTCCATGTACGTGTCTCAGCTTCGAAACGACCCGTACACATGGATGTCAAGTCGGCTGCGGCGCCTGAGATCGCCCCAGGAAGCGGAGTCATGGTTCGCAAAACGCAGCAGTCCAATTCCGTGTGGCTTTGAACCAGCCGAGGTCCTGGCCGGGAGCCACCCCGAAGAAGACAACCAGCTCCGCCAGGATCCACGCGCCTTGCTCCTGAAAGAACAGTGCCGTCAGTTGCTCGGGACGATGGATGGCCTCATTCTCGAATCCGTTTCCGCTCGCCTTGAAAACCTGATGGCACACAATGCCATGGCCCCAACCATGGACTGGGCGTCCACTCGATTGATGATGCTGCTGGATGTTCCGGATGACCGGATGTCACTGGCAGTGGGTCTGGCGCGCATGGTCGGCTGGGCAGCGCAGACACTGGAGCAGTTCGATTCGGGAGTTTCGCTGCTCCCAGAGTTGCATTACGCGGAAACTGAGCTTCCTCAACCGCCAGCCTGACCGAAATTCTGGAATAACGGCCACTGCCTGAACGGTGACACGGCCACCGGTCGATTTTCACAATGGTGACATAAGGACCGTGGAATGAACCCATCTGGTGCCTACACTGTCGCTCTGTTATCCAATTAATGAGTTACATCCTCGCGAGATGTTGCGATGTCGTCAGCCTTCCAACAGTGCATTCACCCAGACTGCAGTCAAAAGTATGACCTTGGCCAGATCCTGACAGCATGTCCGGCATGCCAGAGTCTGCTGGACGTGGCGTACGACTGGGACCAGGTTCCTGTCCCCTCTCATCTGAAAGAGTTTGAAGCTCGCTGGACCGATCGCAGAACGCCAGTCAACTTCAGTGGGGTCTGGCGGTTCCGAGAACTGATATCCTTTCCCAGGGACGAGCAGATCGTCACAATCGGAGAGGGGCAGACCATCCTTCAGCAAAACGATCAACTTGCGAAAGTTGCCGGATTAAACAGTGGCAGCCTGTTCCTGCAGTACGAAGGGCTGAATCCCTCCGGAAGCTTCAAAGACAATGGCATGACGGCAGCCTCAACGCACGCTTCGATGGTCGGAGCAAAAATGACCGCGTGTGCGTCGACAGGAAACACGAGTGCCTCACTGGCAATCTATGCAGGGGTATCGGGACTGTTTCAGTGCGTGGTATTCGTTGGCAGTGGACGCATCGCCTACGGAAAACTCTCTCAGGCACTCGACTACGGCGCCCGAACACTGCAGATTCTGGGGGACTTTGATGACGCTCTCGCCCGCGTCCGAGAAGTTTGTGCAGAACATCCGATCTATCTCTGCAACAGCGTAAACCCCTTCCGACTGGAGGGACAGAAATCCATTATGTATCGGATTCTTGAGGGACTCAGCTGGGAAGTCCCCGACTGGATTCTGGTACCAGGTGGAAACCTCGGAAACAGCAGCGCATTTGGTAAGGCATTTCTGGAACTGAAACAGCTGGGCCTGATTGATCGGATCCCGCGACTCGCAATCATCAACGCAGAGGGAGCCGACACCCTTGATTCACTCGTCAACGCCGAGTCACTGAACTGGAACGAAGGCCGTAGTGACAGTGAAATGATTCGGGACTTCTACCGGCTGATGGATGAAGAAGACCGTCGAGCGAACACACTTGCATCGGCCATCGAGATCAATCGACCAGTCAATCTTGTAAAAGCACTCAGGTCTCTCAATGTGTGCGATGGTGTTGTCCGAAGCGTCAGCGATCAGGAAATTGTGGATGCTCGTGCCCGCATTGCAGCGAGTGGTTTCGGGTGCGAACCTGCCAGCGGAGCATCGCTTGCCGGCCTGTTGCAACTCCGAGAAGAAGGTTTAATTGCCCCATCGGACCGTGTCGCCTGTGTGCTGACAGGGCACCAACTGAAGGATCCAGACCTGACTGTGGCCTACCACATGGATGACCCCAAAAAGCGGGCGGAGAAGCTTCAGCCAGCCGGAGTCAACGAGACGCCGTTCGCGAATTCTCCGGTTGTGGTGGAAAACTCCAAAGCAGCGATTGTGGCGGCTCTGGGCCTTTGACCAGCAACATGGCCGTTCCTCAGCACCGCATTATTGTCAGTCGCTAAGCATTGGCAGGGAAAATCAAAACTCTGCCTCGCAGGTGATGATTTGGGCAAATTCGAGTGATGCCCATGCGTTCTCCACACTGCAGGACATGGATCCCCTGTTCTGCAATGTCTCTGCATGATGGACTCCAGAGGCAGAGAACCAACATAAGCCATTGACAAAAATGAATTTACAACAGTGAATCACGGCTCCGCCCGTGTTCAATCGTTGTCAGACTCAGAGAACTGTCGAATTATTGAGTCAGTTTCGTCGGTGACCTGCAGTATTGCTGGCGGCAGTCCGGAAACCATTTGAATTACCGGGGCACATCGCTCTCAGTACTGATCCTGCGGGTTGTGAATTCAGAAAACATCCCAATCTCCAGTTAGATGTTTTTTTGGAGGAAATCACAATCTTCTAAATCACATCTGGATCCGTTTCTGACTGCATGAAATACTGGGAGAACCATGGGGAGCTTTTGTTCACCTAGGGGAGGACCCCACACGCACGACGTTCGCGGCAGACAAAGAATTTTCTATGGCAACTGCGACAATTGATACATTGGCGCCCGTCCGGTCGAGGCAACAGACCTGGTGGTTCCCCTTTGCCCTCCTGTTGGTGGGCCACCTTCCATTTGTGTTTCTGGACCTGAAACTCACATGGACCAGAACACATTACCAGTTCTTCCCATTTGCACTCGGGGCATTTGGGTGGATGCTGTGGCAACGCCAGAATGGTGCGTCCAAACGAACGAGACTGACACGATCACTTTTGATTCTGGATGTAATCGTTCTATTGACCGGTATCGTGATCAACTCACCGTGGCTGGGCAGCATTGGTATGTGGCTGGTGCTTGCTGCGGCAGCAGTTTCTCGTCGTGACGGCCAGACTGGTAGCAGCCTTGCCTATCTCGCACTCCTTCCACTGCTTGCAGTTCGTCTACCGGCCAATATTGACCTGTATGTCATTACTGAGTTGCAGGCCATTACGAGCAGGATCGCCAGCCGGTTGCTGAACTTTATCGGGATCCTGCATCTGCGAGAAGGAAACATCATCTCGCTCAAGTCAAGAGCGTTGATGGTGGAGGAAGCATGCAGTGGAGTGCAGTCGCTGTTTACGCTGATCTTCTTTGCACTCCTGATCTGCTGCGGTCGTCGCCGGTCTCCTTTCCACGGATTGCTCGTGCTGCTTGGTGCCGTGTTCTTCGCTGGATTAATGAATGTCACGCGTGTCGTGTCCATCGCAATCGCTCAGGACAGTTATGCATACGACCTTTCAACCGGCTGGCAGCATGACATGCTGGGCTACTTCGTTCTCGGTGTTGCCGCACTCCTTGTCTACAACCTCGACTTCTTTCTGCTCGGACTTACAGCACGCGTCCCCGACGGAGATCAGAATGCTCCCAACAGTGAATACCGCAATCCAATTGTAGCGGCATTCAATTTTCTGATTTCCACCCGAACCACGCTTACAAAACGCCATGCTCCGGCAGACCCGGAGTCAGCCCCCAGACGCCGGACTCTGTTCCTCTGTGGCACTATCGCAGCACTCGGAATTGCTGGCCAGGTACCGGCACTCATGACAATCGGACAAGGCAACAGGGCCACGTTTGTGACGGGCGAACATGTACTCAGGGAAGATTCTCTGCCAGAACAACTCGCGGAATTCACCCGGGCTGAGTATGGAACCGATCAGCGAAATCGAAATTCGATCGAAGGCGAATTCTCAAACACATGGACTTATCAGTATCGCGCGATGAAGACTGTCGTTTCCTGCGACCACGTCTTCTGCGGATGGCATGACCTTCGAGTCTGTTACCAAGCCAACGGATGGACAGTGACATCCAGTAGTTCAAACAAACTGACAGAAGACTGGACCGCAATGAAAGTCAACATGCGGCACACCGACAAAGGACTGCATGGAGTTCTCTTTTTCAGTTTCTTTACCCCGAACGGCTCACCGCATGAGCCTCCGGACGTAAATTCTCCCAGTGGACTTATCGCTCAACGTCTTGGACAGCAGCCACGTTTCTACAACACAGTACCGGACACGATTCAGTGTCAGGCATTCCTTGCATCCCCTGTCCCCATTTCAGAAACACAGGCCTTTAAGGTCAAAAAACTGCATGCAGAATCACGTGTGCACATTCGCGATGCCCTGCTGACAGCTCTGCAAACTGGCGATAAGCCCTGACCCAGCAGCTGTTTCACTCCGGGCTGATTTCGTTCAGACAATGCCTGCTTCGGCGACTCGAAATGTCAGATACAAGCACAAATGAAATCATGAACGGGGAAGTTGCTCCGGGAACGTCCTATGGACGCCTCCCGCTGCCTCCTCTGTCGAAGGCATTGAAGCCGTCATACTTCCTTAAATTCGTGGAGTGCTGGTTCTTCAGCCGCAACAGAATGAGCCTGTTCCTTGGCCTCCCTTCTGCGTTGACTGCGATTGCTGGAGTCCTGTTTCTGGTTTACCTGAAGCACGACAATCAGAGTGAAGCCGTGGAATGCTATCAAAAGGAATTCAACAAAGCGGTTGACGCTGAAGAATGGAAAGAGGCGTTGCTTTACCAGCATGCCATGTGCTCCCTGAGACCGTCGAATGCGGAATATCGATGGGCTCTTGCAGCCCTGTATGACAAGCTTGGCAACAAGGAACGCGCTGTTGGACTGATGCAGGTTCTCGCACCGCTCGACAGCAGGAGCAGAGGCTACCCCAAGGCCAGATTGTGGCTGGTTGATAACTCATCTGCAGCAGGTTTCCCGCTGTCCTGGGAGGACCGAAAAAAACACCTGCAAAGAGCCGTTAGAGAAAGCACGAAATACAAAGACACGTCGGTTGTCATTAGTGCCAACCAAAGGCTGGCACAAGTCTACCTTGGTGAACAGAAGTTTCAGCTTGCAGCTGAGTGCTACAAGACTTCCGCCAGATTCGTTCCGGAAGACTACCTCATCCTCGCGGATCTCAGCAGCAAATGAACAAAGGCTCATCGACCGTCAATGCGACGCTGGAGAAAGCTCGCACTGCATTTCAGAATCAGATTGCAAGATCTGAAAACGCGGATGCGCGCGTCAACTGGGCACGCTCGTATGTCATCCAAAGAAAGTTCAACGAAGCGGAGGAAGTGCTGCAGCAGGGACTGCAGGAACTGCCTGAAAACGATGAACTCGCAGAAGCCCGTGCGGAAGTGCGAGTAAACGTCGCGCGGGAAATCCTGAGAACAAAGGGAGCGAGCAACTATGCGGCCGGTCTTCAGCTGATTGAGGCCCTCAAAATCTTCCCCGGAAAAATGGATGCCATCAGGTTTCTCGCCTCTCTGCCCGCGGGGAGCATTGTCGTGACTCCAAAACAGATCGAAGGAGCGCTCGAACACTGGAAAAGGGAGATATCTGAGCAGCCTGAAGACGTGGAACCGCACGAAATGTATTGTCAGCTGCTCGAGATATGTGGGGAGCATGAAACAGCCATTCAGACGCTCACTCCAGTTGTCGAAAAGCACTCGAGCCTCAGACAGTTTCTGGCCCGCGCGTACCTCCGGAATAACCAACAGGACAAAGCAGACAGAATCTATGACGTCCTGATTGAAGAAACACATGATGACGAAAGTCTGAACGAAGCTCAGGCTGCTTATCGCATTGCATTATTGCAATGGGAAGCAACGCGGTATGACGATGCGATCAGCACTCTGGAGAAGACGCACCCAGAGGTCGATGGCAAAGTTCAGACGGCAATTGCCGATCAGCTCGGTCGATTGCTTGTACTTCGGTCCCGCCAGTTCCTGATGCAGGAAGAAGATGAGTCAACGGTTGCACTTGAACTTGCTGTTAAGGCCATGGACGTGCTGGGAGAATGACAGGATTGCCATCTATCAGCTTTCTGCAATCAGCTGCAGTAGCAAGTCAGCAGCCGAGGAATCTGAAAAGAAGCTGATTCGATTACTTGCAGAAGGAACATACAACTGGGACGTCTTTTACACACTCGGTGAACACGCGCTGGTCAGCAAACAATATTCCAAAGCTCAGCGCAACCTGGAAGCCGCCAATGACATAAGCAAGACAGACAAGGAAGCAAGGATTCAAATCCTGAATAACCTCGCCCTTGCAATCCTCCGAGGAGAGGATCCTGATCTTGACCGATGTCTCAACCTCATCAACGAAGTCATGGACCTGCTGCCTGAGCAGAAGCATCCGGACGCCTATTCCACCCGAGCGGAGATCTACATCAAACTCAGGCGATTCAAGGAAGCTGATCGTGATCTGCAGAAGGCGCTTCCCCAGCGGCCAAACAGCCAGAAGGTCCATGAGTTGCTGATCGTTGTCAAAGATGAACTCGGAGAGACAGCTCTGGCAGACGAACACCGCCACATCCTGACCGAACTGCAGTCTGCCGATGAGGCATCCGGCCAGGGAGATGAGTAATCTGGGCGATTGTTTCGTCCGGTATTCCGAATTTTGATTGCCCCATCCGGGTCTGCCGATACTGAACCTGGGCTGCAGTTATGCGCCCGCAAACCGGCAATTCATGCCGAAGATTCAAACAGCACAGGATAGAATCATGAGCGATCAGGCCAGAATTCAGGAACTGGAATCTCAGCTGGAGCAACTGGAATCGCAATTGATGCAGTCGCAGAAAATGGGTTCTGTTGGGTCCCTCGCCAGCAGTATCACTCATGAGTTCAACAACATTCTGACCACAGTCATCAACTACGCGAAGATGGGGCTGCGGCACAAAGAAGAAGCGACTCGCAACAAGTCCTTCGAACGAATCCTTGCCGCTGGACAGCGAGCCAGCAAGATCACAACCGGAATGCTGGCATATGCTCGCAACACCAGCGATCGCCAGGAACCGTTCGAATTAAACCGACTCCTGAGTGATGTAATGGTTCTGGTTCAGAAGGATCTGCAGATGCACCGCATCGGAATTGATGAAGATCTGCAGGCCGGTGTCTGGGCCAAAGTGAACAGCAGCCAGATACAGCAGATTCTGGTCAACCTGATTGTAAATGCTCGGCAGGCAATGGGAGAAAAAGGACGACTGAAGCTCACAATCAGAGATAACAAAGAAGAAGGCTGGGCAGAAATCTCGGTTGGAGACAACGGATGCGGCATTCCTCAGGACCAGCTCCAGAAGATCTTTGATGCGTTCTATACCACCAAAAAGGCAGACGCTCGCGGACAGGGGGGCTCAGGAATCGGACTGTCGCTCTGTCGAAAGATCATCGAAGCACATCAGGGACGTATCCGAGTCGAAAGTGAAGTTGGCAAAGGGACAACGTTTACCCTCAAACTTCCCCGTGCCGAGTCTCCAGCAGGGCTGATCGACACATCAGCCGCGTAACCCTGACCTGATCTAAAACACAGGACCGGGAATCTCGGGTGTAGCCCAGTGGCGACGGTATTGTCCTGTCAGCAGCTGATCTGCTTCCGGATCCCGCTGCATGGCTTCGCGTTCACCGTCGAATTCCAGTCGCCGGCCGAGTCGAGTGGCGATGTTACCCAAATGGCAGAGCGATGACGTCAGATGACCGATCTCAATGTCGGCGTTTGGACGCTCCCCTGAGTGAATACACGCGACAAAGTTGGCCACGTGTTTCTCGTGGTTCTGCGCTTCCGGCGTAATCCCATGCTCGATCCGTTTTCGGCGTTCTCCGGTGACCTCAATCTTGCCCCGCCGACTCAAGAACATCTGGCCACCTGTCCCGTAAAACTCCACACCACTGTCGACGTTATGTGGGTAACTCGTGGACCACAGTCGCTGCTCGTAGATCAGCATTCGGCGTGCCCCATGCTTCCCGGAACCGGGATACTCGAACGTCACCTGCTGAGTGTCAGGAAACTCCTGATCATCATCAAAGAAGTACTTGCCGCCTGACGCAGAAATGTATCTGGGGTGCTGAGTAACGCCCAGCCCCCATCGAGCATAATCGATGTCATGAACCCCGTCATTGCCCATGTCGCCGGTCCCGAAATGGTACCACCAATGCCAGCCCTGATGCCGATTCTTCTGGTAGGGGATCATTCGAGCGGGCCCGACCCACAAATCATAGTCCAGCCCCTCCGGCGGATCTGAAGGCTGCTGGTGCCCGATACTTCCGCGACGCTGAATGTTCCATGCTTTGCAAACCAGAACATCACCGATCACTCCCTTTCGCAGCAGCTGTACGGCCTCAATCATCATGTCCGTACTGCGGACCTGAGTACCGTGTTGAACAACACTGTTGTTCCTGCGAGCAGCTTCGACGAGCAGACGCCCTTCGCGCACGGTGTGAGAGCAGGGTTTCTCGACATACACATGCTTTCCAGCTTCACATGCGAGAATCGCAGCCGGGGCATGCCAGTGATCAGGAGTCGCAATGATTACCGTATTGACTTCTTCATCCTCGAGAACGTGCCGCAGATCGCCCGTAGCTCGAACCTCATTGCCAAGACGCCGCTGAGCCGCATTCCTGCGTGATTCATCTACTTCACAAAACCATTTGAACCTCACGTCCGGCAGCTTCGCGAAAGCGTCAATCAGCGTCTGGCCACGGCCTCCACAGCCAATGAGGGCTGCCTTGATCATTCGCGGGGCAGAGGAACTAAATGCCGGAGCAGCTGTTGATGCAAGGGCCGCTGCTGTGAGAAACCTTCGTCGACTGGAATTCATGGCACACTCTGCATTGACACCGGACGACCAGAGGCCATGGTCTTGTGACTGGTTCTACTCGTCTGGCTGGAAACCACTTATGACTTCAATTGCACTTCCACATCTGTTCTCGAACTGAGTCAGCAACTCTGCAGCCCCATCAGTTGTCCCGCTCCGCCCGAGTTCCTCCAGGTCTCTGGCAAGATCGGACACACTCATTGCCCCCAGTGACATGAGTGCTCCTTTGAACGTGTGAGCAGCTCGGTGCAACGCAGACGCGTTCTTTGAGGACACCGATTCTTTAAGAGTCGCCATCAACATCGGCGATTCCTTAAGGAATGCGTCGATGACCTCTCGCAACAGTTCCCGATCCCCGTCGACACTCGCAAGTGCTTCATCCCAGTTCACAAGGTCGCCGGTCACCACCGGCTGAGGGGCCGCTTCAGCAACCTGACTCGAATACAGTTCAAGCCTCTGAAACATGTCGGCGATCTGGCGACCCCGAATCGGCTTGGAAAGGTATTCATCCATTCCGCCTTCAAGGCAACGTTCCCGGTCTCCACGCATGGCATGAGCCGTCATGGCAACAATCGGAGTGTGCCGCCCAGTTTGTTCCTCAATCTTTCTGATCTCAGCCGTCGCTTCGAGACCATCCATCAGAGGCATCTGAACGTCCATCAACACGACGTCAAACTTCCGGGAGTTGTACAGCTCAACGGCTTCAACTCCATTGTGAGCCAGTGTCGTCTGATGGCCCTGCTTTGTCAGCAGTCCAATGGCCAGTTTCTGGTTCACAAGGTTATCTTCTGCAAGCAGAACATTCAGCCCTGTCACTTTCAGCCCACGAGTACTGGGGTCATCATCCGCGTCGTAGTCTTCAGGGGCAGTGACTCCCAGAACTGTAACAATGCTGTCAAACAGCTCAGACTGCTTGACAGGCTTGAGTATGTGGGCCGCGACATCCAGCTCGACTCGGAGGTCAGCATCTCCTGGGCGGCCGGCCGACGTCAACATGATGATCTTCAGATCATGAAAGCGGTCATCTGCCCGGACTCGGCGACAGAAATCAAACCCGTCAGACTCCGGCATGTTGACGTCTGTCAGCACAAGCACAACAGGAGTCGTTGCCTCGTTTTCCAGCAGTAGCCGAAATCCCTCGTCAGCATCCGCTGCAGAGACCGGATCCATTCCCCAGTTCCGACACATCTCCTCAAGAATACGGCGATTGGTAAGGTTGTCATCGACAATAAGAGTCCGGGTTCCATGGACGATGACAGGATTGCGACGTCTGGCCAGAAAGTCCTGAGCAATTCCACAGCGGACATCAAATGCAAAGGTGCTCCCTTTGCCCATTTCACTCTCGCAGGAGATCTGACCTCCCATCAGTTCCACAAGCCGCGTGCAGATAGTCAGCCCCAATCCGGTGCCACCGTAACTTCGTGTGGTTGACGTATCCGCCTGCTGGAAGGCACTGAAGACATCTTCCCGCCGGTCTTCGGGAATCCCAATCCCGGTGTCTGTCACGGAGACCTGCAGATGTGCAGAATCTTCGCTTCGAGACAGGCAGGCAACGCGAAGAACGACTTCCCCTTCTGCTGTGAACTTGATTGCATTACCCACAAGATTCACAACAACCTGTCGCAGCCTGGCAGGATCACCCACCAGAAAGTCGGGCACATCTTCATCGATGGAAAACGCAAGTTCGAGCCCCTGACGGTGTGCTCGAGTACCGAGAATCTTCATCGTATCGCCGAGCGACTCTCGAAAATCGAACGCCAGTTCATCCAGTTCCATCCTGCCGGATTCAATCTTCGAGAAGTCCAGGATGTCGTTAATGAGATCCAGCAGCGACTCGCCAGACGTCTGAACCATCGACAGGTATTCACGCTGCGTCGGAGTGAGCTCTGTTTCCAGCAGCAACTCAGTCATGCCAATCACACCATTCATTGGAGTGCGAATCTCATGACTCACGTTTGCAAGAAAGTCACTCTTGGCCTGGTTTGCGGCATCTGCTGCCTCAAGTGCGGTACGCAGGGCTTCTTCGCTTCGGCGACGTTCGATGACACGTCCCACCTGGTCACCCACGCGCTGGAGCAGCCCCAGCAGAACAGCGTCCTCCGGCTGAGAAGAGAAGGCAAAAAACTCAAGGACAGCAACCGTGTCTCCCTGAACCTTAATCGGGAACGCCATGCTGCTGAAAATGCCGGCAGAACCAAACACCTCTGCACTCTGTGGATCAACGCCGCGTTGAACATCTTCAATCCACCGTGGTTCACCGGACGACCA
>CAJWGB010000125.1 GCA_913031625.1 uncultured Planctomycetaceae bacterium | reverse complement strand
TAGACGGCTGCCAGCAAACAGACCGTCTTCCGGGACGCGATCATGGGGTGCGCTGGGTTCCCAGTCAGTCTGCTTCTTGCGTCCTGTCGCGTCCGTGTCGATCAAATTGATCAATACGGCTTACGGGTCGGATGCGTGCTCGGTCGGGCGCTCCGCTAAGAAAGTGCACGTCCACCGCCAGCTTAGCGGCAGTGCGCAAGCACCCCGGTCAAACCGGCTCCCGGCTTCGAACTGATCCACCGAAGGAGAGGCTTCTGCCGTGCTCAATATCTGGAGTTAACACGGCTCATCAGGAGATTCGCTCTCCCATCGCAATGATCCGATATGACGTGATTAACAGTGCCCGTTCAATCGTCCTGAGGCTGAGATCCTTTCAGCCAGTTGGCCACCTGCACCCCGTCCTCAAGGATCAGGTAGAGGCATGGAACCAACACCAGAATAATGGCCGTGGAGAACAGGATTCCAAAGCCGAGTGAAATCGCCATCGGAATGATGTACTGAGCCTGCAGAGAGGTCTCAAAGATCAGAGGGACCAGTCCGCCAAAGGTCGTAAGTGTTGTCAGCAGGATTGGCCGGAATCTTCTGGTTCCAGCCTCAGAAATGGCGGTCAGGGCATCTGCTCCTTCGCTTCGTCGCCTGTTGGCATAGTCCAGCATGATCAGTGAGTCGTTAATGACAACCCCGGATAAGGCGATGATTCCCATCATGCTGACGAGAGAGAGGTCATATCCCAGCCAGATATGTCCGAGGACGGCTCCGACAATTCCAAAAGGAATGGCCACCAGGACGACGAGCGGCTGGATGTATTTCCGGAATGCAATCGCGAGCAGCGAGTAGATGACAACGAGGGCAAGCAGGAAATTCTCAACGAGAGATTCGGTTGCTTCACGCCGTTCAGCATCGCTGCCTTCAAACTGGAACGTCAGACCTGGATAATCCTTCTCCAGTTGCGGCAGAGTTGAACTTCTCAGAGCGGCGATGACCTGGGTTACTGCACCTCTGGGCTCTACGTCCATCGATATCTGAACAGCCCGTCGGCCGTTTCGTCTGTTAATTCGAGAGAGAGAGGTGCCTTCTCGCAGTTCAGCGACGTCAAGAAGAGGGACTTCCACACCATCCGGAGTCTGCACGACCAGATCCTCAAGGTGGTGAATGTCTGCCCGCTGTTCGTCCGGTAGCTTGACGAGCACTTCGACCTCATCTGTGCCACGAAGAATTCGCAGCGCCAGAGATCCATAGAATGCGCCGCGAAGCTGTCGTCCAAGTGACTCATCTGTCAGGCCCAGCACACGCCCTTCCGGTCGCAGATCAAATTCGTATTGGGCTTTGCCACGGTTGTAGTTGTCACTGACATCTTTCACATTCTGGAACTGTTCAAGTCGCTCGATGAATGCTCGCGTCGCATCCTGAAGCGTTTTTTCATCCGTGTGGCTGAGGGCCACGCTGATTGGCCGCCGGTGGCCACCGGGGCCTCGCTCTGCGCGAAATGTCACCTGATCGACGCCGGGAAGGTCCCCAATCGACTGTCGCCAGAGTTCGATCACCTGCTCGGCCGTCATGTCCCTTTGGTCCGGCGGCTTCATGACGATCTCGACGTCAATGAAGCTCTGCCCGCGAACATTTGTCTTGATGCCTTCTGCGACTCGGTAGAGGTCATGTTCCTCAAACATCCTGACGCTGGCTTCGGTGACGATTCGGGCTATTTCGGCTGATTGAGCGGGCGTGGTGCCCGTGGGCATTCTGACCCCCGCCTCAATTTCATCCGCAGAAACGACGGGCATCATGATTGTGCCCATGTGGGAACTGAGTGCGTACGCTGCAATAAGCACAAACAGGCCTGTCGCGATGCTGGCCGTTACATAACGATGGCGGAGGCAGAACCTCAGCAGAGGTCCATAGAGTAGATCGACGAGACGACGAAACAGCTGGCTGAATCGCTGCTGCGCATTGTGGATTGCCAGCGCCGGACCAGTCCGCCTGTTGACTTTACGAGAATGTGCGAGGTGCGACGGAAGGATGAACAGGGATTCAAACAGCGACAGCAGCAGAACGACGATTACCACGATCGGCAGTGGTCGCCAGAAGTTGCCGGTGTCGCCGGGAATAAAGATCAAAGGAATGAAGGCGACGATATTGGTGAGAATACTGAAGACCACCGGAGAAGCGACTTCGGTGGTTCCCCTGACGGCCGCCTTCCGCAGGTCTGGTGTAAGCTGACGCTTGTCGTAAACATTCTCTCCCACAACAACCGCGTCGTCGACGACGATTCCCAGCACAACCAGAAAGCCAAAGAGGGAAATCATGTTCACGCTGACGCCGGTCACTGGCAGGAACAGCAGGCCCCCAATAAAGGAAACCACCATTCCCATCATGACCCAGAAGGCGAGGCGGATCTCAAGAAACAGCGCGAGAATTACAAACACGATCACCACAGCCAGGATCGCATTGTCTGTCACCAGCTGGAGTCGACGTCGGAATTCTTCTGCATTGTTTCGATCGATTCTCCACGTCACACCTGGCGGTAGCCGACTTTCGAATCCCTTCATCTTTTGTTTCACGACTTCAGCGATCTCAATCGGAGACTGCTTCCCGACTCGATAGACGTCCAGCTCCACCGAAGGGGTCTGGCTGAACTGTGAGTGGAATCCTGCTTCTTCAAACCCGTCACGGATCTCTGCAATGTCGCCCAGCGTGACCAGCGGGCCATCGCGGCCGGCAACGACCTCGATGCCGGCGAATTCGTCTGCCCACTGCTTGCGGCCATTGACCCGCAGCAAAATCTCTCCGGCACTGGTTTGAACGGATCCGGCAGCAACGTCCTGGCTGTTGCGCCGAATAATGTCAGAGACTTCGGAAAGAGTGAGACCGTATTTTCTGAGGTGTTGCCGGGGAATCTCAATATGAGTCATATAGCGGGGCGCTCGACTCAGCTCCACCTGTGTGATCTCTTCCGCAGAAAGCAGTGTGTCGCGCAGCTGTTCAGCGAGCTGACGCAGAGTCCAGACATTTACTTCCCCGTAAAGGACGACTTCAATCACCTCCCGCCGACGTGACTGTAGACGAACTTCCGGTTGCTCGATTTGATCAGGAAACGTGCGAATCCGATTAATCGCCTGTTCGATATCCTGAAAGACCTTTATGCGGTCCTGACCCGGAACCAGTTCGATATAGACCTCGCCGTTGCCCTCGCGTGCTTCACTGTCGAATCGCTTGATGCCGTCGATCCCACGAATGGCCCCTTCCACGGGCCGCAAAATGCCCTGCTCTACGTCCTGTGGGGACGCGCCCGGATAGCCGACCTCTACTTCGACGAGATCGAGTTCAGATTCCGGGAACACTTCCTTTTGAATGACGGTCGCCGACCAGATACCTCCGCCCAGCAGAATGATCATTAACAGGTTGGCGGCGACAGAATTCTGTGCCATCCAGCCGATGATACCCGTCCGCTGATCTGTGACCTGATCCGCATCACTCACTGATCCGACTCCGGCTTCGAATCGTCAGCGTTCTGTCCGTCTTTGGCCGTGTTGCTGCTGGAGTTGCCTACTTTTCGAAGCAGTACTCCATTGGCAACTGTCGCCAGCGTCGTCGTCACTACCTCGTCGCCATCATCAAGGCCGAGTGTGATGTATGCGAACTCAGGGTCGCTGAATTCGATCGTTACCTTGCGAATCTCCAGTTTCCCCCCGGACATGACCCAGACCGTGTCGTCGCTGCGAACGTATCGGCGGTCGAGCCTCACGACATCGTTAATTGGTTTCCCTTCGATCCGGACTTCGATAATCGTGTCCAGTATCAACCGTCTCTTTTCTCCCGAAGTATCAAGCGGTTTGTCCACAGTGACCAGGATTCGGGCCAGACGCGTCTGTTCATCAAGAGAACCAATCATGCGCTGGACTCGGCCAACCCGCGAGCTGCTCTCCGGCCATGCGTCCGTGTCACGGACGGTTGCAGTGGAGCCTTCCTGTCCGTCACCCGCAAACTGAATCTGACTCAGGTGGGAAACCGGAACGGCCGCCATGACCCAATACTGATCGATCCCGACCAGGCGAGCCAGGTCATCGCCCGGCTGCACCTGAGAACCAACACTGACTGTTCTTCGGACAATATGCGCATCAAACGGAGCAAGGACGTCCGTTCGCTTGAGGTCGAGCTGGGCCCGCTGCAGCGCTGCTGTGGCAACTGCAAGCTGGGCCTTGAGAGAATCGGCCTGAGGTTCTCTCAAAACAAGTTGTTTGTTGATATTCGGGATGGTGTTGCCCAGCAGTTCAAGCTCCTGCTTTGCCTGAGTCTGGCGACCCTGTTCGATCTTCCAGTCTGCCTCGACCTGCTTCAGTTCACTGTCACGGATTGCCACCGTGTTTTCAAAATCTGCCGGGTCGATTTTCAGCAGGACATCATTCCGGCGGACCATCCCACCGGGAACGAAACCTTCTGCTACTGACTGAATCTGCCCCCGAACGCGCGGGCTGAGCACGACTTCCTGCGCCGGCCTCACCGTTCCAAGCACGACGAGCTCCGGAGACCATGCCTTTTTTTCAACTATGACTGTCTCGACGAGCGCGGCGGACTTTCGACGATTGTTTGTCTGCTGCGCGACAGGCTCAGACATATAGATCCAGTAAACACCTGCAACGGTGCCTCCCAGTACGAGGATGCACAGCACTGTGTTGATCAGTACCCGCAGCCATTCAAGGCTTCGTATTGGGCCGTTCTGTGTCATACGGGTCAATCCTCAGGCAGCTCGCGAATTCTGCCAGGTCTGGCACTCTGGAGCGGTCCGTCGGGTTCATCGTCCCGGGGCCCCAGGAACCGAGGCATTGGATCGTCCTGAGCATCTTCGGGGACCTTAATGTCCACCTCCGGTCGAGTGTCAAAATCTCCCGCCAGTGACAGGTAGAGCCCGATTCGAATCAAAATCAGTTCCAATCTGGCTGACAGCATGGTTCGTTGCAAGCGCTGTTGGGACTGATTCGCGCTGAGAATATCCAGAAAGCGAGCGTCCCCGGTAATGAACTGCTGACTCAGCTGAGCGGATGCCTGTTTGGCGAGTTTCAGCTGTTCCTGAAGCTTCTGAATTCGTTGCTCTTGATATCGCTCCAGCGCGAGGCCGTCTTCCACATCCTGCATTGCAATCAGGACAGTCTGGCGAAACTCATTGTAGCGTTGCATCCGGACGGCCCGGGTTCGTTCCACTTCTGCCTGTCTTTGCCCACCATCCAGAATCGGGCCGATCAGCTGGCCGCCGATTCCAAGGGCCCAGTTGCGAAAGAACATTTCCGGTTGCTCGGCTGAGTTGAGAAATGAACCAGTGAGATCGAGCCGCGGATACTGATCGGTCACCGCAGCGTCTAAATCGTGCTCAGCAGCAACATACTCCAGATAGTCGGCGCGGACATCAGGACGTCGGTAGAGCAGCTCGCAGGGTAGCCTGGTCGCTGGCTGGGGAGGGAGATCTGGCAGAGTTCTGCCTGGCTCATAGTTTGCCTCCTGAGGAGGTTGTCCCGTCAGGACTGCCAGCTGGTGCTCCAGGACTTCAATGTCAGCCTTAACAACAGTGAATTGTTCCAGTGTGGACTCAACGAGCTGCCGCTGCCGCAGAACATTGGGACTCCCGCCTTGTCCACCGTTTGCGAAAGCCCCTTCCACCGCTTTCAGGCCGTCCAGATTCGTCACGAGCTGCTCTTTGAGGAGATCCAGTTGTGCGTAGGACTCGATCAGCAAAAACCAGGTACGTGCGACCTCTGCCGACAGCACCAGAGCCACAGCATGGTAGTCGGCTTTTGTCGCCTCCGAACGCAGCCGCTCCGCATCGACCCGGGACTGGATTCTGCCCCAGAGATCCACCTGCCACGACGCATCGAGCCCAAACGAGCTGCGAGTACGATTTCGCCCGGAGCGAAAGCTGTGATCGCCAGTCAGCAATCCATCTACATCCGGAAAGAAGTCGGATGAAACACGACGAGTCACCGCCCTCGCGGCTCTCAATCGCTGCAATGACGTAGCGAGATCGAAGTTGCCCCCAAGAGCACGATTGACCTCACGATCCAGACCTTCGTCCTGGAACTCCTTCCACCAGCGATCGGAAGCTGAAGCCTCACCGCCTGCTGAAAACGCAGGCAGAGTGTTTGCGGAGAAGCTGGGCTGAGGCCCCTTCGTCGCGCAACCCGTGACCGCGATCAGTATCAAGAGACTGATCCCAGCTCCCCATTCAGGAAAGAGTGGTGACCGATGTCGGTTGGTCATCAGGGGTACTACAGAACACGCGGAAATTGCCAATGCCGGCTATGGCAAAGAAAGTGGTTCGCACAGTAATCGTAAATCGAACGATTATACGGCCTTTCTTTTGGGTGTCTGCTCCGCCCGTCGCAGATTGCCCAGACCTCCCATTTGGCGGTCAATGAGTCGGCAGCTCCGATGCGGATAGCCCGGTTTACGGTGCCGAGAAATTGTCGCTATTCGTTCAGGAATTCGAAGCGGATCACCCGGGTCTTGGGGGGAACGTGATTCTCATCTTGTGCACGAAGTGCATCTGGCAGCCAGGTTGAAACACCCCGGCATTGTGGCCGTTTCTGGAGTCGGTGAAGAACACGGTCAGTTGCAGAACATTGACGTCCCGACTCGCTACTGCTCCCGGAAGCGGTCTGAAACTGGTCGGCGAACACGTCAGGGTCACCCGTGTCCGGCCAATAAATGAAAAACCCGGTTTTCAGAGGAAAAACGAAGAGAATTGGCGATTCGGCAGGCCGATTGAGCTAAAAATCGGTCGCTGGCTGCTACGCCTGGCGGCTGATGGAGCGGCTTTCGCCCGCGATTCAGTGAAACAAGTCACGGAGAGGTGACAGAGTGGCCGATTGTGCAGCACTGGAAATGCTGTGTCCGGGTAACTGGACCGGGGGTTCGAATCCCCCTCTCTCCGCTTAAATGCCCCGCTTACGCGGGGCATTTTTTTTGCAGGTCCGGTTTTAACCTGACGGGAAGAGTCCGCGGCGATAATCAAATTGTTGTGTCCGGAGTCTCCGAGGAAGCGGTTGGCTAGTCAGTGGGGCCCGTGTTCCTCGTCAGCTTGAAACCGGTTGAAACCTGCCCAGGCTGGCCGGATGAGGGACACGAGTGAGTCGCGATTCCCTTGCTCGCGCCGCGGCTTGTATCAGAGGAGACGTTCGCAGTCTTCTGGACTGCGTTCTCGCCTTAGTTCTGCTGCTCTCTGGCGTCGGAGTCTTTTCCCGGCAGGCGGCCGGCCTCTTTGAGAGCTCGGCGCAGGATGAAATCCAGCTGGGCATTCGCACTGCGGAACTCATCGTCAGCCCAGCGACGCAGTGCGTCAAGGACTTTGGGGTCCGTTCGCAGAAGAAATGATTCGCGAGCCATAGTGAGGCACCTTACTCCATCACGGGTGAGTCTATGTGGCCGGTCTACCGCACAAATAAAGTGGCTCAGGTGGACGAAGCCACCTGAGCCGTCTCTTTAACTGTAAAGACTTCCCGTGTTGACGACTGGTTGAGTATGTCGGTCACTGCAGAGCACAACCAACAGGTTGGAAACCATGGCAGCTTTCCGTTCTTCATCCAGATCAACAATCTTGTCCCGGCTTAACTGGTCCAGCGCCATTTCGACCATGCCAACGGCACCCTCCACGATATGGGTTCGGGCTGCAACAACAGCCTGAGCCTGCTGACGCTGCAGCATCGCGGCGGCGATCTCTGGAGAATACGCCAGATGACTGATGCGAGATTCAATGACCTCAACACCCGCCTTCTCAAGCCTCTCCTGAATGTCGTCCTTGAGCTGTGCACAAACGTCGATGGTGTTACCACGCAGGGAAATTTCTGAGTCATTACTGTCGTAGGGATGCCGGCTTGCCAGCACACGAAGTGCCGCTTCGCTCTGCACACCAACGAAGTGTTCGAAGTCATCTACTTCAAACATCGCTTCCGCTGTTTCCACGACTCTCCACACAACCACTGCGGAAATGTCGATCGGGTTACCGTCTTTGTCATTGACTTTCGACGGCTTGCTGGGTGTGCGACCGCTGCTCTTAATGACTTTTCCCATCTCATTCTTCTCTTCGGGGATCGTGGTGGATCCCGTTTCGAAGTTTCGAACTCGCAGGGAAATCTTTTTCTTTGAATAGAAGGGATTCACCCAGAAGAACCCTGAGTCCTTGACGGAGCCACGATAGTCGCCGAACAGGAGCAGGACTCGCGCTTCATTGGGAGCAACAGCGAGGAAGCCGAAGAGTCCAATGAATCCGGCGAACAGCATGCCGAGTCCAGACAGGATGTAGGGCACGTTTCCCTGCTCAACGTTGGCGATGAACAGAACTGGCCCCCCAAAGATCAGCGCAAGCAGCACTGCCAAAGGCAGCCATCCACTCATGGGGCGAATTGTTCTTTCAGCAATCATTGGTCCTGACTCCTCGCAAGAAGGGTGATAGTGATGCGATACCAATATGATATCACTTTGTCACATGGCGTCAACGGGCTTTCTGCTGTGCGGATGACAAATGCCGTCCGTTTTCCGGGGATTTCGAACCGAAATCTCCTGACCGCGAAAAACACAGGAAAAACAGCGGTCCGGATTCCGGCGGACCGCTAATATGCCGCACCCTGAGGTCCCGCGTGGCCTGATCTCCTTCTTCGTTTGACCCTCAATCCTCCCGGAAAGAACCATGGAAGCCGGAATTGTCGGACTGCCAAACGTCGGCAAAAGCACACTCTTCAACGCCCTGACCTGCTCTGAAGCAGCGCAGAGCGCGAACTACCCGTTCTGTACCATTGAGCCCAACGAAGGGATCGTGAGCGTGCCGGACTCTCGGCTGGGAACGATCACCAAATATATCCCCCCACAGAAGGTGATTCCGGCGATCCTGAAGCTGGTCGATATCGCAGGGATTGTAGAGGGGGCCAGCAAGGGGGAGGGCCTCGGCAATAAGTTCCTCAGCCACATTCGGGAGGTGGATGCCATTTTACAGGTGGTCCGCTGCTTTGAAGACGAAGACGTCACTCATGTCGCAGGAGGCGTCGATCCGGTTGCCGATATTACAACCATCGAACTGGAGTTGCTGCTGGCTGATATGGAGACACTGGCGAACGCTTTGCCAAAGGCCGAGCGTGCAGCGAGGGGAGGCGACAAAGATGCGGCGATTCGAGTGGACGTGATCAAGAGGTGTTCCGTTCAGGCCGAGAGCGAGCAGCCATTGCGCACGCTCGAGTTCACTCCTGATGAGTCCAGAATTGTTCGAGGCCTCGGGCTGATGACGGCGAAGCCGGTTCTCTACATCGCGAACGTTAACGACGACGATGTCCTTGGCGAATCTGAGTACGTCCGGAAAGTCCGCGAGCACGCCGCGGCCACAGGGGCACAGGTCGTTCCCGTCTGTGCTCGATTCGAAGCGGAACTGGCCGAACTGGACGAGGCTGATCGGGGTGAGATGCTCGAATCGATCGGCCTCCCTGAGCCCGCACTGGGCGCAGTTGCTCGAGCGGCCTATGGCACCCTGGGACTGCAGAGCTATTTTACAGCTGGCGAGAAGGAAGTCCGTGCATGGACGGTTGCTGTTGGTGCGACAGCTCCGCAGGCTGCCGGAGTCATCCACACCGACTTTGAAAAGGGATTTATTCGCTGCGAGGTTTACACGCTGGATGACCTGGTGGAGTACGAGAGCGAAAAAGAGATTCGCGCGGCAGGTAAGATGCGTGTCGAAGGTAAGGACTATGTCATGCAGGACGGTGACATCTGTCACTTCCTGCACAACTAGAGTGCCATCCGGGGCCGTTCGGCAGGGGGCGGAGCCAATGTTTAAGAGCCAGTCTCCGCCTGGCAGAGAACTGCGGATAGCCGAGAGATTTGCCTTTTCGGGTATCCGGCCGTGATACTTTGGGTCAACAGAGCCTAAGGCTGCTTTCCGTGCTCGACAATCACAGTCGTTCGGATGCCGCCTCGCGGAGTGAACGCCGCCTCTATCTTCATCCAGCGTGGTTCAGTCACCGCAACGAGGTCATCCAGAATCATGTTCGTTACGCTCTCGTAGAACGCTCCGTGATTTCGAAACTGCTGCAGGTAATGTTTCAGTGATTTAAGTTCATAGCACTTCTGATCCGCGACGTATGAAATCGTCAGAGTGCCGAAGTCGGGTTGTCCAGTCTTGGGACACATCGAAGTAAACTCCGGCGCCACCGTATCAATGACGTAATCACGCTGCGGATATGGATTGTCAAAGGTTTCCAGAACGTCTTTGCTTGGGTCTGACATAGATGTCACCTGATTAAGGACCATGTCCGCTTGCTGCTGGTGGCGGGCAACGGATGCAGTAAACTCAGCCCACCGATTTGCATGGCGTTTTAGAACGGCTCCGCTGATGTTTCCACCGTTTAACAGGCTGGTCTTTTCGAAATTCGACGAGAACTCTCGCCTGCTGGCACAGTCCGGCGTGAGCCACCCGGAACGAACGCTGGAGATTCTGATGGAGATCCGCCAGTGGTCAGAGTCGTTTGAGGGGGGGCGTCCTGAACCGGTGTCGACCCCTCCCTGGTTTCGCTCTCTGAGACGGATCCTGAAGGAAGCGCCGTCTTCAGAGCTGGTACTGGACGTGGTCTACCACTTTATTCAGCGACAGCAGCACCCGAGCCACGCGTTTACGCTGTTCGAACAGAACCCTCGTTCGCTTGAGATTCTTGCAAGGGTGGCCTGCGGCAGCCCATTCCTGACGCGCTGCATACTGTCGCTTCCGGATGCGCTCGGCGACCTTACCGGGGATCGAGGGCTTGCAGAAGTTAAATCCCGCGACCTGTTTCGGGGGGAGGTTCTGAAACAGACGCAGACAGTCGAACAGTTTGACCAGAAGCTGATTGAGGTTCGTCACTATCAGCGTCGGGAGATCCTGCGCATCGGAATGTGCGACGCCTTTGGCCTTTTGGACCTGAAGTTTGTCACTCTTCAGATATCACTTCTTGCAGATGCGATGGTCCAGGCATGCCTCGCACTGGTGTGTGGTGATGCAGAGATTCCTGAAGAGTCAATCTGTGTGCTGGCACTCGGTAAGCACGGTGGAGAAGAGCTCAACTATTCTTCAGACATTGACCTTGTCGTTCTGGCTGAGAACCCTGACAGCACTCTCCAGCGGCTGGCTCGGAGACTGATTGATGCGCTCAGCCAGAACATGACCGGTGGGTTCCTTTATCGAGTTGATATGCGTTTGCGACCGTGGGGAGATGCCGGTCCCCTCGTGATCAGTCCCAGGGCGTGGGAAGCGTACTTACAGCAGGATGCTGCACTCTGGGAACGGCAGGCCCTCTTGAAAGCACGCGTGATTGCAGGGGACCAGAGACTGGGGGCCGAGTTTCTCCGACAGTTGCCACAGTTTCTGTTTGCGGACGATGAACGGGCGATTCTGCCTGCAATTGCTCGCATGAAGTCCGGGATTGAGCAACGGCTTGGCAGCAGTCGACGTATGGAAGTGAAACTTGGAGCGGGAACAATCCGCGACATCGAGTTTCTGACGCAGGCGCTGCAGCTCATTCATGGCCGACGCGAGAAATGGCTGCTGAATCCGAACACGCTTGAATCACTCATCCGTCTGACAGAGTTTAATATCCTGACAGGAGCCGATTACAGAACCCTTCGCGAAGGCTACATTTTCTTTCGAACGGTGGAGCACGCATTGCAGTTGCTTCACAACCAGCAAACGCATGAGATCCCACAGGATCCTGAGCAACAGGAATGGCTCAGCAGACGTCTGGATTTTCAGTCGGCAAGTCAACTGCTTGAGCGATTCCATGAACATCGGCGCGCGGTACGAAGAATCTTTGACGGTCTATTCTCGGGCGCTGGCCGGAAGGAGGCCTCCTCAGCTTCCGGGGATACAGTCAGTACTTCCAACGCTGCGAAACTCACCGATGTCATTGAGATCAGCGAAGCAATGATCTCTGGTTATGGTCCGGTCATGGATTCTTCAACCGGTTGCCGCCTGCACATCACCAGAGACGGGAATAACGTTCGCATCACTTTGGTTTGTGCAGACACACCCGGGGTGCTGTCCGTGATTTGTGGTGTGTTCTTCCTCTGTCGCGTGAGTATCCAGACCGGAGAAACTGTTGTCGGCCCGCATCAGATCGCCGAGCTTGAGATCCCTCAGGGAATGGTAGTCGCGACATTCTCGGGCACAGCCCGCACTGACTTTGTGTCTGCCGCGGAACTCGAAGACCAGATTAGTCGATTCCTGCGGCTGCACCGGAGTGCTGAAGATCTGGCAACTCCAGAGTTACTGGAGGCATTCTGTGATCGTCTGCAGGAGGATAAAGCGGAAGGGGCGTCCGCATCCACTGCCGAAGAATCTCTGGAAACGGCAATCCATGTGATTAACGAGGACCCTGCCGAAGGCACTCGACTGGAACTGACGTGTGCAGACAGCATCGGTCTCTTCTTTGAGGTCGCCAACGCGCTCTCAATCTGTGGCTACCGAATTCGCTCTGCGGTCCTCAACACTGAGGACAATCGTGTCCACGATGTGATCTGTGTTTCTGAGGACGACGGAAGTCCTGTCACCGATCCGGACAGGCTTGAAGAGCTACAGACCGCCATCATTCTGATCCGGGAGTTCACATCATGGCTGCCTCAAAACAGTGATCCCCGAACAGCCCTTCTGAGGTTTCGGGATCTGTTGCAGCAATTGCTGCGAGGCGCGGAATGGAGCCAGAACGCACAGTCCCTGCAGAGTCCGGATGTGCTGCAGACGATCGGTAAGGTGCTGGGGATGAGCCGCTACCTCTGGGAAGACTTTCTCCGCGTCAATCCAACGCGACTGCTGCCTCTGCTGACTGATCCACGCCACCTGCAGTATCGCGTCAGCGTCGAGGAACTGCAGATCGAATGGGAAGCGAAGGTCAGTCAATGCAGTGCCCCCAAGGCAATACCACGAATCCTGAACACGTGGAAAGACGATCATCTGTTTCGGATTGATCTGCGGCATGTCCTCGGGCGATGTGGACCGTTCGGGTTGTTCTCTCAGGAAATCACAGAGCTGGCGGAGGTTGTTGTCTCGGCGGCTTTGGAGCACGTCTGTGCTGAACTGTCTACAGATCACGGAGTGCCGGTGCTTGAGAGCGGGCGACAGTGCGGTTTCGTCGTTGCTGGACTTGGCAAGTTTGGCGGAGTTGAAATGGGGTTTGGATCTGATATCGAACTCTTCCTCATTTACGAACAGGATTGCCGAACAAACGGTCGCAAGTCTCTTTCCGCTGGAAGTTATTTCGAACGCGTAATACACCGGCTTCAGACGACCATTGAAAGTCGTCGGAAGGGAATCTTTGAAATTGACCTTCGGATGCGTCCTTACGGGCAGGCGGGTCCGGCCGCCGTCACGCTGGCAGCATTCATGAACTATTTTGCTCCTCAGGGGGATGCATGGCCCTATGAGCGGCAGGCACTGACGCGACTTCGCTGTGTTGCAGGAGACGGCGCGCTGATTGAACAGATTCGCGATGCGCGTCGGAAAATCGTCTTTGGAGAGGCCCTGTTCGACTTCTCGGCAATGAAGGCCATTCGTGAGAAGCAGATCAATCAACTGGTGCGAGGCGGAACGCTGAATGCAAAACTGAGTGACGGAGGCCTGGTCGACTGCGAATACGCTGTCCAGGCGTTGCAGATGACCTTTGGACACCACTTCCCGAATTTGCAGACAACAAATACAATTCTTGCACTGGAGGCAGCTGCCGAGGCGGACCTGCTGACACAGGATGAAGTTGACGGGATCTGTTCCGCGTACCGTTTGTTGCGGGAGCTCATAGACTGTCTACGAATGGTGCGAGGGAATGCAGAAGACCTGACAATACCCGATCCTGATTCAGCGGACTTTCGTCAACTGGGGCGCCGAATGCGGGCCGTGCATGCTGCTCCTGAGGCACTCACAGAGCTGGAACCAGCAATGCAGACCGTTCGGCAGTTTTCAGCACGAGTAGAGCAGATCTGTCAGAATTGAATTCGTCACGCAAGACAAATGAAATCACTCAACCAAAAAACAGTTTTTCTGACCGGGGCAGCCGCAGGCATTGGCCGTGCTCTGGCAAAACAACTGGCGGCCGAAGGATGTCATCTCTTTCTGGTCGACGTTGACGAGCCGGGCCTGTCGCAACTGGCCGCTGAACTCGGGGATTCCGAAGGGCACATTTGGACATTCACTGCTGACCTGTCTGATTCGGCAAGCGTCCGAGACGCTCTTCAGGCCGCAGATGCGGCGATTGAGGTGATCGACATGGTGATCAACAACGCCGGAGTCGCCTATTACGGCCCGACTGATACTATGACTCCCGAACAATGGGACTGGCTATTGAGCATCAATCTGCTGGCACCAATCCAGATTACCAACCATTTTCTTCCACGACTCCTGAATCGTCCGGAGCCACACGTCGTTAATGTGTGCAGCATCGCAGGCCTTGTCGCCAGTGGTAGAACGAGCGCTTACAATACCAGCAAGTTTGGGCTAATTGGCTACACCGAGTCACTCAGATCCGAGTACGGCCGACGCGGCATGGGTGTCACTGCCGTCTGTCCGGGGCCAGTGCTGACAAACCTGTATGATGCCGCGAAGAGTGGCCGTCCTGACGGATCTGTTCCCGCACCTCCTGCGTGGGCCAGTGTGACACCTGACCAGGTGGCGACAAAGACGATTCGTGCAATACATCGAAATCAGGCCCAGCTTCTGATCACGCCAATGGCCCACCTTGTTTCGCGCGTCAAAAGATTTTTTCCTCGGACTCTGGACTTCGTCACTCAGTTCAGCCGCAAGAAACGTAGACGACGACTGGAAAGAATGGCGGCGGAAGAAAAACGCCTGGCGGAACGCCGTTCCGAGGAATCAGAGAGTCGAAAAGCGGCTTAATCTGTATCGCAAATGTCGGGCGGCGGGGTCACCGCGATGGGTCCCACGAAGGCTGAGTCGTACGACTGGGACAGGCTGAAAGAGACGAAGGATCGGCGTTATGGATTGTGGTGAAACTGTGCAGAAGTGATTCGGTAGAGGATGTGTCGAACCAGTCGCTCGTCATCGATGAGTGGGTGGTCAAAATCGTCATCTGGATTTCGTTTCATTCCCAACTTCTGCATCACACGCTCCGACCTTCGATTCTCTAACGCTGTCATCGCGACAATCTCCGTCAGTTCTGTGCGTTCAAAAACGGCGTTTAGAATTGCGCGACCGCCTTCTGTTGCAAGTCCCTGGCCCCACGTATCGAACGCGAGCCGCCAGCAAATCTCGACGCAGGGCGTAAAGTGCTCATCGAATCGCGGCACGATCAGTCCATTGAAACCAGCCATCTGGGCAGTTCCTGAGATTTCGACTGCATAGAGACCAAATCCCCAGCGATCGATATCCGCGACGATTCGATCAAATAATTCGTCGCTTTCTTCACGTGTCGCTGGAGACGGGAAGTGCTCCGTCACCCGCGGGTCAGCATTGATTGCAGCGAATGCGTCGCGATCTGATTCCTGCCATTGCCGCAAGACAAGTCGCTCTGTTTGAATCTCTTTTGGGAAGTCAGGACACGGCTGCGTTTCAGCTTCAGATCGAGACAGTCTCACGCTCTGCTCCTCGGGCCGGCGGTCGATTTCTCAGGTGAATTGAATTCCCGGTGGCGATGGCAGACGATCTCTCCGCAGCAGATCCTGTGAATCGCACAACCAGCAATTGCGGTGCTGACCGAACACCTGAGAACGATTAACGAACTACCTTCAGTATGACATTGTGAGAACGATGATGAACACCTTCAATCTGACACGACGCGGTTTTATTGCGTGCGCTGCGGCGAATTCAGTCACCGCGCCTCTGGTTGCCCGTGAACGCAAAGTTGACGAATCATCACTTGCTGGCAGGGTAAAGAAAGCGGTCAAGTTCCATATGGTTAACGAGGACCTGTCCGTGCACGACAAGTTTCTGCTCCTGAAGGATCTGGGTTTCGATGGAGTAGAACCTCGAGCGGCCGTTGCGGCCGATCAGAAGCAATTTGTAAGAGATCTGGCGTCAGCAACGGAGAAGACCGGACTTCCAATTCACGGTGTCGTCCATTCGTCAAAACCCAATATTGAGGACGCTATTGATCAGGCCAGACACTTAGGGGCAGACAGTGTCCTGCACGTCGTCCGATATGACCGAAAGATCAGTTATCAGGAGAACCATCAGAACACGTCAGCGATTCTGAGACGCGGGGCGGCACACGCTGAGAAACAGAAGGTCAGGATTCTCATTGAAAACGTCTGGGCGACTTTTCTTATCGAGCCCACTGCCATGCGGGATTATGTGGATGCCATCCAGAGTGATTGGGTTCAGGTCTATTTTGATGTCGGCAACGTCGTCCGCTGGGGCTGGCCTCAGCACTGGATCGAGGTGCTGGGTCGCCGCATCAGAAAACTGGATATCAAAGAGTATGACCTTAACGTGGCGATGAATGATGGCATGCGAAAGGGGTTCTCCGTGCCGATCGGTGAGGGAAGCGTCGAGTGGCCCAAAGTGAGAACCGAATTGCTGAAGATCGACTTTCGAGGCTGGGCCACCGCTGAAGTTAAAGGTGGAGACCGGGCGAGACTGGCGGAAATTCGTAAACAGATGGATAGGGTTGTCACTAATGCGTGACGCCCGTACACCAGCCTGCCGTCACTGAGCATCAGTCGTGTAGAACGATCGACCGTGAAATTATGACCACAGGCGCTGCAATCAAATTCCGTGCAATCGTTGCGTGTGTGCCCCACGATAAACAGTACATTCCGAAATATCATTAACAAAGCGGACTGCATCACCGTTCACCATCTCCTGAGATCCGCCTCGTTGGCAGCCTCAAGCGAGGTTGAAATGGGATGAATACATTTCACTCCAAATCTTCCCCTGGTCTAAGCTGCATCTAATGAATCCTCTTCCACCGGACAAACCCAAACGCGCGTTGCTGGATTTTCGCCAGCTTGAGGCGTTGGGCGCTGCTGTCTCGAGCGAGTCTGAATCCGCATGGAATATTGTCCGCCGAAGTGACAATGGAGCGGACGAACATCGTACGCGCATCACGGGTGAGAGATTCACAATCGGTCGGCGGCCGGACAATGATCTGTGTCTCGCAAATAACACCATCTCCGGATACCACGCCTGCCTTGAATCAACGATCAATGGTCTGTTTGTCTCAGACTGTCAAAGCACAAACGGTACTCTCCTGAACGGAAGAAAGCTCACGGAGCGGATGCAACTTAAGGATGGTGACGCAATTCACTTCGGTCAGGTCATGTTCAATATCGAAGCTGCGCCCACGACGCTGCAGAAAGACCAGGACTTCGGCAATCAGACATTTGTCGCCAATGTCCCTGAGGATGTGGTGCTGTACCAGGGGTTTGACGACCTGATTAACAAGCCGGGGCTGGTTCCGTTTTTTCAACCCATCGTCGATCTGCGCGATGACTCTACGATTGGATATGAGGTTCTCGTTCGCAGCCGTATCAAGGGTCTTGAGTCTCCGGACAAGATCTTCAAAATTGCGGCGATGAGAATGGCT
>CAJWGB010000124.1 GCA_913031625.1 uncultured Planctomycetaceae bacterium | reverse complement strand
CTGACCGTTATACGCTGCTTCGGCGGGTCACATTTGACCTCACGGGAATGCCACCCACGCCTGAGGAAATCCATGAGTTTGTGACGGACGATTCCGAGAAGGCTTACGAAAAAGCGGTCGATCGGCTGCTGTCGTCGCCGGCGTTTGGTGACCACTGGGCTCGGCACTGGTTTGACCTGTCCTGCTATGCAGACCTTGCAGACATTTCGGGCAATGTCCTGATCCGCGATGCGTGGCGCTATCGAGATTACGTCATTGCATCGTTCAATTCTGACCTGCCTCTCGATCGGTTTATTCATGAGCAGATTGCAGGGGATCTGCTGCCATTCGACACGGCCCGGCAACGCCGCGAACAGATCATCGCAACCGGCTACCTCGCGATTGGGCCGTGGACACTGCAGAACTACATCAAGAAGCAGCTCGATGCGGATGTCGTCGATCACCAGATTGATCGAATCGGGCGTACATTTCTTGCTCAAACGGTTTCCTGTGCTCGCTGTCATGACCATAAATTCGACCCTGTTCCGACTGCGGACTACTACGCGCTAGCCGGGATTTTTCACAGTACACGAACCACCAGCTATGACGGTCCCGGGGTCTGGAGCGCGATCAATGAAGTTCAGCTTCCTGATCCAGCGATTACTCCTGAAGATGCAGATCAGCGGGCCCGACAGCGTGCCGGTCTGCAAATGCAGGTGCAGAAACTTCAGCCGGAATTGACATCACTCCTGCCCGGAATTCCGGGGGCAACTGATGCCAACGTCCTGACCCTCAAACAGTCGATTCCAGCCAACGACGTTGATACCAGCTATGAACTGACTCTTCTTGCGGGGCCGAGCGTCTGGGCCGGGGCCAGTCAGCACACCAGCGCGAGGGATGGTCTGCAGATTGATCTGATTCGAGAAGACGGGACGTCACTCAGACGCTTCCAACACTCGCCAGGAAAATGGTTGGGCACAAAGGATGCTCAGCGGTTTCATAAGGTGCGGTTCAACTACAAGGGGGACGGCTCCGGAGACGTTCGGCTACGTCTGACCAGTGCGACGCCGGGCAACTCGAGGTTTGGTGGAGCGATCGATGATCTGGCGATCGTAAAGCTTACTCTGAAGTCCGATGATTCAGGGCAGATCAATACGTCTCAGGTGGTCTTTGAGGAGGACTTTAATGGCCTGAGTCGGGGACCAATCACGGGGGTTCAGGCACACACAGGACTTACTGTCCTGGCAAAGGCCACAGTGCCGCGGTGGTCCGGAGATGGAATCAATCATACTCATGCCGTTGATCGCGGAGACGGCAACTACGCGGTTCAGTTCTATGGGGGGCGTGCTGTTGGGCTGGCCGCCGCGAATCCTCAGACAGCGGCTGAAAAGGAGGCCCATGCCAGGGCCACCGCACTGGAAAAACAGATTCAGGGGCTGGGTGTTCAGATCTCAAAACTGCAGAAACAGGAAGCCCCGGAGCACGCGTTGGCGGTGCAGGACGTCGATACCCCGACGGATAGTCCGATCTACCGACGCGGCGACTTCCAGAATCTCGGTGATGAAGTTCCTCGCGGCTTCCTGTCTGCCGTCCCAGGCTCCGGCGACTATGCGATTCCAGAGGGAACCAGCGGTCGTCTGCAACTGGCTCACTGGCTGACCGACAGCAGGAACTCTCTGACGTCACGGGTTCTGGTCAATCGTGTCTGGCATCACATCTTTGGCACGGGGCTTGTTCGTACGGTCGACTACTTTGGTGTTCACGGGGAAGCCCCCAGTCATCCGCAGCTGCTTGACTACCTTGCTCACCGTTTGCGAGCTGACGATGAATGGTCCCTTAAGAAAGCAATCCGTCGCATGGTGCTGTCGCAGACTTATCGCATGGCATCGACCAACAACCCGGCAGCGCTTCAGAGTGATCCCGACAATCGTCTCATGTGGCACATGCCACGCCGACGGCTGACGGCGGAGTCGATTCGCGATGCAATGCTGTCCGTGAGCGGGCAGCTGGATCAGGCCCGTGGCGGTCCGTCACTGGGGCTGGAAATGAACGGCAACATTCGCGGGGCGGGAGGCAATGTGAATCCAGCGACATGGGGCAGTCGGATCCCCGACTACATCAAAAACCGTCGGACGGTCTACCTGCCATTTCTCCGGAAACGACCGGAAGGAGATCTGGAGATACTCAGCGTGTTTGACTTCCCGCACCCCAACGACATCACTGGAGCCAGGCCTCAGACAACGGTGGCCACCCAGGCGTTGTTTCTGCTGAATGCCCCGTTTGTGAAGCAGCAGGCGGCGGCAATGTCGGCTCGACTGGCTGGAGAACAACCTGAAGAGCGTGGAAGAATCAGACAGCTTTATCTGCTCATAACAGGAAGACCACCAGCAGAGATTGAGGTGGATTCCACTCTGACGTTTCTGGATGAATGCGCGACTGATCTGAACGGCGATCGAAACGCAGCGTGGAATCAGCTGTGTCACGCGATGCTGGGCTCAAATGGCTTCCTGTTCCGGGAGTAATTCGGCTGGTGCTACCGGATCAGCGCGTCCGGCGTGACGCCTACACTGATATTGCTGAAGCCCACCGCTCCGTCAATCGTCATCCGGGACAGATTAGCAGCGCTGCTGCCCTTGTTATTTGTCAGAGTCCATGAGTCCGGCTCCGCGGGCAGTTCGTCAGCGTCGCCCAGTTGAATAGTCAATTCATCCGGCGTGTCCGTATGGCTGTTGATTCGAACCAGGAACTTATGGCTGCTGCCTGGAGTTAGCGTTGGGCCTGCGACTGTCTCCTTGTAAAGAGCGGAATAAAGTCTTCCTTTCAGATCCACACCAATGGTGACTCGCTTCTCACCAACAGCAGTCGTCAAAGAGAATGAGGAACGCTGGCCTGTTTCCGGCACGACCAGTTGCCCGGCGACGTAGATCGTCTTTCCCTCGTCGCCCAGGTCAATCCAGTGAGGTGGCTGATTCGAAGTGGTGACGGGAGGCAGATGTTTCTTAAGCTCGACGGAAGCGGGCATCGTGACCTGTTCCAGCTCGTCCAGAGAGACCTTGATCACTTCCATCGTCTGCTTGGCACCGGAAAAGGCGATTAGCAGCGATCCCCCCCGTTCGATGATGTGGGGGTAGTCGACGTGTCGGCCGCCCACCAGCCAAATGAGTTTGTGGTAAACAAGACCGTTCTGACTGATCGCCAGGGTGAGCGGATCTCGGCGACGTGGGTTCGAGTTTGAAACCATCACGTAGTAGCCGCGGCTTGTGCGGTGCACGAAGAACTTGCTTGTCGCGTCCGGGAAGTTTGTTCGGTGGATGGGGCTCCATGTCTGTCCGTTGTCTCGTGAAAATGTGCGGAGCAGATAGCGTGAGCGTCCATTGTCGCGAATCAGACCTACAATCGTTTTGCCATCGGGTAGAGTATACCAATACGGTTCTTCCGGCCGACCGTTACCGTCATAAGCAGCAATGGGGCTGACACGCCAGTCATTGAATGATCGAGTGCCACCAATCATGACAGAGACCTGTCGCTGGTGATCGCGACGCGTCATCATCCATTCGCCGGTTGGAAGACGTTTGGGAGGGAAATTGTTCATGGAATCGTCGAGGACCGTTCCATGGGCAACCCACTTCATGCCGTCCCAGCGAAACGCTTCCAGACTGAGCCCCTTGCCAGCGTATCCCGGCGCATTGAAATGGCTGGAGAGTGCAAGCAGATCTCCTTCGCGTTTCCAGAGCCCACGAGCAATCCAGCCGTAGCCTGGTTTCCTGGGAGGCCCGGTGAGGTCTGATGGTTTGCTCCAGTGCAAACCGTCTCGGCTTGTGGCGTATGAGTTGCGGGTGTTCGCAAGGTCATGAGCCGGAACCAGATTTCGGTGCTGCTGAGCTGTCACACCAGTTCGTGGGCCGCCCGGTCCGTCGCTCCACATTGCCCAGAATCTGTCATCAAAGTGAGCCAGATACGCATGCTGATGAACGCGTGTCCCCGCATGATCACGAACGTCGGAAATGACCGCATGCTTTAGATTTACTCGCGGCAGTCTCGAGTAGTCGATCTGGTGTGGATCCTTCGGGACCCAGTCACCAGCCAGCATGACAGACTCACCGATTCTACTTTCGGTTGGTTGCTCGTCAGCCTCGGCTGTCCCCGGGGATGAAACGACGGGCGGCAGACATGCTCCTATGGCCTCATCACCGGGTTGAGCACTGGCCACCGGCACGGCCCCTATGATCGTCGTCAGGGCAGGCAGCAGAATTCTTTGAAGACTCATGTTCTGTTCCTTCGTGATGTCGCGTTAAAGCTAACCAGCCGATCGCCTGAATACGATAATCGTCATCTCCTGTCTGCGCCGCGGGCTTTTATGGCGGTGCAGTTGTAGAGCCCTGTCGATTCTACTTCGAGTGTCGATTACAGGCACCTCTGGCAGCGGAATCCGCCCTGCCGAATGACTCGAATTGGATTAACAATAGAGGCAGGCCAGCCGACTGATGTATACTGCAATGCACCCGTCTCAACTCCGCCCGCCTCCGTGATCGACATTCCGGAATCAATACTCGGATGAACCACGCAAGTCTCAATCGAATCATTTGTCTCGGCCTCTTTGTTTTGTGTCCGGCAGACCTGTGCACCACAAACGGGTTGGCTGACGAACGTCTGGAGACGTTTGTTAAGTCTCATTGCATTCGTTGCCATGGTCCGGAAAAGGAAGAAGGCGATATTCGAATCGACCAGCTGTCTCGGGACTTCAGGTCGGGGAAGGACACACATCACTGGGCGGAGGCTCTCGACAAGGTAAACACCGGAGAGATGCCTCCGGAGGGTGAGCCTCAGCCGACACAGGACGAAATTGCAGTTTTTGTTTCCAGTCTTGATGGACTGCTAAAAGAAGGACGCGCCGCGCGAATGGCTGCCCGTCCGACTGTCGCACACTATCGGCTGAGTCGTCGTGAATATCAGAACACCGTCTACGATCTGCTCGGTGTCCGTTATGACCCTACGAAACCCGGTGAGCTCAATGAAGACACGTTATGGCATGGGTACGAGCGAATTGGTTCACAGCTGTCACTCTCGCCGTCTCACATTGATCGCTACTACAGCGCGGCAAATACAGTCCTGTCGCGAGCATTTCCGGCTGTCTCCGGGGAGGCTCGCAAAACTCGCATGACGGCAGCCGACCTGCGTTATGGTGGAGGGAAGACGGAGCAGGAAGCCCTGAAGCGATTCGGAATCACTCGGCCTCTGAGATACCTGCATTTTCCCGGCCGGGTTCAGCCCGCCCTGCAGCCTCGGTGGTTCGGAACAACCGGACCGGAGCACAGCGGTCTTTATCGGATGCGTCTTCAGGCGAGTGGAATTCGTCCGCCTGGTGGACAGCCGGCCCATCTCAGCATTGGGCGGCGGACCAGTGAAGAAACAGTCGATGGACTCATCGAATTCGATATCACGGCGCCGGAAGACAAACCTCAAATTTACGAGTTCTATGTCTTTCTTGAGATGCCCACGGATCTGCACTTCTGTGTGGTTGCGACTGATGGAGTGGACAGGCGAGGTGGGGCTGCATTCAGGAACGCTGTCGCGAGCCGCAGTTACATCTTTACGCACAGCAGCGAGACGACTCTGCTTAACCCGAATGCTCCGCAGATGTTCGATGATAAGGGCAACGGGATTTTCTCCACGGTGCTGCTCGACTGGATCGAATGGGAAGGGCCTCTGGTTTCGGAAGATGAGGAGTCACGGCGAACCGGGGTCCTGCCACCCCAAGAAGCGACTTCGGAAGTTGTTGCGGAGCATCTTCAGCGTTTTGCAGAGCGCGCATGGCGACGTCCGGTGCCAATGGAAGAACTCGCTGGCTATCTGAAAACGTATCAGCTTGAGCGTGAGGCAGGAGTGAAGGCCGCTGACGCATATCGCATCACACTGCAAAGTGTGCTGACGTCTCGCAACTTTATTTACCTTGTGGAAGGTGATCCGAGTGGTCGCGATCGCCTGACTGACTGGGAGTTCGCATCACGACTCTCCTACTTTCTTTGGAGTTCCATGCCGGATGACCGTCTTCGCAGTTCTGATAGCCGGCAGCCGTCCATCGCAGGGCGTGAAGTGGATCGCATGTTGCAGGACGATCGGATCAACCGCTTTATCGATGACTTCTCACGACAGTGGCTGCAACTCCATCGTGTCGGCATGTTTCCACCAGACCGAGCACTCTACCCGAACTATGACGACTGGCTTGAATCCAGTATGCGGGAAGAACCTGTTGAGTATTTTCGTGAAGTGCTCTCAAAGAACCTGCCTCTCGACAGCTTTCTCGATTCAGACTGGACTATGGCGAATGCTCGGCTCTGTGATTTTTACGGACTGCCCGAGCCTGTGAAGGACGGATTTCAGCGTGTCTCCCTAAGTCCCGAAGATCATCGTGGTGGATTACTGACAATGGGCGCGGTTCTTGGTTTGACCTCAGATGGAACGCGGCATCGGCCCGTGCATCGTGGTGTGTGGCTGCTTGAATCGATCTTCAACAGGACACCCCCTTCTCCTCCTGCCAATGTTGATCCGATCGAACCAGTTGCTCCCACGGGTAACAAGCTCACGGTTCGCCAGAGAATTGAAGCTCATGCCACCAACGCCAGTTGCGCTGCCTGCCATCGGAGCATTGACCCGCCTGGACTGGCGTTCGACCAGTACGACGCAATTGGGCAGTGGCGCACTCACGAACGAGTGCTCGCTGGAGTCGGCGACGATCCAGAAGTCGATGCCTCGGGCACCACGCCGGATGGACGTGACTTTCAGGGTGCTCGCGAATTCAAACAGCTCCTGCTGGAGGACCGCGACGCCATCGCCCGCGCTTTCATTGAGCATCTCTGCACATATGCTCTCCGACGAGTCCTTACGGTCGACGACCGCAACGACATACAACTGATTCAGGAAGCAGCAAAGAAGAATGGGTACCGCGTACGCGACATCGTGCGTGCCGTGGCCATGTCAGAGTTGATGAGGAAGCGGTAACGATCCGTGGGACGGACTTCCAGTCCGTCTTCAACCGCTTGTAATCTGGCAGAGCATTCAATTGAAGACTCAATCCGATCATGACTGCAGCATCATTCAATAGACCAGCTCCACCCCAATTTCAGGGCCTCGATCCCGGATTGCCGCTCACGAAATGCACTCGTCATGTGCCACGCTGGCGGCAGCCGTTCTTTTCGTCCTGGGCAGAAGAATTCTGCGATCGAATGATTCGTGACGAAGAACACCTGTGGAATGTCATCGAGTATATTGCGAATAATCCGAGCCGTGCAGGATTGAATACAAGTCAGTGCCCAACTTGGATTTCTCCTGAGTGGCAGTCAGATGGCTGGGATTTTGTTGACACATGATGCATTCGATGAACGACGAGCAGACTTGAAAATGCAGACGGACTGGAAGTCCGTCGTACCCGGACATACGACTGGCACAGACAGACAGATAGTGAGATACAAATGGCGAATCTGCTTTCACAATCCTGGTTACTCAACCGACGTCACACGCTTCGTGCCCTCGGCACGTGCATTCCGCTTCCCTTCCTTGAATGTATGGTTCCCCTGCAGGCTGCGGGGACGGCGGACGAAGCACCACGACGCAGTGCGTTTATTTACCTGGCGAACGGTGTGCATTCGCTGAACTATCAAATCACAAAGCCGGGGGCGGACTACCAGTTCTCTCGATCTTTGAAGCCGCTGGAGAAACACCGTGATTCGATTACTCCGATCAGCGGACTGCACCATCCTGGCAGCCTTGGCCACCATCACAACTGTATCAACATCTGGCTGACGGGAGGGCAGATTGGGCCGTCTGCTCGCAACACCATTTCAGTTGATCAGAAGATGGCACAGGTGACTGCTCAGCACACGCGTTACCCATCGATGGAGATCGCTCTGACGCAGGGATCTCTGGCATGGACTTCAGACGGTGTGCAGTTGCCAGCCATGCGTCGCTGCCGCGAGATCTTTGCGTCTCTGTTTGAGGAGCCCAAGGGCGGTATCGCCGCACAACGCCGAGCGTTGCGGAGAAAGGCCAGTGTACTGGACGACAACCTCGCGGAAGTCAGGCGCCTCGAACAGAAGATGGGAGCCGCGGACAAAGGCCGGCTTGACCAATATCTCACTTCGGTGCGGGAGGCAGAGATTCGCACTCGCCGAGCGGATGCGTGGCTGGATACGCCGCTTCCAAAGATATCTGACGAAGATCGCAGACGCACCAATCGAGATGTTCCGAAGACGCAGGCCGGAGACTATTTCCGAACTGTCTACGACCTGATGGTGCTCGCCTTTCAGACGGATGTCACACGCGTGGCCACCTTTAGCCTTGGGGGAGAAGGCGACGCGTTTGCCATTCCGGAGATCGGCATCACCGAGTCCAGACATCAGTTGAGTCATCACGGCGGCGACCCCGGTTACATGGAGAAGCTGACCAACTACGACACGTTTGCCATCGAGCAGTTTGGCTACTTTCTGTCGCGGCTCGAGGAAACCCAGGACCTGAATGGCCGGTCGCTGCTGGGGTCGACGATGGCTCTGTTTGGCAGCGGGATGTCTTATGGCCATAGTCACGGCAACGCCAATCTCCCGCTCGTGCTTGCCGGTGGGTCAGACCTTGGCCTGAAGCATGGTCGACACGTGGACTTTAACCAGGGCCACTTTGACGGATACACGCTCGACCAGCCTGGAGACCACTATCGGCTCTGTAGTCGACCTGCCAATTCAGATGCCCACATGAGCAATCTGCTGCTTTTGATGGCTCAGCGCATGGGAGTCGAAACTGATTCGTTTGGCGACAGTAACGGAGTGGTGGAAGTATGATGGCGTGCGTTGTGCTCTGTTGCTGGTTTGTCGGGATGGGTCTGTTGTGTGTTGTTCTTCTTTCCTCGTTCACGGTTCTGCGATCTGTGTTTGCTTCTCCGCGCGGAGTGCGTCGCTGGAGCGTGATTGCACTTGCCTGCTGTGCGTTTAATCCATCCTTCGCGGGCGATGAACCGCAGAGTGAGGAACAAATCTTTCGTCCAGTGGCGGGAGAGTTTCCGGCGTTGGCCAAAGCGCATTCATATCGAGGTGAGTTGGTATTCGTGGACCACGCGAATCGACGTGGCAGCCTTCGTGTGGAAGGGGCGGGAATGTTCTTTCGCAACGATCCTCACCCATTTGCCATGCTGCCGTATGGGATCGTCCGATATCACGGTGCGCCGGCCGACTTAAGAGACATTCCCCTTGGGACTGTTCTGCATGTGCATGCGTTTCTTCCGCCAGACCCGAATACTTCGGTCGTTCCGGTGCTACCCGTTGATAACAAGTCAAGAGATGCAAACCACAATCGAGGCACCGGAATATTCCCTGCGGAAAATCATGTTCTATTACTTGAAGACGAAGTCAGTCATTGTCTCCGTGTCGGCAGGGTCTGGAAGCTCACGAATATTACGATGAGTGGATTAAAGGGACAGATTGTCGCCAGACGCGAGTCACGAACCGCTTCGGACATTGACGTGAAGGCTGAGGCGATGACGTTCGATGCCGCCACCCGGATCTGGCGTGGACGGGAACGGCTGAGCGTAGAGGATCTGATTGCTTCCGGTGACTGGCCGGACAGTGGAAGTCAGTCACTTGAGGGGCAGGTCGTGCAACTGGGGATTACATGGAAGCCCACCCCTAATGGAGTATTTACGCGATTTCATATCTCTGACATCTGGCTGGATGACATTTCCGTTAAGCGGGCGGCTCGCTGCCAGAGCGAAATCCACAAGGCATTTATTCGCAGCCGCTGGATGCCTGCATGGGTAGACTCAGTCGAATACGGGAAGTTTGGTCACGCCACGATCACGGCAACTCTGTTCGGCGGCATGGACGATGCGCTCTATGCTGATTTCAGGAAGGGGACTTCCGGAATGATGAACGCAGTTGCAGAGACTCTGAAGCACGGTCATGGCGCGTACGGTCCGGCACATATGGCGTGCAAAGGTCCGATTATAGATGTCACTCGCATCAAAGGCGAAATCCCTCTGGGCAGCAGCGGAATTCAGATTCGACTTGAGACCGACCTGATCATCGAGGGTGTTCGGCCTGGCAGAGTTGTCCGCGTCAAGCCATCCGGTTGGCCGCAGGTTAACGTGCCACGTGAAGAGTACCTCAACGGGAGCCTTCAGGAACGCTTTCCATCTCCGACTATCTTTCCAAAGTACTGATATGTGGCTCCTCGATGGTGATTTTGGCTGCGTTGTTCCGTGTCGTTGGTTCTTCGCTTTTCGGTTTCGCAGCCGAGTTTGTCTCTTTCTGCTGGCGACATGGGTAATGCTCATGTCAGCAGCGTCTTCCCAGCCGCCCGCCCTGAAGACGAAAGAGCGGGCGACGACGCGCCGGGAACTCAGCACAAAGAATCAGGAACCTGGGCGTCAGGAACCGTTTCGTCCGAAGCCCGATGAGTTTGCACCACTGGAGCGAGCCCATCGCTATCGAGGCGAACTGGTGTTCGTTGATCGAGCCAATCGGCGAGGCAGCCTCCGCATTGATGGGGCAGGAAGATTTCGATTCGCCGGCCCGTCACCATTTGCGTTGCTTCCGTACGCTGTTGTTCGTTACCACGGAGCTCCGGCAGATCTTCGTGATATTCCTCTCGGCACTGTGCTTCACGTCTGGGCGTTTCTGCCGCCGGAACCGAGAATCTCGTCTGTCCCCGTCCTGCCAGCGAATAATCGGACGAAGAAACTTGGATACGCCGGAACAGGGACCGCGCCTGCTGAGAATCATGTGCTGTTGATGGAGGACGAGGTCAGCTACTGTCGGCGGACAAAACAGACCTGGAGATTAAAGGAGATTGATGTCTCCAATAATCAGGGATCAATTGTCGCGGCCCGACTTCCCCGAGAATCCAGTCAGGGGCAGTCAATTGCAGAGGATGTCACCATGACATTTGATGCTGCGACTCGCATCTGGCGCGGACGTGAGTTTCTCAACGTTCAGGATCTGATCGATGAAGGAATCTGGCCCGCCAGCGGAAAGAAGATTGCAAACGGTCAGGCCGTTCAGCTGGGAATCGTCTGGAAGCCAACGCCGAGTGGAGTGTTTACTCGATTTCACATCTCTGACATCTGGCTTGATGAACCCGCGATGCTGCGGGCGGCACGCAGACAGACGGAGACCCACAGGACCTTCATACGCAGCCGGTGGATACCAGCGCGTGTCGACCGTCTTGAGTACGGAGAGTTTGGAAGTGCCAAGGTCACGGCTACGTTGTTTGGAGGCATGGACAAGTCCCTGTATGCCGACTTTCGAAAGGAGCGTACTGTCATGGTGGCGCCCTCTGAGAATACTCTGAAGCACTGGGCGAGTGGCTCAGCCGGCACCGTTCAGATGGCATCAAAGGGCCCGATTGTAGATGTCACTCGCATCAAAGGCGAAATCCCTCTGGGCAGTAGTGGAGTTCAGATTCAGATGGAAACAGATCTTGTGACGGAGGGAATTCGGCCAGGTCGTGTCGTACGAATTCGTCCAGCCAGCTGGCCTAATCTGGAAGTGCCCCGCGAGGAGTATCTGCATGATGCCAGAGACACACTCGAAGAACGCTTTCCATCTCCGGACATTTTTCCGCTCTATCGCTGAATGTGTGTGCAAGCCAGACACGTCGCGGCTGGAAGTCTCTCGGGGGGCGCTCCGCTTCCTGCCCCGGCCTACTGCGCCGCATCGCCAGCAAGCGGGGCAGCATCCTGCAGCCGTTGATTAACGCGTTGCAACGTGGTGTCTCCCTGAGATTCTTCCCAGAGCGATTTCCAGAACTGGGCTGCCTGATAATCTTCGTCGTAGAAACCAACGGACAGAGATTCCCGTTGCCATTGTTGCAGCACTGGCATCTGATGGAATAAGGCCATTCCGGCTCGCATCACTTCCGCGCGGTCCGCGAGTCGAAGCTCACTCAGGTCGGCCCTCGACAGCCAGGGGGCCACCTGCGGAACGGCATCCAGCACCAAGCGAACAGCACGCAGGACACAGACACCGAGGTCTCGACGCCCCGCAGCGTTGATGGCATTCAGAAACTTCTCCAGGGTCTGATGCATGTGATTCCCGGCTGTCAGAATGTCCTGAGGGCTCAGGTGCGTTCGCACGGTGCGTGCCTGCCTGACAATCGCCTGCGTCAAATCATGCATCAGAGTTTCAAACACCCAAATGTTGTGGGGAGACAACCATGGGCTAAACTCAGACGCAGCGAGTTGTTCCGGTGCTGCGTCTTTCAGGATGTCAGAGTAATACAGCCAGACGAGCGGATGGTTCTGAACCTGCCTGACATGTAAAAACCCCGACAGAGGCAACGTGCCTGAGTGGCTGCGAATGGTGTGAAACAGAAGGAGCTGATCTCCCAGTGTCAGTTTCGCATCAGCAGGAAACGGACTGCTGCTCGGCGCGGCCATGTTGGCGGACGTCAGCCACATCAGCCACTCGACCGAGTGTTGAGAAAAACTCAGCGAGATTTCCTCGGCTGGATGCCGTTTCCAGAGTCGACCGGCACGGACCAGAGTGCCATCTGTATCTGGAAATCGTTCCTTCCTCCATCCCTGACGGGCAGCCCACTCTGTGATCCCGGTTGCAAGGAACTGCTGGATAAGTTCCACACAGTTGCGACTCAGGCACCTGGGAGCCTTCTGTCGGCGGATCAGGAGTGCGCGGGACTCCGCACTTCCGCCGGGCCGAAAATGGCTCAGCAGAATCGTTAGCAGGTTTGATTCATACTGACTGACATTTCGCATCTGAACCAATCTCAGGCATTTTCATCGAGTGATTCACGCTGCTGTTGTTCATTGTCGGAGCTCAATACTTTCGGCATCGCGGTTTCTTCTTCCCGCTCCACGATGATTCGACCAGCCTCCTGAGCCGTCAGCAGTCCCCCCTCGATGAGTTTCTCGACCAGTTGTCGATGTTGCTGCTCGTGTTCATGAGGGAGCATGTCTTCGTCTGACTGAAGACTGACGACGATGTCTTTCTTCCCCGTGGCCGGGTCTGTTTGAAGTCGAATTGTCATCACGGCCATTTTGTGCCTTTCAGCTGTGCATCTCACCGGATGGCTCACGTTTAGCATCATAGCAGCAATGTCGTGATGCACTAAGGAAGACGTGAGATGCGATTCGCCCGCCCAATTTCCGCAGGCTCAACAGGAAAAGGCCAGCGGCTTAAGCCGCTGGCCTCAAATTCTGATTTTGCTGCGTCTGTAATCCGGAGCATTGTTTTACGGCCTGTTTCAGGGAGTCACCGGAGCAGGTTCCAACAGGGGCAGGATCTCAGTATTCACAAGTGGTTCGGTCGATCGAACGAGCGGCTTGGGTGCCATCATGACTCCTGCTGCCGCAGGTTCCACGGGGGGGGCAGTAACTGAGCTGTCGACCGGCTCCTGTTCTTCGTCAACTTCGCTGGTGAACTCTCGCCTGTGGTACTCCACCTGCTCACCGGGAGTGTGATGACGCACTGCTTCATCATTCAGCCAGAAGCTTCCATCCGGTTGGCGCAGAAAGAACATCCGGAACCACAACATGTGTTCCACGTTTGGCTGAGGTGACTGGAGAATGATGCGGATTCCGTCTTCGTACCATTCGTAGAGCATCCCGAAGAATCCGCTGGGGATGTATTTGACCGAGTGCAGGTTTACTCCGATGGCCCGATACGCGTCCTTTTCAATCAATTCGTTCAGCACTTCACGAAGCAGTGCGAGATCAGCGCCGTCCCAGATTTCGATGTCGTCCAGCCCAACAACTGCAGTTTCGCCGTTAGCGTAAACTTTCACTCTCTGGCGTTTCTTCCTGTTCATCATCAGTCGGATCGTCCTTCTGTTTGCTGTGTACATCAGGCTCTGAGGGGAGATCACCTGCAGTGCAAACAGCAGTCCAAGACAGGACGAATAGAGAGCCCGTTTCCCAACATCGATTTAAAGCACTATCTGCAAAGTGCTTACGGCGAGCCGCTTGCGGGGGGGAGGGGATCTGCCTCCACAGACGGCGTTGTGCTGAACCAGCATTTGTTGCAAAACGGCATCTGACGTCCTTTTGCAACATCCTGCCTGATCAACGCAGGAGGTTGACGCCTGACGGATCTCAGACGCCAAATCGGCGGAGGAATTCTAAATCAGTCTGGGAAATTCCTGGTTTCGGCCGGGTCGAAGAGTTACCGACGTGCGAATCGTTTTCGTTCGTTTTCGGTCAGGAATGTCTTTCGCAGACGAATGACCTTTGGCGTGACCTCAACGTATTCGTCCCACTCGATGTATTCCAGAGCTGCTTCCAGCGGCATATCTCGAGGAGGTCGCAGCACAATTGCGTCGTCCGCTCCCGCGGATCGCACGTTTGTGAGTTTCTTCTCGCGGACAGGATTCACCACCATGTCGTTCTCACGGCTATTCTCACCGATGATCATCCCTTCGTAGACGTCATCTCCCGGGTGCACGAACATTTCCGCTCGTTCCTGCAGTTTCCAGAGAGCGTACGCGACGGCGCTTCCCCCCACCTGCGAGACAAGGACACCGTTCGGACGGGACGGGATATCGCCTTCGATCGGACGGTAGGCCTCAAATCGGTGGTGCATGATGGCTTCGCCACGTGTGGCATTCAGCATGCGCGTTCTCAGGCCAATCAGCCCTCGGGCAGGAATGCTGAACTCCAGGTGCGTCATTCCTGTCCCGGTGGCGGTCATCTCTTTCGCCTGGGCTCTTCGATTGCCGACCAGTTCCATCACCGAACCCACGTCCTCTGATGGTACGTCAACGACAAGCAGTTCGTAGGGCTCACAACGTTTACCGTCGATCTCCTTGACGATGACTTCCGGCTTGCCGACTGAGAGTTCGTATCCCTCTCTTCGCATCGTCTCAATCAGAATGGCGAGGTGAAGGATACCGCGACCGGACACTTTGAAACTGTCTTTGTCTTCTGTTTCTTCCACCCTCAGTGCGACGTTGGACTGCAGTTCACGCTGCAATCGTTCCCGCAGGTTACGACTCGTCACATATTTACCGTGCTGTCCGGCAAGCGGCGAACTGTTGACGGTAAATTTCATGGACAGTGTTGGCTCGTCAACTTCGATGCGTTCGAGTGCAGTGGGATTATCAACGTCTGCGATCGTGTCACCGATCTCTGCATCCTTCAGTCCAATGACAGCAACAATGTCACCTGCTGACGCATCTTCGGCATCTGCACGTCCAAGATTGTCAAACAGCTGAACCTGATCGGCCTTCATTCGATCAGTGCTGCCGTCTCTCCTCATCAGAGCGATCTGTTGTCCTGTACGCAGAGTGCCTGCCTGAATACGACCGGTCGCGATGCGTCCCACATACTTTGAGTACTCCAGAGAAGTTACCATCAGCTGAAGCGGGTCATCTGGTCGGACTGCTGGCCCGGGAATTCGATCCAGCACCATATCCAGCAGCGGGCGAATATCACCTTCTCTCTGCGAGTGATCATGGACGGCATAACCGTCACGTGCACTGGTGAAGATGTATGGGAAGTCGAGGGTCTCGTCGTCAGCTCCCAATTCCACAAGCAGATCAAAAGTCGCGGAGAGAACTTCATCAGGGCGGCAGTCCGGACGGTCAATCTTGTTGATTACGACCATCAGTTTTAGACCGTTTTCCAGAGCCTTCTGCAGAACGAATCGGGTCTGAGGCCGAGGTCCCTCGAAAGCATCGACGAGCAGAAGAGCTCCGTCTGCCATCTTCAGAACGCGTTCCACTTCTCCGCCAAAGTCGGCGTGTCCAGGAGTGTCGATGACATTGATGCGAACACCCTCGTACATCATGGCGATGTTCTTGGCGAGAATCGTAATGCCTCGTTCACGCTCAAGATCATTGCTGTCGAGCAGACACTCCTGCATCTGCTGGTTTTCACGAAACATGCCGCTCTGCCGAATCAGGCAGTCCACCAGTGACGTCTTGCCATGGTCAACGTGCGCAATGATGGCGATGTTTCGGATATCAGTACGACGGATGATTCCATCGCTTTCGTTGAGTGTGGTTGCAGTGGACATTGAACAGTCCGGCCTGGAAAAAAGGTTGGGACAACACCCCGGACATTGGGGGCGTTTGAGCCGTCCCGAGTTCACGAGAAGCGGCACAGGAGCTGATGCAAGCGGTTTCCGGCATGGACTGGCCAGACGCCGGATTTGAAGCGGCGGATCGTATCAGAGGCAGCGACCTGTTTGATGTTGAGATTTGCTTTTTCTCTCCGATTCCCGCGGACCCGAATCGTGAGGTCTGGTTCGGGATGAAACCGCCGTTTTTGCTCGCTTTCCTGCCTCGATTTGTCCCCTGATTTTCCCGCTCTACAATGCATCCTGTTCTTTTGCCCGCATTCAGACTGGAAACACTGTGAGTAACCCCTTCCCCGGCGGCGCATTTCCCGCCACACGCATGCGAAGAAACCGCCAGACCGACTGGTCTCGCGACATGGTGCGCGAGAACAGTCTCACGGCGGCAGACCTTATTCTCCCGGTGTTCGTTCGAGAAGGAGCGGGCGAACTGGAGCCGATTCCGTCCATGCCCGGTGTATTTCGCCATACGATTGATCGACTTGTCGAGACAGCAAAGAAAGCGGCAGACCTCGGGATTCCTGCACTGGCCATCTTTCCGGTGACTCCGGCAGAAGCCAAGTCGGAAGACGGAGACGAAGCGGTCAACCCTGACAATCTGATCAACCGAGCGATGCGGGCAATCAAACAGGCCAATGTTTCGATCGGCCTTGTCGCCGACGTCGCGCTCGACCCATACACGAAACACGGCCAGGACGGAGTTATCCGTGATGGATATGTCCACAACGACCAGAGCCTCGACGTATTGACAAAACAGGCGGTCGTCCAGGCGGACGCCGGCTGCGACATCATTGCTCCCTCCGACATGATGGACGGACGGGTCGGAAGAATCCGCGAGGCACTCGATGCCGCCGGCCATGATCGAGTGCAGATTATGGCCTACTCCGCAAAATATGCATCCGCGTTCTACGGCCCATTTCGTGATGCCGTTGGATCCGCTGGTAACCTCGGCAAAGGTGACAAACGAACATACCAGATGGATCCGGCCAACACTGATGAAGCACTTCGCGAAGTTGCGCTGGACATTAACGAAGGAGCGGACATGGTGATGGTCAAGCCCGGAATGCCGTATCTCGACATCGTTCAACGTGTCAAAGAGTCATTCCAGGTGCCGACATTCGTTTACCAGGTCAGCGGCGAGTACGCGATGTTGCAGGCGGCCGCCGCCAATGGATGGCTGGACGGAGACAGAGTGATGCTGGAGAGCCTGCTCTGCTTCAAACGAGCCGGTGCCGACGGCATTCTGACCTACTTTGCTGCTGAGGTAGCATCTTGGCTTAACGAATCAAGAAAATGATCTATGAATGATAGCCTCCGAAATCTTTCTTCTCTCAGCTATGACGAACTAATTGAGTTAGCGAACTCCAGTTTTCCTTGGCACTGGGAACCCAGCGTCGTCGCAGATCGTTCAACCAGAATGGCTGTCGCTTCCGATCCGGACGGGATGCTACTTGAAGCTTGTCAGCGACAGGATGCGGGCGAAGAAGGA
>CAJWGB010000123.1 GCA_913031625.1 uncultured Planctomycetaceae bacterium | reverse complement strand
GGCCTTTCGAATCATTCTGTCGGATGAAAACGTAAAGGCCATCCTTGTAAATATCTTCGGCGGCATTATGCGGTGCGACGTGATCGTGGAAGCGCTGCTTGAAGCCTACGAGAAAGTGGGAATCAATGTTCCTCTGGTTGTCAGGCTGGAAGGAACCAATGTGGAGAAGGCTCGTGAAATGCTCGACGGGTGTGACCGCGACATCATCACAGCCTCCGACCTTACGGATGCTGCTCAGAAAGTTGTGGCATCTCTCGGCTAATGCCGCTCGTTTCTCCCAGTCATTCCCTTTGGACTTCAACGTAGTCAAAGCAGATCTATGAGCATTCTTGTAACCAAAGAGACAAAAGTTATCTGTCAGGGCATCACCGGAAACTCCGGATTGTTCCATAGTCAGAAGTGCCGCGAATACGCTCAGGAGTGTCAGCCGGACACCGGTGTGTTCGTAGGTGGAGTGACTCCCGGAAAAGGGGGCACGGAAGTCGATGGCTTTCCTGTCTTCAATTCCGTCTCAGAAGCACGTGATCAAACGGGCGCGAATACCTCCATGGTGTTTGTGCCTCCTCCGTTCTGTGCGGATGCGATCCTTGAAGCTGCTGATGCGGGCATGGACCTGATCGTGGCCATTACCGAAGGAATTCCGGTTCGCGACATGATCAAAGTTCGCGAAGCTATGAAGGGGTCCAGTGCACGACTCGTCGGACCTAACTGTCCCGGAGTGATCACACCCGGTGTTGCCAAGATCGGTATTATGCCCGGCTACATCCATACGCCCGGTTCCATTGGCATCATCAGCAAGAGCGGCACGCTTACGTATGAGGCAGCGTGGCAACTCGGTCGCGTGGGAATGGGCCAGAGCACGGCCGTTGGAATCGGCGGTGACCCAATCGCAGGAACCAACTACATCGACCTGCTGGAGCTGTTCCAGAATGATCCCGGCACAGACGGCATCCTGATGATTGGCGAGATCGGAGGAAGCGCCGAGCAGGAAGCAGCAGAGTACATTCAGTCGAATGTGACAAAGCCGGTTGCCGGATTCATTGCCGGTCAGACGGCTCCTCCGGGAAAACGCATGGGACATGCGGGAGCCATCATTTCAGGGGGCGGCGGAACTGCGGCCGAAAAAATGACAGCTCTGCGTGCAGTTGGAGTTGTCGTGTCCGACAGCCCGGCCGGCATGGGCGAAGCCATGCAGCAGGCAATGAAAGGCTGAAGATACACGCCGGCGTCAGGAGCAAAGCGACGAAGTCCGGCACAGTCAGGCGTATTGCACCATAGCGAGGTGAACCAGAGCGTTCCACCAGCAACAATAGAGACGCCCGCATCATTCGAGTGATGCGGGCGTTTTTCTTACAGCTTGACTGGTGGATCCGGTCGTGAACGCCGGACCTCGCTTCGCTGGCTCCGGCCTGCTCTGGCCGACGATATACCTCGCTGGATCACCCCGGCAGCTTGCACATGATTCATTGGCGGGAAACAATGTCCCATCACACCCATCTGAGGAGCTGTCATGCGAATGCTGTCCGGCCTGCTGATTGTTTTTTTCGTTCGGTCGCTGTTTGCCTCCGGGATCGAGTGGAAGTTCGAGAGCCCAAGACCTGAGATTGCTCCGCACTTTGAGAGTCTCAAAGGATCCGTTCTGACGTTGAAGGCAGATGAACGCTCCGGACTCAGTGGCAGCTGGGTGGCTCACCTGGCGGTTGAGCCGGGTGAGTATTACCAGTTTTCAGCCAGTCGCCGAACGCAGGGAGTTGAGCGGGGCCTCGTCCGTCGAACGGCCCCCGTTCGGATTATCTGGCTGACCGAGAAACGAACGACTGTGACTCGGGATGAACCTTCCTTTGCCTCATACCGTCCGGGCACAAGGCCCCGCGCGGAGCCGGAGTTTCCAGTGGATGGCCAGACTGACGGCGAGTGGACAGAAGTCAAAGGGCTGTATCGGGCACCTTCTACAGCAAGGGTGGCTCGCGTCGAACTGCACTTTCGCTGGGGGGCGCCTCATTCTCAGGTCGACTGGTCGAACGTCCGTCTGAAACGGGTCGCAGCTCCTGCGCCACGCAAGGTCAGGCTGGCAGCCATTCATTATCGTCCTCGTGAAGGAAAGACGTCTGCAGACAAACGTGAATTGTTTGCACCACTGGTTGCAGATGCTGCAAAACAGAAGGCTGATCTGATTGTGCTGCCCGAAACACTGACGTTCTTTGGAACGGGCATGAGCTATGTGGAATGTGCCGAACCGGTGCCTGGGCCGTCGACCGAATATTTCGGAAAGCTGGCGAAGAAGCACAGCACCCATATCGTGGCCGGTATCCTCGAACGTGACGGTCACCTCGTTTACAACGTTTCCGTGCTGCTGGGGCCGGATGGACGGCTGATTGGAAAGTATCGCAAGGTCACACTGCCACGAGGAGAGATTGAGGGTGGGCTCACGCCCGGCGATTCATACCCCGTCTTTGAAACGTCCTTTGGCAAAGTCGGAATGATGATCTGTTATGACGGATTCTTCCCCGAAGTGGCGAGGCAGCTGTCAAAGAATGGTGCCGAAGTGATCGCCTGGCCCGTATGGGGCTGCAATCCGATGCTGGGAGCCGCGCGAGCTTGTGAGAACCATGTCTATGTGGTCAGCAGCACATACACAGATGCTGCCAATGACTGGATGATCACGGGGATCTACGGACACGATGGCCGTGTGATGTCTCAGGCGAAAGAGTGGGGCAGCATTGCCATCACGGAGGTGGACCTCAGCCGGCCACTTCACTGGCACAGTCTGGGCGATTTCAAGGCACAGATCGAGCGTCACCGCCCTCCGGTGCCTGCAGAGTAGAGACTCTTCACTGAAGTTCTGTGTTTCTCTCTGTCCTCCGTGGTGGTGAGCCTCCGTGCGTTTCACCACAGAGGTCGCGGAGCAACCAGCGAGCGTATGGCAACCAACGAACGTATGGCAAACAGAGTCTCGCGTATCGCAGACAGTGTCTCGCAGTCGCAGTAGGGTGGGCATCGTCCACCGCTTACGTCTACGTTACCACCGATATTTCGTGCGTGGTGCCCACCCTGCCATTTTTTAAGATGTGGTAATCTGTCTCAATGCATTTCACCACAGAGGATCCGGAAAACTCAGGGTAGCCGACGGGCGTTTGTAACTGCGTCTGTAAGACTCCCAAAAGAGAAGCACCGGGCGACTCGAAGGGAGTGAGTCGCTCGGTGCTTCGAACGGAGGAGACGAAGAAAGCTTCGTCTACGGAGAGTCTCCGTGTGACCGGTCCGGTCAATTTGTCAGTTGTGCACAGTCGGGATGGTTTCCATCGCGACCGGATAGGTTGGTGCGTAGGCCGTTGTGGGGGCCGGAGCAAATGCAGTTGGGCCGCCCGGAGCGTAGGCACCATAGCCCGTGTTGCACCCGCAGTTACCACCAGGACCACCAAATCCAGGATAACCGGCTCCATAGCCGTATCCGAGCAGGCAGCAGCCGCTCATTGAGGTGATCAGAAGCAGACCGGCACAACACTTCAAGAGGCGTTTCATGAGAGAGACTCCATTGGACTGCCGCCAGTCAGACGATGCGCGACAGGTGAGGGAGGTGAGAGATCGAATGGTGAACACTGTGCGGGCGGTTCTGAGAGTTCCGCAGTGACAGCGTCTGATGTATTCGGAGAGGAGAGACAGAATGAAGCCGCGAACGCGACTCGGGGAAAATAATGGCAATCGGCGAATTGGGTCAATACGTGTTTTGATCCGGCCGGAAACGGCGCAAACCCTGTGTTTGCTGCGGTTTACTTACCTTCTCGCCCGACTATCTGAAAAAAAGACTCAAGTCTTTTCAGATTTTTTCCGGAGCTCAGCGGGTGAGTACCTGCCTGAGCCACTCTCTGGCATCGTCTCGGTATTTGCTTGAGCGATGCATCCACAGATCCGTGTGTGGGTGGATGACCTTCCCATCCGGGATCGTGAAAATCTCCGCCACAGGTGGGCGAAGAAACGTGAACTGGGCGAGTTCCAGGTGTTCCTGAAGAAACTCGTTTGCTCCACCACAGACAAGCACGGGGCGGCCCTTCAGCCGGGCCAGACGCTTCAATGCAGATTCGCGATCACTCTCCGGGTAGCCCCATTTGCGATGTCCATCGAAGTGATCGTGGGTCATGACGCCCTTCCATAGTCCGGCGATGTCATCGTCCGCCAGTCCGATGTAGCTTGCTCCGATTGCGCCACGCGAGAAGCCGCAGATGAAGACATTCTTAGGGTCGCCGCCAAACTGCCTGCAGATCCTCGGAACATTCTTCTTGCAGTAATCCACTGTGGCCTGTTTGTCGCCCCACCACGTCACCGCATTTTCTTTGCGGCCTTCCTGAATATAGGGCATTGAGACCCAAATGAAGCCCTTGCCGCCAGTCCAGCCATACCCGAGATTGGCACCTTTTACTTCACCTGTCGAACCACAGGCCGGGAATTTGTTCCCCGTATACTCAATGATAACCGGATACCTGCCATCTGGTTTCCAGTCTGTTGGGAGGTACAGCGCGTGATAAACCTGTGTTCCCCTGTATTCAGGTGCCACCTGTCGAACACGTCGACCGGCAGCAGGAGCTCCTTCGGTCATTTCGGGCGTGACCAGATCTGTCGTTTCAGGCGGTTCATCTGCCGTGGCCGATGTACTCGTCAGAGCAAGACTGATAACGGCCGCAATTATCCGGCTTCTCATGGTGGCACCGAAAGAGGAAGGTGTTGGCGAAGTTGCGGGATTGGTCCTCCGATCCACGAACTCGTCTATTGAAGCCAACGTCTTCGGCGGCTTCAATCCAGATGAATTGTCTGCTCGCGGTCCGGACCCACGGACACGATTTTCACCGGGCTGCCAATCAGACCTTCTGCTGTGCGAACATATTTCTGAGCATTCTCCGGCAGGTCTTCAAACCGACGAATACCGGTGATATCTTCCTGCCATCCGGGGACTGGTCGCAGCACAGGTTTCGCATCAGCCAGATCCTCAGAGCGAGCAGGCAGGTCTCGAGTGACAGTTCCGTTGATGTTATAGGCCTCGCAGATATTGAGTTCTTCGTGACCACTCAGGACATCCAGCAGAGCAATTGCAATGCAGTCCACTCCGCTGATGCGAGCGCTGTACCGCGTGGCGACGGAATCCAGCCAGCCGCAGCGGCGCGGCCGTCCGGTTACCGTTCCAAACTCGTTTCCAGCAACACGAATCTGCTCACCGATCTCATTGTCGAGTTCTGTTGGGAAAGGGCCACCACCGACCCGGGTCGTATACGCCTTTGCAACGCCAATCATCTGGTCAATTGCTCGTTCAGGAATCCCACTTCCGCTGTGGATTCCACATCCGGAGCTGTTTGACGAGGTGACGAATGGAAAGGTCCCGTGGTCGACATCAAGCAGGCTTCCCTGAGCTCCTTCGAACAGGATGTTCTTCTTTTCGTCAAGAGCATCCAGCAGCCATGCCGTTGTGTCTGCGACGTTGTCTCGCAGCTGGTCAGCGCAGGCGGTGTAGTCTTCGATGATCTGATCCGCGTCCATCTGCTCGACGTCAGGATCGAGAGCGTTAAGGATCTTTTGTTTGATGGGGACGATCTCGCGTACTTTTGCCGCAAAGACGTCTTTCAACACGAGATCGCCCATGCGAATGGCATGGAAACGACCCACCTTTTCTCGGTAACAGGTACCGATGCCTCGTTTCGTGGTTCCAATCTTCGCATCGCCGCGGCTGGCTTCGAACGCAGCTTCTTCCAGCAGGTGCCATGGGCAGATCACGTGAGCCCGATCACTGATCATCAAACGCGACGAACAGTCTTCTCCGCCGGCGGCCAGACTGTCCAGTTCGGTCAGAATGGCTTTGGGATTGATGACAACACCAGGCCCAATCACCGACCGAACATGCGAGTGCAGGATTCCCGTGGGCAGCAGGCTTAGTTTGTACGTGTTGCCGCCAAACTTAACTGTGTGTCCGGCGTTGTTGCCGCCCTGATATCGCACGACAATTTCATGCTTTTCGGTCAGCAGATCGACGACTTTTCCTTTGGCTTCGTCGCCCCACTGTAGTCCGATCACTGATGTTACGGGCACGGATCAACTCACTTTGGAATGGTTTTGATGGCCGCCTCAGACGGGCAAAAAAAGAACCGGACGTGGTGTCACCAACGTCCGGCGATTTAGCCCCAATTGTAGTCTCTTCGCGATGATTCCGAAGCGAACACGACCTGTTTTTGGCAATCGATCGTGTTTCCCGGATGATCTGCATCCGGACGGCAGTCTGCTGCTGAATCTATCGCCTCGAGGCTGATTCTTCGGCAGCCAACTGATTAGTTGCGTCCGATTCATACTGTGCGTATTTTGGCTGAGCAGTCTGCTCCCCCGCCAGCGTCATTGTCATGAGACAGAACGCGGGGCCGGCAACCATCATGAGGCCGCTCAGTTTAAGAATGGCACTGTGGGAGGCTTTGCGAATGGGCTGCCTGGTCATGGGCTGCCTGGTCATGGGCTGCCTGGTCATCAATGGAATCAACAGAGGCATGCGGCCAGGAGCAGCCCGGACGCAGTCCAGCCGGCGGCAAGAGCGCTCAGGACGACATGTCTCGGCATGGTTTTACTTTCTGTTCTGATGTAACTCAGTTTGCAGCTGACAGGTCACCACTCGCGATTCGGAAGCTGGTGTCGAGCTTCGTTTGCCATCAGAAACAGGCAGATGCCAGGCATTATCCCGGCAAAGTCGGCTGCAATGTTGAGGACCTCAAACCGCCGCCCAAAGAACGGCTGTGTGTACTCATCAATAAATGCGACTCCGATCATGATTACCATCAGTGCAGCGATACGCATAGACGAGACGTCGTCCATGGTGTTTTGAGCGTCTCTGTTTACAGGAAACAGGACACAAGCCAACCGGACGGGCAAGGCCGGCGTTCAGCACACGCTGAATTATTCTGTCGATCCAGAACATGACTGAATACCTGGAGAACGGCGCGTCTTTGATTCCAGCAGGGGGAATGTGCGTGAGCAGGAATATCCCCGTGATATAGATCAGCGATGCAAAGAGGCCTCTGGGCCAGAGGATGCGTTTTATCTGAACTGGTGAGACCCTCGTTAACTCCTCGATAACTGAGGCACGCCATCAATGCGGAGTTTTTCCCACTCCGCGCATCGCGTCCACAATCTCAGCTTTGCCCACACTCCCTGATACCAGTCCCGCCCACATGTGAAAATGGTGGGGTAAGTTTGACTCTGTCGACTGGATCGATTCGATCGATTGTGCCGATATACAGTGTGGCACATTCATGCGCTGACTCTGCGCAGACCCTGTGGTGCCACGACCGGACCGCAGAAAAATAAGGAAACAGAAGACTCCGACATGGCAGAAGCACAATCTAAACAGGGATCCGATTCAGGTTCGCGACGTCGTCTCGGCCGTGGGCTGAATGCATTGCTTGGAAGTTCGGCAGAACCTGCCGCAGAGCCCGCCATCCGACTGCACTCTCCGGAGCAGGATGAGATCTCAGTCGATCTGATTGACCGGAATCCGTATCAACCGCGCCGCGAGTTTGATCAGGCCGCGATCGATCAACTGGCGGAAAGTATTCGTAAGCACGGAATCCTGCAGCCGCTCCTCGTCCGCGCTACCGGCGACACGTATCAGCTTGTGGCTGGTGAACGTCGCTGGCGTGCCGCTCAGCAGGTCGGACTGGAGTCAATTCCCTGTCGCGTTGTTGAGCTTGAGGATCAACAGGTCTGCGAGGCGGCGTTGGAAGAAAACCTGAAGCGCGAAGACCTCAACGTGATCGACAAAGCATTGGCTTTTCGAAAATACCTTGAGCAGTTCGGAGGCACGGTTGAGGACCTTGCTCGTCAGCTAAGCATGAATCGAGCGACTATCAGTAACATGATGCGTTTGCTCGAACTGCCGGACCAGATTCAGCAGGCTGTCCGGCTGGAACGAATCTCAGGCGGCCATGCCAGAGCACTCCTTCCGCTGACGGAAAGTGCACAGATTGAACTGGCTCGGCAGATTGAACAGCAGCAGCTGTCTGTTCGAAAAACCGAAGAGGCTGTTCGGGCCATTTTGAAAGGCGATGCTCCAAAGAAGAAACCAGAGCCTCCCGAGTTGACTGAGCACGTCATTTCGCTTCAGAACCAGATGCGCGACAGGCTGGCGGCAAAAGTGGAAGTTCGCCTCAAACAAAAAGACGCGGGTCAGATTGTCATTCACTTCGATTCAACGAATGACTTCGAGCGGATTGTTTCAAAGCTGCGGAAGGCCGGATAACGCTGAGCTACTTCTTTTGCTTTTGCTCTGTCTTCTTCTTCTGATTTAGAAACTGGTACATGTTGAAGCGTTTGGGAAATGCGACTCCATTCTTCTTCGCCCACGCAGTCCACATCTGAATCATCTCATTCTTCTTCTCAGAATGGCTGGCAGCGAGATTCTGCATCTCAGTGCGGTCTTTGCTGATATTAAACAGCTCCCAAGGCTTTTCGTATTCGCGTACCAGTTTCCACTTCCCCCAGCGCATGGCTGCGTTGCCTTCATGTTCCCAGTAGAACGGTTCCACGTGGACGGGCTCACGACTGCCCCTGAGCAATGGGAGAATTGATTCCCCTTCGCATGGGGGCACGTTCTGCGGGTACTCCGTTTCAGCGAGTTGAACGCAGGTGGCCATGAAGTCCGGCAGGCACGCATACTGGCGAACAAACGATCCGGCATCCCCAGGGGGAATACCGGAGGGCCATGATGCGATCATGGGCGTGCACGCGCCACCCTCGTGGACGAAGTGTTTATACAGTCGAAATGGCGTGTTACTGGCGTTGGCCCATGCGAGTCCCTGCCGGACCCCCTGAACTGTCTCCAGTGGTGGGTGACGCACCATTTCCTCACTACCTTTGCCCAGCGTCCCGCCTTCCTGACAGGCACCGTTATCAGACAGAAAGAAGATCACTGTGTTGTCGAACTGTTTGAGTTCCTTCAGGTGGCTGGTCAGGCGGCCGATATTCTGATCGATGGAGTCGATGCAGCCTGCGTAGGCGGCCATGATCGCGTCGAGGTCATTCTGCTGCTGCTCTGACAGCGAGTCCCATTTCGGACCCACATGCGGAGCCGGTTGAATGTCTTCGGAGAACAGTCCAATCTTCTTCTGCTTCGTGAGCCGCGTCTTCATCAGTGATTCCCACCCGGCCCTGTAAGTGCCTCTGTACTTCTCAAAGTCTCTTACTTTGGCATTGAGTGGCCAGTGGGGAGCGTTGTAAGCCAGATACAGAAAAAAAGGTTGATCATCCTCCTGGGTGACTTCGGTGATGTAGTCACATGCGACCCTGGTAAAGGTATCTGTTGCGTAGAATGAGTCGTCAGTTTCAACTGTCCGATTACCGTTGCTCATGCCACGGCCACCGCCTGGGCGAAAATAGTTAAACGCCCCGCTCAGACCGCCATAGAAGCGATCGAAGCCTCGCTGGAGCGGCCAGCAGTCCTGACGCTCATGACCGAGGTGCCACTTGCCGGTCATTAGTGTGTGGTAGCCGGCAGCTTTCAGAACCTGAGCAATCGTGACACAGTTGTCATTGAGGTAACCCTGGTACGGGCCGGCAATTCCAAGGGGGCTGCCTGGCGGTTCTGTCATGTGGCCGATTCCCACCTGATGCGGGTGACGTCCGGTCATCAGGCTGGCCCGCGTCGGGCAACACCGCCCGCAGTTGTAGAATTGCGTAAATCGCAGTCCGTTGCTCGCGAGTTGATCAAGATTGGGCGTCTCGATTTCTCCTCCGTAGCACCCGATATCCGAATATCCCATGTCGTCGACAAGGATGATGATGATGTTGGGCCGGTCTGCATGAAGCGTTGATGCAGCGGCCACAAACAGAAATGTTGAGACTAAACGGAGCATGTATGTTGTCCTGCGGAGAAGAAGGCATCGACATTGTACGCATGCATCGAAGAAACTCACATCGACAGGACGGACCCTTCGACGGCCAGGTCTCATGAATCAATGGACTTCAGGGTTCACTGTTCAATAACATCTGTGTCGACCAGCGATGGTAATCCTCTCTGGGATGGATGACTGATCCCTGTTCACCTCCAGACCAGGCTGGCGAAACGCTCGCGGGTGACGCGCTACCTGCCACACGTATGTGATGTCCGGCTGCTTTGCCGGTTGATGCCTTTCTGCTGGTGGCAATTACGAATGGCCTGCATCTGGCCTGCATCTGGCCTGCATCTGATTGGGGTCTGGGTGTTGCAGTGTCCGCCAATGATGTCACTTGCTGGATTTTTTGATTCTTTGGCAGGTCGCCTGGCTGCTGATCCACGAGTTCGCGTCGCTGACCCGAGGTCAGACGCCCGGCACGATGCCGCTGATTCTCAGAGTGAGCATGCCGTCAGCGACGATGGGTCTGCATTAACCTGACGGATTATCTCAACAGGCCGCGTCGGTGCAGAGAACTGCATCAGAAGTCTGGCCCTTATTCCAGGAGCCAGTGCAAAGTCTCATGACTTTAGCTGCGGTGTGTTGTGGGCTGACGTTTCACCGCCGTGTTCCCTGTGGACGTCGAAGTCTCAGGGCTCAGCTTCGCGATCACTTTTCCGTTGAGGTCGTGGCCGTCTTAACTGACTTATCCAGTTCCTGATACATCGGCAGGTGTCGATAGTAGACTTCCAGGGTGAGGATACACAGTGCCGTCTGGTAGATCTGACCGGCGGTCCGACCATGGTTGTCGGTCGGTTTCCAACTGCCTTTGGCTGGTCCTTCGGTGATCTGGGTACGAATCAGCTGTTCCCTCATCTTGAGGTTCCACTTCTTCCACAGATCACCCCCCCAGTGATGCAGGACCTGTGTGGCATAGTAATTGTAGTACATGTTGTTCTTGCTGGGGCCGACGGCAGAAAGTCGATTGACCCCCTTTTCAAGTCCCTTGTGATCCTTTCGCCATCCCATGTACATGCGGCACAGTAATCCAACAGCAGACATCGTATTGGATGCGCCTCCGGCGTCGGGTGTGTACTTGTAGGTCGAGCCGTCTGAGTCGCCCTGAGCATCCTGCAGGTACTCTCGGACGTTGCGAAGTGTTTTTGAAGAGACCCGGATCCCGCCCGCGCGGGCACTCTGCAGAGCCATGACCTGCCAGCCAACAACTGATGTGTCACCGGGGTCGCGAGGCGAGTATCTCCAGCCACCACCGAAAGGATCCTGTGCACGCTCAATAAAGGAAACGGCCATGTCGCTTACTTTGCGCAGGTCCTTGTCCCGGCGTTCCAACGCATATGCTTCGCTGACACAGATCGTAGCCAGCCCCTGAACATACATGCCCGGATTTCGTCCGTCGATGACACCACGAAGATCAGCACCTCCGCTGACTTCCTGAACCTGTGACCCAATGTACTTCAGGCCCTTAAACACTGTGTCTTTGTACGGCCCTGGTTTCTTGTGGGTATGTCCAGCACCCAGAAAACAGAGTAGTGCCATAGATGTCGAACCAACTTCAGTGCGGCGGTAGCCACCGGGATCAGCACCGTCACCCACTTTGCCGAAGTGCCAGGAGCCATCTTTCTGCTGTGTCTTCTTCAGCCACTGGAGTCCAATGTTGACGGCACGTTCGCTTTCAGCACTTCCACCATATTTTTGAATCGCCGTTCTCTTGCCTGTGGTTGATCGCCCGCCAAACTCGCCCTTGCGGAACATTCGCTCGATGTCCAGATCCGAAGCGTCCAGTTCCAGCGTCATCTGGCGTTCATCCATGTCCAGTTCGAAGTTCTCCTGGCCGTCGTTGTCGTCTGCCAGCAGTTCCTTCATTGTGCTGTTCAGATTCAGCTCGGTAATGTCCTCGGGCTGCTGAGTGGATTCCACTTCAACAACCAGCGGCCCTTCGGGCTTCGGTTCGATGGGTCCTGCAATGATGGAGAAGAGTTCTTCGGTGCTCACCGGTGGCATCACCCACAGTGCCATCAGCATGCAGATGAAGCTAAGGACCGCAAAACTGGTGAGGTAACTGATCAACTGCTCCCGGTTAGACATCATCCATGCGGGAAGCTGATGAGAGAAAAAGGTGCGCCCCTTTTCAGATTGCTTTGCCAGCCAGATGGTCCAGCCCGGTGGAACGCCTCGTCGCCGCCTGCGTTTGGATGTTCGCTGGCGGACCTCATTCATGATGCCCTGCGGTTCATCACCTGACCCAGTCGCATCGCCCGCGTCCTTCGCGATTTCGGGCTCCGGCGGTTCCTCTTTGATCAGTTCAGGCTGAGGAGTGTCCGTCTGGGGCTCGGGAATCTCGGCCGTATTATCTTCCAGTATCGGTGTCTCTTCGGGCGGGACGTCCGTCGACTGCGGCTCTGGCGCAACCAAGGCGCTGGAGTCATCGACTCCTGATTCTGAACGAGATTCAGAAACAACTTCAGTCATGCCGAGATGTCAGAGATGTTGGCAGATGAGAGGAGTGCTCAGCGACGCTGGAATGAAGGGAATCCTTCAAAAGACGTACCGGCCGCATACCCTTTAACGGAAATTCTGTACAGAATTCGACTCAGTCCAAAGTATACCGTGGTCCAGAGTCATTTTGACACGGAATCAGACGCCCTTTTTAGCGCGCTGAAAAATGGCCACTTTAAATCAGATCGGCCGTTATGGGCCGAATTTGCTCTGAATCCGGAGATATCATGCCGCAGTTTACCACTTCCACTGAACTCAAGTGCTCCGCTGCCGTTCTGCGTGAATATCTGGGACAAACAGGCAAATTGCCTACAATCAGTAACCCGGATCTGCAGCTGACAGTGATCTCTGCTCCGGAGATCGTTGCTGCCAATACAGAAATTGAGTTTCAGATTTCTGCATATGGCCTGAAGCAGACCATGAAGCACCGCTATACGGTTGCTGACCATGATCGAATCGTGGCGGAGCAGATTGACGGGCCCACCCGATCATGGGTCCATACTCAGACGATTGAGGAGACAGAGTCGGGCTGCGTGCTGACTGACATCATCGACTTTGAACCTCCGGGAGGCATGGTGGGCTATGTGATGACAGAAGCCCGAATCCGTGAATCGCTCGAGGAAGGCATGGAATTTCGTTACGAGGCGCTGGCGGAAATTCTCGAGTAACTGGCTCCGAAACCGGGGTCGCGGTCAATCCACAGAATCTGGTACCTTGCGCGGCCCGTTTTAGCCCCGGTTCGGAGATTCAAGGATGACTCTCTCTCTCAACGCACTGCTGATGTTCTCGCTGCTGGCCTCACCCATCACGGATGATCCGACTCAGAAGGCTCCCCAGGACGGCGAAGTGAAGGGCGGCTCGGTTGAGAAGTCCTCCGCCGCGGCTCCCGACAAAAACGATGACGGTGGCAGGACTCTCCCGAAGGCAACTTATCTGGAAGACGATGTCGAGTTTTTCACGGCTGCTGACTCAGGAGAGAAACAGGGCGAGTCCTACCTGCTTCGTTATCAGTTCAAAGACGGGGAGCAACTCCGTTATCAGACGACTCAGACAATGACTCAGGAGGCCGTAGGTGAGAACCAGCGGAAGATTGATATTTCAACAGTCATGCAGAAGCGTCGTTTTCAGGTCACAGACGTCAGGAAGAACGGGGATGCATCAGCCACGATGCAGTTCGAAAAAGTCCACATGGAACTGAAGTCAGGTGACCTAGATCCCATCGTCTTCGATTCGTCCATGACGCTGAAGGAAGTGCCGCGGCTGTATCAGGCCGCCGCTCGAAAGCTGCGCGGTGTTGCGCCAGAATTTGAACTGTCAGCCGCCGGCATCAAACTTGATAAGGAGGGTGTTGAGATTGCACCTGAAAAAGGTCGCGCCTGTTTCATGGTTCTGCTTCCTCAGAATGAGGTTCGCATCGGCGACACATGGAAGTCAACTCTGGAAGTCGAAGTTCGGTTGACCACCAAAGTAAATCGAACCATCCGCCTGCTGAGAACTCATCGGCTCACGAAAGTCGAAGACGGGATCGCACATATCACTGTCTCCACATCAGTCATGTCTCCCGTCGTCTCTGTGCAGGTGAAGAGCCAGTTGCTGCAGGCAACTCCTCAGGGCACGATTCAGTTTGACATCGCCAGGGGACGCGTTGTGCGGCGTGAACTGAATTTTGACAAGTCAGTGCTGGGGGCTTTTGGAGCCGGCACAATGCTGAGCGCTAAGGGCAAGACAGTTGAAGAGTTGCTACCTCCGGCAAAAGTGGCAAAGAGCGACCGAAATGAAGGAATCAGTTCCTCCCGGTTGTCAGACTGATCTCGATCCGCCATCCTTCCGGCTTCGATGGCTTCCTACTGCAGAACAGACCCATGACCAAGAATTACAAGCCGGAAGTTGAAGAGGCAATCAAGACTCTCGACTTCGCAAACAAGACGTATCAGATTGAACTGAACACCAACCACGGCCGGATCCTGCTGGATCTGCTCCCGGATGTCGCTCCGGGGCACTGCGCCAACATGCTGGCGCTGACAAAGATTGGTTACTACAACGAACTGACTTTTCACCGCATCATCAGCGGCTTCATGATCCAGGGCGGTTGTCCGGCTGGTTCCGGAACGGGCGGGCCAGGCTACAACATTGACGCGGAATTCAACAGCACGCCTCACATTGCCGGCGTTCTGTCGATGGCTCGAAGTACCGACCCCAACTCAGCAGGTTCGCAGTTCTTCATCTGCCTCGGGACCCACTCCTATCTGGATAATCAATACACGGCTTTCGGCAGGACTGCTGATGAAGACAGTATGAGTGTCGTGAGTAAGATTGGTTCTGTGGCGACCGATGGCGGTGACCGTCCCGGTGAACCCGTGATTATCGAGTCTGCGAACGTGATTGAATCGTAGCCTGCGTCAGGGCCGGGTATCCCTCAGGTCTCATTGCGTATTCTCAACGTCCGCGCTGAACACCTCACTGCTTATCGTGTGGCGAACCACGCGATAAGCAACAGTGTGATCGTGACGAGTAAAGGAATGATCCACCTGGGGAGCGAGGTCTGATGTTCTTCAGCCGGCTGGACACTCTGCGGTTCTGTTTCTTCAAACAGTTCATCTACGATGGATCTTCGGGACAGGTACTGTCCCGTCCGATCATCGATCATCTCCATTCCGTCGCCTGATTGTTTCAGCAGCAGGTCTCCCAGTCTGCCCTGGACATCCCGTGCGATCATTCGTCCCTGTCGCAGCTCCGTGGCCATCGTGGAAAGCGCCGTGCTCACTTCCTGTGGGGCTGGCTCAGGCGTCACAATTGCCTCAGCTGTCAGGTCGAGCAGGTCTGCGAGCTCATTCAGGTCGCACTTAATACGCTGCGGAAACGTCTGCTCACTGCTTTTTCCTGTTGCCACCCAGTCTGATCGGCAGGGGGCGATCAGGGTGGTTCGGAGCTGATCGGACACGGCAATGTTCTCGGCAGCCAGCCGGGCGTGTGTCAGGCCTGCGTTATGCAGTTGCTGAATGGCTGAGGCAATCTGCCAGATGACATCGACTCGCTCGTCAAATGCATGTGGCTCATTCAGCATCGCCGACAGTCGGGTGATGGGCGCCTGGGCGAACACACAGAAGAACTGTCCTGCAAACTCGCCATGATCCATGAGTCGCGGCAGGTGAGGATGGTCAATCCCGGACAGCAGTGCGACGTCTCGACGAAAGGCAGCGCGAAACGCTTCCGAATCTGTGACGCCTCGAGCGAACACAGTCAGATCTCCAGAGACACCCTTCCGTTCGACCACGCAGGTGGTCCAATGTTCGCCATGCTCCGCACTGGTAGTCACCTGCCAGTCGGCAATTGCAGTCGGGAACTCCCCTTCAGACAACATTCAGAGTACGCCTTTCTTTCAGCGTACAGTCTACGGCATCTCAGGACGATCAGCGAGCCGTCCACCCGCCGTCTACAGTTACCATGCTGCCCGTCATAAATGACGCGGCGGGGCTGGCAAGCAGCATCGCCGCGCCCTGGATCTCCTGCAGTTCTCCCCAGCGTTCCTGGGCAACAGCTCCGATAATAAATTTCTTTGCCTCTTCTGAATCCGCAATTGGGATGTTCATCGGGGTCAGAAACGGACCTGGGCAGATCGCGTTGCACGTGATGCCGTCCGCAGCCAGTTCGAGTCCAAGCGCCCGTGTCATCTGGACCACGGCTCCCTTGCTGGACGTGTAGGGCGTTCGATTGGCGAGCCCCACCAGTCCGAGCGTACTCGCGAGATTGACGATTCGCCCGTATCCCGCAGCTTTCATGATAGGGATCACCGCTTTACAGCAAAGCCAGATTCCATCCACATTCGTTTTCTGTACTGCCTGAAAGTCCTCGTAAGTGAGCTCTTCAATGCTGCCGCGAATGTTGATGCCTGCATTGTTGATCAATGCATCGATACGCCCAAAATCTGCATGGACGTTGCCCACCATCTCGTTGACGACACTTTCGTCAGTCACGTCAGCCACATAACCGCGTGCGGTTACACCGAATGCTTCCGCGATCTTATTCGCAGCATCATCAACTTCCTCTCTGTTGCGACTGACCAACGCCAGACTGGCGCCGGCAGAGGCCAGCCCGGCAGCCATCGCCGTGCCCAGACCCTTGGATCCGCCTGTGATCAGGGCGACCTGACCGGTCATGTCGAACAGTTTGATTCCAGGCAGGCTGCCGGGAGATGTTGCTTCTGGCATGATGGGTCTCCTCTGTTGGACTGCGCCCTCGTTGCTTTGAGTAGCACTTCAGCCTCGTTGCCTTAGCGTCCAGCTAAGGTTGGCTTCCGTGTTCCTTCGGCAAAGGTCGGGCCCTCTTTATCTCAGCGGTCGAACTGGTGGTCTGTAATGAGGGGGTTATTCTGATTCGGCGGCGTCGGAACGGACTCCACTGACTCGTGTGCCGATCTTTTCGCCGGCAATGACACGACCGATGTTTCCTACCTTCTTGTAGTTGAAGACGATGATCGGCAGCTTGTGCTCCATGCAGTGGTGAAACGCCTGTGCGTCCATGACCTGCAGGTCCTGCTCGATCACTTCCTGATAACTGATGTCCGTGTACCGAACGGCGTGCGGATTCTTGACCGGGTCGTCGGAGTAAACTCCGTCCACTTTTGTTCCCTTTAGCACCACATCGGCGTCAATCTCACGTGCTCTCAGGGCGGCTGCCGTGTCCGTTGTAACGAATGGGCTTCCGGTTCCGGCAGCGAGAATCACAACGCGGCCTTTCTCGAGGTGGCGAATGCACCGCCGACGAATGAAGGGTTCTGCCACACCTTCCATCCGGATTGCGCTTTGAACTCGCGTCGCGACGCCAACACTCTCAAGGGCATCCTGCAAAGCCAGGGCATTGATCACCGTTGCCAGCATGCCCATGTAATGCGCCGTTGAGGGAATAATCGTGTCGCTGACTTCTGCAAACTGTTTACCGCGAAGAATGTTGCCTCCGCCACAGACGATTGCGAGCTCAACGTCAGAGCTGGCAACCTCTTTGACTTGCTCCGAGATGCTGCTGACTTCCGCCATACTAATGCCGGATTCACCTTCCCGGCAGAAACTTTCTCCGCTGATTTTCAGCAGGACGCGGCGATAGGCAGGTTTAGTCATAACTTCCTCCGTGACATGGTTGGTCGAAGTGTGACGACCTCCCGCAATTCCTCAAGTTCCATCCCTGGCAGGACCTTAAAAACGGAGGAAACCTCGTCTCTTCGTGACGGCCGGGCGGCGGGAGCCAGGGAGAGTCTCGCAAATACGTTCGCCCC
>CAJWGB010000122.1 GCA_913031625.1 uncultured Planctomycetaceae bacterium | reverse complement strand
CGCGCCGATTCGTTCACGATTCTGCGATCGCTTCACCACCACAATCCGGAACATGAAGCTGCCAGTCGAATCATTCACACACTCAAAGAAGACGCGCGCCTTTCGACCCCATCCGTCGGGGCAGTGCTTCAGCACCAGCTCAACTCGAAACTTCCCCGGTATGCGGCTGTTCCATATCTTGCGGATGACAGTGGTGCACTTGGATCACGCTGCCGCTCGTATCCAATCCTTGGGCCGCTTGGGAAAACTGAATCAGACGAAATTCCCGGCGCACTGAAACGAATGGCTCTTTTGCGGCGACTTCGTGAAACACAGCCTGACGCAGCAGTTGATGACCTCCGTGAACAACAGGATCGTGTTCACGCCGTTCTCGAAAGTCCACAGTTTAGGCGACTCACGACATTCACTGCCGAAGAAGAGCGAATTCGTACGGCTTATGGCAATCACTCAACTGGCAAACACATCTTTCTTGCCCGACAGGCGATTTCCCAGGGGATGCGGTACGTCGTTGTTGACCTACCTGGGTGGGACATGCATACAAATCTTGCTGAGGGCTGCAGGAAGAAGATGCCTCCTGTTGACCAGGCGATAGCTGCACTTCTGGATGACCTGAATTCATCTGGCCTGCTCAAGACGACGCTTGTCCTGGTAACCACTGAATTCGGTCGTGGGCCGGACATCAGCAGCGATGCGAAGCCAGGACGTGGTCACTGGGCTGATGCGATGAGTTTTCTGGTTGCCGGTGGTCCGGTGCCAGGTGGACAGGTTGTTGGTGACACTGGTCCTGAAGGGCGGAAGAGTGAAGCCGTCAGCCACCTTCCTGATGACCTGTCGGCGTCACTCTATGCATGGCTCGGGATGGACTGGGATGTATTACTGCCTGGTGAAGATGCTGTCCTGAATACTCACGGTTCGCCAATTAAGGAACTTCAGATTCCTGAAGCCTGACTAACCCGCACCAGGTCAGCTGACTGGTGTTCAGTCGTTATCACTGGCTGTTCCCACATCCACGGCCGAATGAAATCCGAGGCCGTGTTCGGAAAGGCAACCAGTCCCGACAGTCCCGTCGGTGATGTCGAAAATGGCGGGGTAGCGTTTTACCCATTTGGCATTTGGGCCGGGACAGTATTGCCGGGCGTTGCCTTCGACTGCGGCGATGCCAGGAATATGTGCTGCAAGGCTGCAGGAGTGCAGGAAGGATGCTCCTGGGCACGTGAGGTCCTGGACGCACAGGAACATGTCAAATTTCTGAGCGGCGGCTGCCGCCAGTAACGACTCGGTCTGTCCTTTACAGGCCTTGAGCGCTACGCCGGAATAGCCCAGTTCCCGGCACTTGAGCAGCGCTTCGTAGTCCACGAGTGCTTCGTCGATGACAACCGGTTTGATCTTTGCCACCTCGTGCATTTTCGCCGCGGAAGCAGCTTCGAGGTCCCGGCTTGTTGGCTGCTCTATGTATTGAATCCGCTGAGAAGCTGAGGCAGAGCCTTCTTCGACTCGCTTCAGAAAATCGATTACGTACTCTGCGGAACTGCACTTCTCGTTGAAGTCGCAGCTGTAGAACCACTCGCTGCAGCCTCGCTGTTCCTGAGCTTCCGCTGAGACTCTTTCAATCGACAGCACACGGTCAACGTCCCAGTCGAGGTTGTCTCCGGCCAGCTTGATCTTCATATGTGTCAGGCCGTCTGCCGCGATCCACTCGGGCAGCGTCACCGGGAGGCCATCCTTAGGATGGTCGGTTACGTCTGCGTTTGTCAACGGATCAAGGGCACCGATCAGGTGATAAAGAGGAAGCGTGGCAACCGGTTTGCGACTGGTGTATTGCTCGAGGTACTCACCCGCGAACTGGTCGTCGAGAAAATACGACAGATCTTCGTTGCAGTATTCGGACGACAGCAGATTAAAGCTGCTGTTGCCGAGTGCACGCCCGTAGGCGTCGTGAATCGCTGCATCAATGGGACTGATCGAAACAAGCTGTGCCAATTCCGGAAGTGACTCGGGCAGCCCCAATTGTTCGGCTGTCTTGCGAGCCTGATGATCAAACTCGGCTCCGACATTGAAACAGATCTCAAGCGGGTGCCCGTAGTCCGGGTAACTGCCAAATAGTTCGCCAATCCGTTTGGCATAAGCTTTCATCGCCTCTTCGCCCTGAGGCGGATCGACCGTGGTTGATGGCCATGCCCAGACGTTTCCCACCGGCATACTGCCATAACCTGTTCCTCCGTGTCCGTCCCGCGATTCAACACGCACACGGGCGTTGATCAGATAAGTATGATCCACGACACGCCCTCCAAACTTAAGGGGGGCTCGGAAGGAGACGGGTTCAAAGTCCACCGCCACCTCAAGAATACGGATGTCTGTTTTTTTGCCGGCCATGATGCAGAGTCTGTGGAAGGAATGTATTTGCAGTCTGTTTCTACCAGATTCGCCGGAGATATACAGAGCACGATCGGGAAGGCAGTCTGAAATCAAAAGCCCGAACAGACCAGCTGATATCGAGCTTGAATTTCCTGTAACAACTGACCTGCATCCCACTCAAACGGCAGCGGTCCAAGTAAGGACTCGAGCTGTTCCCGTTGAGCATCAGCCAGACTGATGTAGACGCTGCAAAATGGCGTGCCTGCCTTAACCTCTGCGCCAACAGCTGGAATGTCCGCAAATCCGGCCTGGACAGATCGATCTCGACATGCGGGAAAGTGCAGCAGGTATTCACTCAGTCGTTGATCAACCACTATGTCTTCTGTGGCCCACAGGATCAGCCGGACCTGCGGAGGCCTGCCGTTACTCTGATTCCGTACCACAGGCATTAAAGGTGGGTCCTGGTAAAGCTGAGCCTGCAGCGCGATGTGGTTGATACCATTTCCTGAGAGTTCATGCAGATCATGGGACGCAGTGATTCTCGGGTTACACTCAAGAATGCAGACTCCGTAATCCGTCAGAACAAAATCGACTCCAAACACTCCCCTGATTTTCCATTTGCGAACGATTTCCTCGCCAGCTCTCATAATGTTCTGTTGAACTTCTTTAGAGAATCCAACCGGAGCCACATTTCCACAAAACTGAAATGCCGTTCCACCGATTTCCGGGCAGCCGGATAACACAAGTGACGTGCCCAGCAACTGGCTCCTGCAGCCATCCGACGCAAATGTTGCAGAAGCAGGAACGCCTGGCACATAGTGTTGAAAATAGCGAAACGGCGAATGATTATTGAATGAGTGATTCCACGTCGACACACCCAGGCCGCCAGATGTCTGGCGTGTCTTCACGAGCCATCTTTCGGATTTATCGGGCGGCGTTTCCCGTTGCCACACAGGAAATTCAATTCCAGCATTCTTAAGCAGTGGGAAGAAGACCGCCGGGTTGCTGATCTCTGCGACTGCTGCTGAATCCGGACAGCAGATCTGGAACAAAGAGTCACTGTCCCGAGGAACGGAAGACTCCAGTCCGCCGGAAACGATCAGCGGCGTGCGCTTCGTCAGGTGACCGGAAAACACCTGGCTCCAGTCCACGAATTCAGACCATTTCCCACCGACAGATCGGAGAAGATTTCGCAGGTCGGCGTCACCAAACATGTCATAGCAGCGAGGGCGGAATCCGGCACGAACGGCAGATTCGGCCATGCTGCGGACGCTGGCGCCGACAAGCACCAGGTCAGGTGCCTCACTCATTGAGCAGGTCCTGGAGTGATGATCGGAGACTGTTCGATGTCATGGGATCACCACAGAGAACACAGAGAACACAGAGAGCACAGAGGGGCACAGAGGGGCACACAGAGAGCACAGAGAGCACAGAGGGGGACAGAGGGGGACAGAGGACTAGATTGTCGTCGAAATGAAGCCACCGTCGACGACAATGTTCTGGCCGGTGACAAAGCTCGACGCCTTGTGAGCTGCCAGCCAGATGACAGCTCCGGAAAGTTCTTCGGCAGAACCAAACCGCTCCATGGGAGTGTGACCGATGATCTGTCCTCCCCGTTCGGTATAGCTTCCGTCCTCGTTAAAGAGCAGCGCTTTGTTCTGCTCTGCGGGAAAGAACCCGGGACTGATTGCGTTGACTCGAACGCCTTTGGTGGCCCATTCTCGAGCAAGAAACTGTGTGAGGTTCAAAACTGCAGCCTTTGCAGCGGAATAGGCGACCACTCGCGAAAGCGGAATCATGCCCGCCATGGATGCAATGTTAATGATACTGCCGCGTCCCTGTTCCAGCATGGTTTCTCCAAATACCTGAGCTGGCAGAAGCGCGCCTCCGACAAGATTCAGGTCAAAGACTCCATTCCATGCGTCCTTTGGCAGTTCACAGAAGTTGGAGCCGGGCGGCAATGTCGCGTCGGGGCGGTTACCACCAGCGGCGCTGACCAGGATGCTGACGGGACCCAGTTGACTGTTGATTGCGTCTCGCGCCGCAGTAAGTGAGTCTGAATCCAGGGCATCGGCAGAGTGGAACATGGCAGTTCCGCCAGCTTCCTCGATTGCCTTCACACGCGCTGCTCCGCGTTCTTCACTTCGTCCCAGGATGGCCACTTTTGCGCCCGCAGCAGCAAGGGCATCTGCCATGCCACCGCCAAGGACTCCTGTGCCACCAATCACGACGGCGACATCATTACTCAGGTCAAACAGTTCTTTACTCATTGTCTCTTCCAGTCAGAGAGGGTTGATAGTAAGGCGGATCAACGGACGACTCGTCCGGATCCGGAGCCACCCATCAGGGCATCCACCTCAGCCTTGTTGCTGAAGTTGAAGTCACCGAGGATGGAATGCGCAAGGCAGGATGATGCACAGGCAAACTGCAGGGCAGTCTGATTATCCGGATAGTCATCATGACTGAGTGCAAACAGCAGACCGGCGGCAAAGGCGTCTCCACCGCCGACTCGGTCCACAATGTTTCGAATTTCGTACGGCTGATACTGCCCGTTGGAAAGTGGTGCGAAACTGGCGGAGTCTTCAGCAACGTCAAACAGCATTGCTCCCCAGTTGTTGTGACTGGCAGAAACACTTTCGCGGAGCGTGGTGGCGATCAGTTTGACGTTGGGGTAACGGCTGACAACCTGACGGGCCACATCCGGATAAGCTTCGACTTCCACGCTGCCTGACTCAACATTGCTGTCGCCGGCATGGATCCCCAGAACATCTCCACAGTCCGCTTCGTTGGCGATGAGGACATCCACATAGGGAAGAATGCGATCCATCGTTTCGCCTGCGAGAGTCTTGCGGTCAGTGCCGGGTTTCCAGTTCCAGAGCTTCGCGCGATAGTTCAGGTCACACGATACCTGGAGTCCTGCTGACTGCGCTGCCTGGACTGCTGCCAGAGTCGCTTCGGCAGCGCTCTCAGACAGGGCAGGTGTAATCCCGGAAACGTGCAGTGATTTGGCACCGTTGAAGGCGTCAGACCAGTTGTACTCGCTCGCCGCAGCAAGGCTGATACTGGATCCATCTCTGTCATAAGTCACACGACTGGGCCGCTGATTCGCGCCGCACTCGACGTAATAAATTCCGAGGCGACCTTCGGAGCGTCGCACGACGTGTGACGTGTTGATGCCCAGTCCACGGAGTGTGTTGAGGCAGGCGTCAGTCAATGGGTTGTCGGGGAGCGCAGTGACGTACGCGGCGTCCGCGCCCAGCATCGACAGTGACGCGGCAACGTTCGCCTCGGCTCCGGCAAAGGTGACGTCAATTTTCCCGGGCAGAGTTTGACCAAGTCGCAGAAACCCCGGAGGAGCCATCCGCATCATGATCTCACCAAATGTCACAAAGTCAGGCATCTCTCGTCCTCGTCAGGCACCAACACGGTCGGCAATTTCACGGGCTTCCGCCGCTCGTCGTGTGACTTCATTCCAGTCACCCGACTGGACGGCGTCTTTCGGAGTGAGCCATGAACCTCCCACAGCGAAGACTCCGTCATTTTGTAGCCAGGATTCCATATTACGGGCATTCACACCGCCAAGAGGAATGAAGCGAACTCCCAGATGAGCATAGGGTGCTCGAATGCTGTTCAGAGTTGTCAGACCACCGCTCGGTTCCGCCGGAAAGAACTTGAGTTCCCGGCAGCCCAGTTCGATCGCCGCTTCGATGTCGGACGGAGTCATGACTCCCGGAGCAAACGGAAGTCCGGCTGCCTGAGCCTTGCGAACGACTCGCGGGTTCAGGCCTGGTGAGACGGCAAACTGGGCACCGGCGGCCACGATTTCATCGATCTGATCTTCGTTCAGCACTGTGCCAATGCCAGCGAGCATTTCGGGGACCTGTTCCCGGATCTGTCGCAGGCCTTCCACGGCCGCATCCGTCCGCAGCGTGAGTTCCATCGCGTTGACTCCGCCAGCGAGCAGGGCCTGAGCCAGTGGGACTGCATGCTCCACTTCTTCAATGATCAGGACGGAAACCACGCCTCCGGATTCGATTTGATCCAGCATTTCTGAGGGAAACTGGGACTCCACTTTGAACTCCACCTACTAAAGCGATGCTTGAAACCACCATCTTAGAGGCATGATTGTGTGGCGTCTCTCGCAGCTCCCTGAATTGTGCAAAACAGTCTGGATGACGAGTCCGAATATTTGACCCTGCAGGTTAGGGGCCTGCTTCCGCAAGCTGCGCTGGGCCAGAGAAACGAATCGAACGGCTCAGCCTGAATATGATCAGCAGGGCGATCATTGCTGCCGAACGCAGTACTAATGAACTCATGCCAGGGCCTGCTCCACGAAACCAGACAGAACCGAATTCGATCGCGATCACCAGCAGCAGACAGAGAAGAACGCTCCTGAACAGTCGCACGTTTTCGGTCTCATTTGGTCTGAGGATCCACATCCAGCCTACGACTGCAGCGATCGGAAGTACGATCAATGCACGCCAGGCATCCCGTTTTGCCAGAAAATCACGGTCGAGTTGGAGGACAGTTTCAAACTGTCGAATTCCTGACTCCGTTGTCGCATTCGAAGAATCGAACGGAAACCATGAGCCTAGTGCAGCGGCGACGACAGTGAGGCACAGGAAAAGCCGAAGGTGCCAGCCTTCTGCTGATGGGGCGGCGGCCTGCCAGCACGCTGTTATCACGATGGCAACGAGGACTCCTGCTCCGAAGAACACTGAGAGTCGGCCGATTGAAGGAGTTGAGAGGGAAGGTCTGCAGCCGCCTCCCTGTTCGATGTCAAAGTCGGCCGCGATGTAATTCAGCAGGTGTTCCGAGTGAAGTGGAGGGATCTGTTGTTGTGCATCAGTATCCGGCAGCGAAACGCTCACTCCCAGAGTGAAGTCACCTTCCGGTGGGTCGCCTGTCCATGGGCCGGATCCTCCGCGATACAGTCCGACTGCCAGGACATCAAACCTGTCAAAACTCTTCGTCGTTCGATTCCAGAACAGATTCCCAAGGATCTCAGGGCGATAGCTGCGGACGATTTCCGGGTAACAGTTGCGGCGACAATTGAGGCCCTGAAGTCTGGCAAATCCGTTCAGTTCGACTTCAATCCGTTCAGGTGTGACTGATCTGACTCGCATTCTGAGCGCGTAGTCTTCAACTTCTTCATGTCGCCATGTGATGGAGAGTCCGCGAACGGCGTCAAGCAGGTGAAAGCGGAAGAGTCGCATTGCGATCCGCTCATCGACTGGCCATTCGTCATCGATGTTCTTTCCTTCCGGTGAAAGTGAAGCTAACTCGTCCTTCGTGATCCACATGAAGTCATCATTCAACTGGTCAAACTGATGCTTCTCAATATTTGCGGTAATGTCGTTGGTGAGTGTCCGTCCGTTGTGCGCCAGGACTCGATATCGAAGCTGCAGGACGAGTCCTTTAAGTGAAGAGTCTGGTGCACTCTCTGCCAACTCGGACATGTCGTTGTAGGGCGCCGTGTCTTTGACCTCTGAGTGTTGGTCTTTTGCCTTAGCCAGAAGCTCAAGGAATTCGGGGACACGCACTCCGTTGGGGTGCCAGCTATCGAGAAGCTGCCAGTCCGCAGTAAGGACATAGGCACCCTGCCGGTTCAGGTCAACGGTATCGCTGCCCCGAAATCCCCCGGCCACAATTCGCTGATACAGCCGACCATCCGCTGAATTCGAGGGAGCCAATAAATCATGGTCGACGGAAAGAGGCACATACTCCTCCGTCAAAACCCTGACCATTTCAGGGTCACTAAAGACAAGCCGACGGCTCGCCAGTCCGTTGTTTCAGGTGCAGCCCAGCAGGTTGCCGTTCATCGAGATCATGAGAATCGGGCGACCGGATTCGCGCGATCTCTTCGATGCCGTGGCGAATTCAGTCGTCCACGGAATCTGCTGCCACAGCAGCTCTTCTGGAGCCGGGTGAATGAGCTGTCGGATTGCATCAAACGATGACTGATCCAGTGCGATGTCCGAACGGGAGGTCTCGACAACAGCTGCCTCGGGTTCGTCTGCCTGTATCAGGCCAAACAGAGAGAACTGTAGCAGGATGAGTCTGAGAACTGTCACGGGCATCACTGTTTACGGGGCGAGATCAAGCGGACGTAACTTCCTGACGTTGTGTCACGATGTATTCTCGCAATGGTTGCAAATCGAGAATAGCGGCGTCAACGGGAAGTGTCCGACTACTCCTGCTGCGGAACAGAGTTTAATTCATCGGGAAGTAGATCACATTTCTGTCGACCACTCGGTGGCGTGCGTTCTGTACCTGAGAATTGTGCTGCAGCCGATGACCGATGTAGCGGAATGGCTGATATCCAAACCCTTCCAGCCATTCTGAGATCTCCTCCTGAGCCTCATCACTCAGGCATTCTACAATCAGCGTTGGTTTGTGTTTTCGCAGAACCTCACATGCCCCTTTGAGGCAGCCGATTTCTGCGCCTTCGACATCAATTTTAATCAACTGAAGATCTTCGACGCCCGCTGCGATGTCGTCGAGTGTTCTGACCTCGACTTCTCGTTTGACGACGTGCTCCCCTTCAATCTCAAGCAACGATCCGATATTGGGACGGTTCCTGCCTGATTCAGTAACCGGAATGTAGAACACCTCGGTCGAATTCTGCTCACCAACTGCACAGTAGATAACTTCACAATTGCGAGGCAGGACATCCAGATCTCTGCTGAGATCAGTATTCGGTTCGACTGCAATGACGCGATCCGCATACCTCGACATGACAAGGCTATAGATTCCCTTGTTCGCTCCAATATCGATCGCGGTTCCCGATCCCAGCAGGTGTTGAATCAGGAGCAGTTCTTCCTCGCCGCGCTGGGCACTCTTTCTGATTTTTGTTCTCAGACGAAGGCGACTCTGAAGGGCTTTGAGCATTTTATGGGGTGCTTGCGAGACAGTTTGAAGAAGGACCGTAAACCACAAATCGCTTCTATTTGAAGTCGCAATGCGGCACAAGATCACTCTTTTTTCCGGTGGCCGAACAGAATGGAAGATGGAGAGGTCGGGGACGAAAGATTCACGGAATTCGAATGTGTTGAACAGCTGCCTAAGAGTCGCGTGCGTCGACCCAAAACCCAGTTGGCTCAGGAATCACTCATCGGGAGGAAGTACGTCTTGTTAGCGGAAGTGCGCAAGCACTCCGGTCGAACCACCTTCCGAGTTCGAATTGACCAATCCGGCAGCCAGCTCGTAAGCGTGCGCGGCCGGGCGGCTTGCGCCGCTCCGCTATGAGGCGGTCACTTGATCGCCGACGGCGAGGGCCTTGCGTATTGACGAGCGATCAGACGGTGCGTTCGACCCGGACGCTCACGCGTCTCGGCTCACAATGAGCAGTCGAGCCGAACTCTGCTGCAGGATGTACGTCTTGTTAGCGGAAGTGCGCAAGCACTCCGGTCGAACCACCCTGCGGGTTCGAATTGACCAATCCGGCAGCCAACTCGTAAGCGCGCTCGGGCAAGCGGCTCGCGCCGGTCCGCGATAAACCTGCTCTAGTCAACCGGTAGACAGCGGTACAGGGCCATCAGGGCGTAGGAAGTTCCATACGGGTCGTGATAGTCGTACAGAGGGTAATCGAACCACGCGCCGCTCTTTTCCTGCCGATCCAGCATCAGCCGTGCCAGCATCGCCTGGTAGGGAGCTTTTTCATCGTCCGGAAGCTCGGCCAGCCCCAGCCCGGCGTAATAGTGGCCGAAGTAATAGAAGTACCCGGCGACCTGCATCCATGACTCATGGGGAACAGGGCGTTTTCGCCCGATGTCCAGCCAGCCGTTTCGGACATACAAACGTACCAGCCAGGCCTTGACGACATCGTCGGTAACAGACTGGTCGCCCCAGATCCGCAGCGCGTGGTTGCAGCACTGAGTCCGACCGAGGCTGCCGCCCGGCCGATTGATTTCGCGCATCGGACGATCTTTCAGATACTCGCCGTACAGGTAGGAGAAGTCCTTTTTCTTTTGGCGATTCGTCGCTGCGATCGCTCGTCGCACAAGACGCTCGGGAGGTTCGACTCCGATTTCGCGCGCTTCGTGGAAGGCGATGAGGATTGCTCCATTGACAAAGCTGATTGAGCTTGATGTGGGACGCTGGGCCTCGTACCGAAAGTCATAGTACCCCCAGCCTCCATCAACGGATTCGTAACGCCGCAGTCGGTCAAACTGCATCTGGATGAGTTCGACGATCTGCTTCTGCTGTTCATTGTTCCCTGCGTGGCGACCATGCAGTCTGACCAGTGCCTGAATGGAGTAGCCGTGTCCCCAGACATTGTAGATTGCATCTCCAGTAGCCCGCCGCAGTCGAGGCAGATTCTCATAGAGCCATGACTCGGCTCGATCGATTGCTTTCTGCACGTCTGCCGACTGGTCATTCCTTTCGAGTAAAGCGCTGAGGCAAAGTGCCGTGGTCGCTGTTCGAAAGGCATGATGAGCGCCGGGGACCGGCGCATAAATGTTGAGCTGCTTGGTTCGTGTCGCAGATCCCCAGGAACCATTGGCATTCTGGTCCTTCAGCAGAAACTGAATTCCGCGTGCAATTGAGTTGCGAATCTCCGCCTCGGTGGGTGCGTCAACTTTGGGGAGTGTGGGCCCCTGTTCGGCTTCACCTGCAAGGAGGACCGGCATCATCGCAGCTGAAACACAGAGCACCACTGCTGCCAGCCTGGTTGGTATGGCTGTTCGCCTGGAATGTGTCCTCATGACTCATTCTCCGCTGATTGACAGGCTGGCGGATGTCCCCGGCGCGACCTTCGATGCGTTTCCCTGGACGTTGACAACTGCGCTAAACTTGTTGTTTGCATAAGGAATGTCAGCAACGGCCGTTAGTCTTCCTTTCAGCGTGAGTCCATACGCTGCAGAGTGGATGTCGCACGTTTGTCCCACAGCGACTTTGCCACGGTCGGCTTCGGTGAGGTCTACGAGGACCCGCTGCCTGGCCGGATTGACGACGGTGGCCAGCTTCTGCTTTCCGGTAACCGCTGAGCCCTTCTTGAGTGTCGTTGCTTTTTCACTCATGCGTCCTCGTGTCAATGTTCCGTGATAGAGGATGCCATCATGAGGAGCTTTTACGACCAGTCCCTTGCGCTCCGCCTGCATTTTTGCGAAATCGTCGACCTGCTTCTGATAGTCGTCACGCTTCTGAGCGATTTCAATCTCGGCGCGACGGCGAGCTGCTGCCAGAGTGTGGCTTGCCTTTTTCCACGTCAGCTCGGCACGGGCAAAGGTGTCGTCTGCTGTCTTCGCAGCTCGCGGGATCGACTGCTTCAGCGATCGCTCCGCAGACGTCTTTGCTCCCTCAAGGCGAAACTGAGCACTTTCAACGGATCGTTTAGCTCGCTTCAGGACAATCTCCTCAGACTCTTCTGTCAGCTCATCCTCCTTGTACATCTGCTCAAGCTGCTTCAGTTCTTCGAGAGCGTTCTGCAGAGATGCTTCTGATGACTTCAGGTTGAAGTGAGTGCTGGCAATGCTGCGATCGTGATCCACACGTACGTAATTGTCGTGAGCCTGACGGGCAGCTGAGAATGCACGTTCTGCGGCTGCCAGATCCAGTTTGTTGGTTGTCATCGCAATCGAGTGATCCAGTTCAGCTTCGTCCATTGCAAGTTTCGCCAGAGTCAGAGCTGTCTGAGCCTTTTTGATTTTCTCGTCGATCGAGTCTGTACTGAACGAGATGACGACCTGCCCCTTCTTTACGGAAGTGCCGTGAGGAACAATTTTTTCGATCTCCAATGCGCTCAGCTGTTCTGTATCTGCGCTGAGTTCGGCGGATTGAACTGCTTCAAAGACTCCAGTCACCTTAACGGGACTTGGTTTGTCGTGGGCAAAGATCGGGCTAATGAAAACGGCGAGTATGGCGAGGGACAGGTGCACGACAGAACGCATTGCGAGGCTCCGCAACAGGAAAAAGGAATGGCCGACTGAAATGGCTGGATTGCAGGACAATGACACCCGCGACCATATCAACGCGCGGACCAAACGCAACAAATTCAGGCTGATTCGGGCCGACATCGACGGACCCATTACGCCGCTGGCCCCGACAGACTGAACAACCGTCAGGCGGCTCCTGCGAGCCTGACAAACAGCGCTTCCAGCTGCAGTTTCGGATCCACACGACTGCCGCCCTTCATGTTGGCGTCTGCGCGGACGAGCTCCTGGAGCAACTGACTGGCGCGGTCAAATCCGATGCGTTTGAGGTATCGTTCTGCGGGGCCCAGAGCTCCTCCATGTATCCCGGCGCTGCGAAGGGCTCCGGCAAGGTCGCGTGATTGTCTGGCGAGCTCTGTGGCTTCCGCGAATTTTCGCCAGGTAAAGACGAGGCCCCCCATGATCTTCTGTGGTGGGTCTCCTGCCAGCAGCAGCTTGTCGAGGAACTCCAGCGCCGTGCCGACGTCACCGTCTCGCACGGCGTCGAGCATGGCCCATGTTGTCTGTAGTCGCCATCCGCCGACGACTCGGGACACATCATCGGTCGTGATTTCGTCAGCATCACCGACCAGGGCGACAAGCTTATTAAGCTCCTGCTGCAACAGTCCCAGACTGTCACCAGCGAGCTCCACGACTAACTGTGCCGCCTCTTTGTCGATCTTCCTGCCATGTTCCTTCTTGGCTGTGTTGATAAACCATTTCACCAATGCGGCTCCCGACAGCTGGCTGCACTCAATGTTCAGGCCGGTCTTTTCGACAGCTTTGAAGAGACGAGTGCTCTTTTGCCACTGTTTAACGTCGAGCAGGAGCAACGACCGCATCGAGGGCGACGCGACATACTTTTCCAGTCCGGGGCGATTGGCAGAAACAAACTCGTCGGCTTCTTCAATGAGGACAACACGTTTGCCGCCAAACATGGAGATTGTCAACAGCTCGTCCGTGACACTGCGGAGGTCTGCATCCTTTCCGGCAACTCGCGTCACGGATGCTGCGTCATCGTCGTTGTCTGAATCCAGCAGGTTGAGGATTTCCAGTTTCAGAAATCGCTCAGCGCCAAACAATGCAATCACCGGCACATTGGGCACGGTGTCATTGTCAGACAGGAAATCTGTGGCATGGATGGCCATTGGGCGAGTCCGTTATTCGGCTCCAGGAGCATTTTCATGTCGCAGCAGCGGGAAGAAAATGACGTCACTGATGCGTCGACTATTCGTCAGCAGCATGACCATTCGGTCGATGCCGATTCCCAGTCCACCGGCGGGAGGCATTCCCACCTTGAGTGCAGTGACAAAGTCGTTATCCATCTTCGCCATTGAGTCTTCTTCTGACATGCCTGCCAGCTGCGTGCGAAAAAGTTCTTCCTGCAGACGCGGATCGTTGAGTTCCGTATAGGCGTTTGCCAGTTCCATTCCGCGAACGAACAGCTCAAAGCGTTCCGCGATCTCCGGATTGTCCTGCTTACGCTTTGTCAACGGGCAGATGGAAGCCGGGTAGTCCGTAACGAATACGGGGCCCTGCAGATGATCCTCCACCGTTGCCTCAAAGACCTCGTTGATGATTACGTCCGGGTGACTTCCCTCCGTTTCAATTCCATGTTTGGCTGCGACCTTAGCGACTGCTTCGGTGTCCCGCATGTCGCAGCCGGCATGTTCTGCAAACAGCTCGGCGTATGGTCGGCGTGGCCATGGTGGCGTGAGATCAATCGTATCATCGTCACCCCATGGCATCTGCAGGTCAGGGCGAATGGTTCGGGCGGCGTTGGTAATAATCTCTTCCGTCAGATCCATCATGGACCGATAGTCGCCGTAGGCCTGATAGACCTCGATCATCGTGAATTCGGGGTTGTGCGTCCGGTCAACCCCTTCGTTGCGAAACACACGCCCGATTTCGTAAACCCGTTCAATTCCTCCGACCATCAGTCGCTTAAGATGCAGCTCAAGTGCGATCCGAAGATAAAGCTCCATGTCGAGCGCGTTGTGCTGGGTAATGAAGGGGCGTGCGGCAGCACCGCCGGCAATCGCATGCAGGACCGGAGTTTCGACTTCGTGGAAGCTGTGTCCTCGAAGCGTCTGGCGCACCGAATCGATGATGGCAGACCGCTGCAGCATTCGGTCGAGGACCCCGTCGCCGTAGATCAGGTCCTTATATCTCTGCCGCAACCGGATCTCTTCGTCCTGAATCGCGTGGTACTTTTCCGGTGGCTGAGCGAGCGACTTACACAGCACGGTGAGCTGCTCGACCTTAACCGACGGCTCACCACTGTCTGTTCGCCAGGCGATTCCGTCGATCCCGATCAGGTCACCCAGGTCCAGATGGCCCATCAGTTCCCACTGCTCTTCAGACAGATCGCCGCGAGAGAACAACAGCTGAATGCGACCAGTCTGGTCCTTGATATCGTAGAATCGCAGTTTGCCCGCTTTGCGACGCAGCATCACTCGGCCGGCGATGCGGACGTTCTCCCCCGCAACGCCCGATTCTTCGGGCACTTTATTGCGAGCTTCCTCAATGCTGAGGTGATCATCGAATCGCTGCCCAAAGGGGTCATGCCCCATGGCGGCGATTTTCTCGAGCTTTTCCAGACGGACTTTTTCAAATCGATCGGGTTTGTTGGGCTTGCCAGACATTCATGTACTTTGTCAACGATCTGCCGAACACGTATGGTTCGGCGCAAACAGTCAGAGGCGGCATGATACGAAACCGGCTACCCGCGACAATCAAGCAGTCACGATGCGTGTATCAAAATCCCAAAGCGGCCTCTGGTGCTCGGAATCATAGTACACCGCGTGAATCAGGCCGCCTGAATTCAATGGCCTCAATCGCCGTGCTTTTGCCTGAGGCGTCCGGAGAGTCGAAGCATCAGCTGAATGCGTTCGAATTCATCGAGCCACTCCTGGGTCACAGTCGTCAGCATCTCGTCCGATGGTCCGCCAATTCCGCTGGGACATGCCGGCCCGATCTGAGTTTCGGCCATCTCGCGATATCGGGCGAGCGTCCGGTCTCCGTACCGACCGCAGACGTAATTATCTTCGCTCAGGAAGAGTACGGATGGAACGCGTGCTGCTCCGCACGTCTGCAGGACCTCACCCAGTTCCGGGTTGTCGTCCCGATCATAATAGCGAATATCGATGCACGAGCTGGCGGCAGAAAAGTGGTTTAGAATCGGACATTGATTCACGCAGTCACCACACCATGCTCCGGCGAGTACCAGCACTTTCATTTCTCGTGTGAATCCAGCCAGCAACTGTTGTTGGTCCGGCGAGAGCTGAACTCGGCCGTGGATCTCATTCCAACGTCGTTGTTGCTCTTCTGTTCCATATTTGGCCAGGAATTCTGAGTAGGAGATTCCGCTGTTGAAGACTGACTCAAAGTCCATGAGTGTTCTCGAATTCAAAGGTGCAGTCAGACGGTGATTCGGGCGAAGAGTCTTCGGGAACTCATCACTCACCTGAGTTGAGAGTCATTCACGATGAATGGACGGACGTTGATTCTGCAGATTGCCGAAGACAGACCTGGCGTGCTAAACCGCTAAGCTCGTTCGCGTGAATGAGAGGTAATCCCTCGCTCACATTTCGAGTTTCCAGGGGAGTTTCTCATGTTGCGTGCCTGTCGCGACAGATAAGTCCGCGACATGGCAATGCAATGAGAAATGGTCAGGCCATTCCGTTAGCGTCGATTCAGTTTGGAAAGCAGTCGCAGCAATTCCATATACAGCCAGATCAGAGTCATCAGAAGCGCAAACGCACCGTACCACTCCATGTATTTGGGAGCCTGGCGTTCCGAAAGTCGCTCGATCAGGTCGAAGTCCAGCAGCAGGTTGAAGGCGGCCAGCCCAACAACAAAAAGACTGAAGCCAATGCCAATCGGACCTGCTGAATGAATGAACCCGATTGATCCAAGGCCCGTGAAACTCATCACGATTGAAATTAGATACAACAGCGCGATCGCTCCGGTGGCGGCGATGATGCCCGTTTTCAACCGACCTGTGACTCGAATCAGACGACTCTGATACAGAAAGAGCATGATCGCGAGGACCCCCATTGTCAGGAGGCATGCCTGAATGGCAATCGGCTCAGTAATTCCCTGACGGACCTGAAGACTTTGCTGCACAAAGGCAGAGATTGCTCCCAGGACATATCCTTCCACAACTGCGTAGACGAGTGTGGTGTAGGGCGCGACTGTTGGTTTGAACATTGTCACAAGTGCAATGACCAATCCCCCGATCGCACAGCCGATAATCAAGCCAACCTGCGGCGGACCATCCATCGTTTGAGCAAATGCAACCACCGCAACAGCGAACGTGACCACGACTGCAATCAGTGTCTTCATGGCGGTACCAGTGACCGTCATCACACTGTTATCAGCGTATGCACTGTCGTCGTCGAAATAACCAATACGTTTGTCGCTGAGTGCAGGATTGGAGCTTCTCATTGCGTAGACCTTTGGAGGACAGGGGGGGAGTGAATTCTTGTCTTATGTGACTTCACGATCCAGACGAATCTCACTCCTAATGAGATGTCGACTGATTATACGATTCTCTTACAGGGAATCCCGCCCCGATCAGGTAAAACCCATGTTTTGGTGGGCATCTGCTCGGGAACCCAACGGACGCCGCTTCGGATCCAGTCAATGTGGTACATTCACGATTACATTTGTGACCGTCAGAGGGGTTTGTAGGGCTGATCTCTCACCGTACAACCCTCCGGCAAATCAGAACGCAGAAGAAGATGCGGCGGGTAGTCTGGTTCTGGCGGTGGTTGCGTTCGTTCCGGTGGCGGTTGTTTGCGGCGTGGTTTTCTGCATGATCCTCGGGCATTCATGAGCGTTGTGCTCGAACGTGAAATAACGCAGGAAGTTGGGCAGTGGTCCGCGTTTCTCGGGGGAGCCGGGCTGGACTTGCATGTCCCTCTCTCAATCGCGAAACGCTGGTCGGGAAAAAAGTACGTCCGCCCGGAATTCAGATAATCATGGCAGAACAATCCTGAATGCGTTCAAGGGCCATCCTTATGCCAACAGTTTCGGAGTCCAACCCCTATCAGGCACCTTCCGGCGAAGACGCGCCCTGGCAGCCTTCATTGTTTCGGAAGGCAGTAGGGTTGCTGGCTGCCGTGCTGACCGGTGTTGCAACGTTCTACGGCATTCCGTTTGTGATCTTCATGACCTCCGATCACTTTGCGTTTGGAGCACCGCTGGCGGGCTTCTCTCTCTTCGTGGCGATTATTCCTGCGTTCTACCTGGCACATCTGGCTCACCGAGTCATCGTGACCGGAAAACTCAGAAAGTAGAGAACGATCAAGATTCGATGCAGGGGCGTGACCACTGCGAGTCCGAGTATCACCACCCTGGGCCTCGGGTATTAACGAGCGATCAGACGGTGCGTTCGACCCGGACGCTCACGCGTCTCGGCTCACAAT
>CAJWGB010000121.1 GCA_913031625.1 uncultured Planctomycetaceae bacterium | reverse complement strand
TGGTGCTCCGAATGCTGGTGGTGCTCCGAATGCTGGTGGTGCTCCGAATGCTGGTGGTGCTCCGAATGCTGGTGGTGCTCCGAATGCTGGTGGTGCTCCGAATGCTGGTCAAAGTGGCAATCAGGTGGCCAACAACGGATTCGGTGACGAAGTCTTTACAGACAATGGTGGACAGGGAGGGTCGTTCCAGGGCGGTGGAGACGCCTTTCCCGGCATGACGGTCCCAGGCGGTCCAGGCGGATTTGGCCCCGGCGGATTTGGCCCCGGCGGGCTGCCATTCGAGACACAGGATATCCCGGGCACCTCAGTACCGGCGTCGGTCACAACTCCCTCAAAGGCTGACCTAAGGTATCTGCCTGCCAACAGTGAGGTGTTCGCAGTCATTGACCTGTCAGAAGTCTATCCGGTCGTTAAGCCATTATTGCTTCCCTATACACCACAGATTCAGCTGGGCGAGAACATGCTGGGGCTTAAGCTGGAAGATCTTAAGTCGATTACCGTTGGTGTTGGAGGTGTCTCTGACATGATCGGCATGACGAGCCCCCCGAATCCGGACGATGTCCCGGTGACGGTTGTTTTGCGAGCATCAAAACCGATCGACGTGAACAAGATTACCACTTTGATCGCCATGCAGGCGACTACAGAAACAATTTCGGAAGGTGGCAACAAGTTCACAAAGATTCAGCCGGCACCAGGTGAACCGGCCGGAATGCTCTGGGCTGCTGATGCCAACACCCTCGTGCTGGGGCCCCCCAACGCAGTGAAGGCTGCGGCAGGCGGCAGTGCAGCAGCTTCGATAGATAACTCACTGTTCGATGGCAATTCGACGTTTCAGGTGGCGTTCGTACCGACTCAGCCGCAAAAGTCTCTGGGCATGATTCCTGTTCCGAAAGACGCTCCCCCCGAACCCGGTGCTGATGTGGCTCTGGACGCGTTAAAAACACTTAAGCCGACGATGAATGCGATCGGGATCGGCATCGATATCAACAGGGACATCACCTACACAGTATCCGTTGGGTGTGCCGACAGTAGTGGAGCATCCAGTTCGGTGGCGGCACTCAACAAGCTGCTGGACTTTGCGAAATCTCAGATGGGCGACGCCCCGCCGATGGTTCAGGATGCTATGAAAACAGCAAAGGTTGAAACACAGGGACAGTCGGCCGTGCTGAAAGTGGTTCAGCCAAACGGGCAGACTCAACTCGCATTTGCTCTGCCGGCGGCAATGGCCATGCTGGGTTCGGCCATTTCACAGGCGGAGGGACGTGCCAAATCAGTTCAAGCCTTAAACAGTCTCAAGCAAGTCGGTTTGGCGCTTCATAATTTCCACGACACCTACAAGAGGTTCCCCAACTCTGCCTCAAAGGATGGAAGTGGCAAAAGACTACTCAGCTGGCGAGTTCACCTGCTTCCGTTTCTGGGGCGTCAGGATGTCTACGACAGATTCAATCTGGAGGAGCCATGGGACAGTCCGACCAACCGCCCGCTCGTTGACCAGATGCCAAACGTATATCGCCCTGCGAACGGTGGCGTCGAGGCAGGAAAGACTCGACTCCTTGCTGTGACGGGACAGGGAACTATGTTTGAGGGCGAAAAGGGCAGAGGAATTCGCGAAGTCACTGATGGGACTGCCAATACCATCATGGTGGTGCAGGTTGCTCCTGAGAACGCTGTTTACTGGACGCAGCCGGACGACTGGGAACTTGGGTCCAACGCCACGCAGGGACTGAATGATGGCAGCGGCTCGTTCCAGGCACTTTTCGTGGATGGCAGCACGAAGACACTTTCTTCACAGGCCAGCGACTCGCAGCTCCGAGGATTCTTTACGCGGGCCGGGGCGGAACGACCGGACAACAGTATCTTCGTTACTCCGGGCGCCGGAGGCCCTCCGGGCGGCGGTTTTCCTGGTGGTTCAGGCGGAGGCCCGGGCGGCTTTCAATTCTGATAGAGACTCAGACATCACATGGAAGTTACTCTGACCAGCCGGCAGATTTCTGTACAGACTGTCGTTCCCGATTCTGCTGTAGGCACAGCCGCGGCACCTCCACCAGACGGTGTTCTGCAGCGTGCGCTCGATGCGCCCCTGGAACTTCCTCCTGTCAACCAGTGTGTGGTTCCCGGTGATCGCGTCGTGATTGCTGCAGACCCCGATGCTCCTCAGGTGATTGAAGCTATCACCGAGATACATCACCGCCTCTGCAGTGTGCCGGAACTCAGTATTTCGATTCTGCTCCCACCGGAGTTCGGGCAGCCTCACCTGACGCACCTGGCGCAGGAGATCGGGCAGGCGCTGGAGAACGCTGTGCCGGTCGAGGTGTATGACGCGGAAGATGAACAGCAACGCAGCTACCTCGCGTCATCCGCAGCAGGCGAACGCATCTATCTGGCTCGGCAACTGGTGGACGCCGATCTCGTGATCACAATCAGTGCTGCTCAACCGGACCCGCTGGTCGGAACAACGGGAGCAACAGCGCTACTGTACCCACGCTTCTCGGAGCCCGCGATCATTGCTGACTTTCGAGGTCGTGAGCTAAGAGCATGGCAAAACGCAGTCACAGGCCATGCCGCTGAATCTGCCAGTGAGCTGATCGAAGAGATTGGCTGGTTACTGGGAGTCCAGTTCTCAGTCTCCATCGTCTGCGGACCGGACGGAACGCTGGAGAACGTCTTCTGTGGTCGCGCTGACGCCGCCGTCCGGGCGGCCGCCGAATACCTGCAGCGGACACGCCCGGCAGTCGCCGAAGATGCAACGACCGATCTGGTGGTTATGGACGTGGCGGCTGTCAATGAGGTGTGCTCATGGCGGCAATTCGCGCGAGCAGTGACTGTTGGGGCCACACTGACCGGATACCACGGGCGCGTGGTGGTGGTCTGTGACCTTGAGGCTCCGGACGGAACAGCAATGACGGCACTGAGTCGCACTGAGAATCCGGAAGACCTCGAGCAGCCATTGATGCTCGAACCGCCTCCGGATGCGTTCGAGGCACTGCAGCTGATTCGCTGCTGTCGCGACGTGCGGATCCTGCTTCGAAGCTCTCTGCCAGACGCCTTCGTGGAAGAGCTGGGTATGATTCCAATCAGTGACGCCGACGAGGTGCAGCGGCTGATTGACCAGGCCGAGTCCCCTCGTGTGCTCAGATCTGCATCCGGAACGTGCTGCTGGCCTGCGTGAACATGAGAGCGAGGGATCTGTTCGCAGATGCAACGTTGTCCCTCGCTGACCAGAAAATTGCACCCATCGTTGTCACTGGTTGCAGCGATGGGCTTTGCTGCAGGAAGTGCGGAAGCCGCTATGAAGCTGTCATTCGATCGCCGAAGGCCTTGCGTATTGACGAGCGACCAGACGGTGCGTTCGACCCGGACGCTCACGCGTCTCGGCTCACAATGAGCACTCCAGCCAAACTTTGCTCCAGGAAGTACCTTTCATTAGCGGAATTGCGCAAGCACTCCGGCCGAACCACCCTCCGAGTTCGAATCAACCGGTTCGGCAGCCAACTCGTAAGGGTGCTCGGCCGGGCGGCTCGCGCCGCTCCGCTATGAAGTCATTCGATCGCCGAAGGCCAGGGCCTCGCACCGGCAGAGCCGGTGGCACCTGAGTTCTCCTGGCTACGCCATCGGCGCATCCGATCTCACAATCTCTCGAAACAGACGATTGATTCGATCCACGGATACCCGTGTTGCCGGTTCTGGCAGATCCTCATTCGGGCCTTCCAGTTCTGATTCAAGGAACTCATGAAGCAAAGGAAGCCTCGGACCGACATCGGCTTCGCTTCCGGCCTTCTTGATTCGCACCAGTTCGTGGATTTCGGACTTCAGCATTTTGTCGCTCACGATGCCTTCAACGAGGTCGTCGAAACGCATTGGTACGACTCCCAGTCCCTGTCGGATCCAGTGAACCGCCAGCAGCGGTCGCAGGACGTAGAGGTACTTCTTGCGTCGAACCGTGTCTCCGCGCAGGTGCTCGCGGAAGTTCTTCCCGGCCATTCGATAGTAGTGGTAGTGTGCGGCCAGCGGGTTATACGCCTCTTCAGCAAGGTCCCGCAGGCGTTCTACCAGGTCGCCATGCTGAAGATACATGACGGGCGATGTCAGCCATTCATAGAACGGAGCGTTGGACTTCAGGAGCAGACGCAGCGCTTTGCGCAGATCCCATCCGTTGATGTCGTATGTCTCGTCAATCGGCAGTTCGATCACGTCACGCCGGTGCTCCACATTCACCGACAGATACCAGTCTTCGGGGCGCACGTAGACAAACCGCACATCGTAGTCACTGTCTGTGGATTCAAATCCCCAGGCGCGACTGCCGCTTTCGCAGGCAAAGAGGATGCGCACGTTGTGTTCGTGCTCCACGTTGTGGAGCCGGTTCATGATTCCATCGAGTACAGACATAACAACACCTTTACTGCTGGAGACTCCATTGGGCTCTCACAGTCGCTCTCGATGCTACCCTGCTGGAACGTTAATCAGCTGACGGGTAGGATTGGGTCTCGGTCACCTCTGACACACAAACACGATACAGAGTTCCCTTAATTCTGCAGGAGGCCCCTTCATGAGCCGACTTCTCATCTGCCTCGTTCCCTTGATTACTGTCACCGGCGCAACAGGTTTCGCGAAGGAATCGAATGCAGCAAAGACGGACATTCTGATCATTGTCGGGCCGAGCAATCATCCACCCGGCAGTCATGAAGTAAAGGCTGGCGCTCGACTGCTGGCGCACTGCCTCAATACCACAACGTCGATCAAGGGGCTGCAGGCCAGCGTCCACTATGGGTGGCCCAAAACGGAGGCCGTGCTGGATGAAGCCGAGACGATTGTCTTTCTGGGAGACACTTTTCCCCCCAACCGGTTGCCCGGTTCAGATGTCATCCTCGCGAAGCTTGGCAGCCTGATGAACAAAGGGTGCGGGATTGTCTGTATCCACTACGCCACCGGGCTGCGGGCCGAAGATGTCACGGCGGAAGGAGAACATCCATTACTGCGCTGGATGGGAGGATATTTCGCCACCCGATGCCCGCATCATCAGTCAATCGCTCGCATCTACGAAGGCGCCGAAATCAAACCCGCGGCTCCAAGACACCCGGTTTCGCGCGGCTGGAAGTCTTTTGTGCTGACCGACGAGCCCTACATCAATAACTATTTCGGACCCAATAAGAATCAGCTTGCTCCAAGAGTCACGGCGCTCGCGACATCGATGCTTCCGCCAGGCAAGCCGAAGCGGGAAGTCGTATCATGGTGTATTCAGCGAGACGATGGTGGACGAGGATTCGGAATTGTGATGCCTCACTTCTATCGCAGCTGGCAAGTTGAAGACCTGCGAACATTCATCCTTAATGGAGTCAGCTGGACAGCCGGAGTCGACATTCCTGCCAATGGGGTCAGGTCGGAACAGCCAAGCCTGGAAGCGTATGATCCGGACGCTGTTGAACCGAGATAGTCGGTGCGTCAGCCTCTGTCAGGCCATTACAAAGTGCGTCGCATACACATTGGACGTGATGACAGGTTCCTCGCTTGAGATCCGACCGTCACCGCCAGACTGGCCACCTCCGCCCTCGATGTCACCGTTCAGCAGCCGATCCAGAAGTTTTCGGTGGCCGAAGAAGACTTCAGAAATCGTGGAATGGAAGACTCGCACGTGGCCGGGAGGCGTCACAAGAAGCTCCAGGTCGGCGTAGTATCGAGTGTGGACTCGAGCGACGAGGGTTCCTCGAAGGTCTGTCTGTGGCGTGGAGATTCCGTCCCAGGCGTACAGAGATCCTGTGGGCAGAATGTAATACCAGCGGCCATCCCCATCCGTCAGCCAGCGTTCGCTGAGTCCGCCATAGTTGAAGTAGTCATTGGTCCCCAGACGGAGATTCAGGTCCATAATCAGTTGTGACTGCGGATCGACAACTGGAGCTGTTTTTTCCCACGTGCCGTCCAATGGTGTGCGGACCGTGTAGTTGCCCCGATCAACGTCCTCAAAGACATACCAGCCGCGTTCGGTTGCAAACTGAATGATCCCGTCGCCGTTCAGGTCACGGTTTTGAGTGAGCGTGGTGGCAACCACACTGCCGTCTTCATCGACGAGTTCCACCGTTTGATAGTTGAGCCACGGTTCTACCGCCTGGACGGACCCGGGAACGGGGCTGGCCGCCATTTCGACTTCAGAGTGGTGTCCGTATGGTCGAGGATGTCCATCAACGTCAATGATGAACCAGACGCCGGTTTCGTCATCAAACAGCCACTTTTCACCTTCCTTGAGTGGATCCTGTGTTGGGGCATCGGCTCCGATGATAATGTTGTTTCGAGTACCGCCCCCATCGACATCAAGCCAGACCTGTCCCTGAACAAGGAACGAGACTTCATTTCCAAAATCGATTCGGGTGGATTCTGCGTATGCAAGGGTGTTTTCCGGCTGGTACTCCGAAAGCAGCAGCGGGCTCTTATAGTGTTCTTCAGTAAGCGTATCGATCAGGACACCGCTTAATGATCCATCACCCACGATGGTCTTGCCGTCCCAGCGATACAGTCTTCCATCCGGGAGGATAAAGTACCATCCATGCTGGTCACTGAAGAGCCATTTTTCGTTCCGACCGCCGAGGTTCTGGTACCACGAATTGTTGAAGCGGAGGTCGAGGCCGCTCACCCCCTCCTGCTGTCCGGTACTGTTTCGATAGAGGATCCGATGGCCCTCTTTCCAGCCTTCCGGAATAACCTGCCGAACAGTGTATTCCTGATTTTCTGAGGCTTCAAACCGATACCAGCCACCTTCAGTTTCGCCATCCGCCGTGCCGTCGTTGTTCATATCCCGTGCGGCTGACACAGTTGACTGGACGACGTCACCGTTAGGGCCAATCAGCTCGACCGTCCACCCGTTCAGCCAGGGTTCGACATCTCCGCGTGAACGCTCAACCAGCCCGGGCTGATCGTGGTAGATTGGATCAACTGTGCCGCGATACGTTCCACTGAGCTGACGCGTTTGAGTGGACCACTGAGTCACAGAGCCGTTGGCCGTCAGGAAATACCACCGATTGTTGACTGCCGATCTGAACCAGTGTTCGTTGCCACCGAAGGCATTGAAGTGAGTACTGCCATTGACCATGCCCAGTCGAAGTGCCGAAAGCAGTGGGTCAGTCTGCATTCCGTCGCCATTGACATCATTCCATAGCCGCCCTTCGATGATGGCCGGCTGCTCATCCGGAACTTCGTATGTAACCTCCAGCCTTGGGCGTACTGCACGGTGGTTGCTGTCGCCGCTAATGAAAGCCAGTTTTTCTTCGGCGGCTGTCAGGAGCCAGCCGAAGTTTGTCGAGGCGTCGTCTACCCACCCCTGAATGTCGTTAACCAGTTGGTTTCCAAACCACTCCCAGTCTCCTCGTCGCGCAACTTTCGCGGCGGCGGAACGAACGTCAGGGTCAAAATCGCCTCCGGGCTCGTCCCATTGACCACCGTGAAATCTCCGGTGGCTCCATGTTGCATCCTCGGGACCTGCTGGCGCGCCGTTGACTTCGTCGCCGAACGCATCGGAATCGTCCTCGCCCCAGGCGCTAAATACCCGGTAGAGTTCGACGTCGACCGGAGCAGCCGCATCACCTTCCAGATTCATGGTCAGGACCGCATCAATAATTGTCGCCCCTCTCGGGATGCGGTTCTGAATGTCAAACTGGATCAGACTGCGGGCATCGTCACCGACAACCAGAAATTCACCCTGTCCGTTACTGCGATCCGGGTGATTCTCGTAGATCGAGGTGTCCTGGAGGGGCTGGATCTCAAGAGTTACCGCACTCAGAAGCTGGCGTGATTCCAAAAGCTGGGCCAACCCCACAGCACCTGTCCTGACAGTGCCCAACTGTCGACGTCGCACATTTCGGGTGCGGCGCAGAAGCTGTTCAAGGGATTGGAAAAAGCGGGACATCACTTGTCTCAAGGGGATCCTTGGCTCTGATTGTTCAAAAGGCCGTCATGAAGTGTTCAATCTCAAAACACCGGATTTGCCCGTGAACGACGGATTCAACGAAGTACTCACGTACTCCTAACACGGAAAAACTGAAATTTTGTCCGGCTGCACACCAGACCAGGTCTGGCAGAATTCAGAAATTTCCGCCTCTGCGTCAGGATGATGATTTCGCAGCCTCTCCGTCTATTCTCTCAACAGAATTCTGAGAATCCAGAAGAGAGACCGGATCTCCTACAGAAATCGTACCACTCTTCACGACGGCGGCCGTAATTCCGCCATGACCAACCATGGCAGCATATCCACCCTTTCCCAGCGTCGCATCCATCAGAGCACAGGGAACGCAGTCCCCGGTACCCTGCAGAACGGCGTCTCCGATCAGAAATTCCTGACTGCGGAGAGATGCAACATTGATGCCGGAAACAACAATATTTCGCCTGAGCTGTTCCGGTGTGACGTCGTTCCTGCTCAGCAGGTCTGCAATCACGGGAAAATGCTCTTTCTGAATCAACGTGACCTGACGGTGAGGGCGTTCTGTGTTGCCGGCATGGTGCTCACCGTCGATCCCTTTGTCCTGCTGGACGGTCACCGACTGCTGCGGCTCCAGCGGCTTTCTCCTCTGAGCCGCGATGCCGATCCACGTGACTTTTCCACACACCGGACGTGTTCTCAGCAGCTCTGGTTTCTCCGTCATTCCCCGTTTCCTTCCCGCATGGATGCAGCCGTTTCACCTGCGGTGCCATTATGGACCTGATAACATTGAGACACAATCGTGCGTGACTCTCTTCTGACGCGTGCGGTGTCCCGAGGTCTGGAAACGAATCGCTCGCGGCTGCCACAGCTGCATTTCTGCTGAAACATCGCCATGTCCCAGCTCACACTGAACGCCCTAACAGCTGTCCTTGCCGAGTCCCTGAGATCGCGCCCGCTGGAACTGCGAATCACCACGCGGGAACACTTCGGGGCGTCACTCCTTGATTTCGGAGTTGAGGTCCCTGGCGGGCTCGCTGCCGGCATCGCTCTCGCTCGACTATGTCTCGCCAACCTGGGCGATGTCTCAATCCAGGCAGCCAGCACCGATGTCACGGTGCCGGAGGTCTTTGTTCGTACAGACCACCCACTCAAAGCCTGCCTGCTTTCTCAGTATGCGGGCTGGAAAATTGCAACGGACTCTTACTTTGCGATGGGGTCGGGGCCTGCTCGAGCCGTGGTGGCGACTGAGGAGCTGTTTCGGGAATTCTCCGTTGAAGAAAAATCAGACACCTCTGTGGTCATCCTTGAGTCCGGTCAGGTGCCTGACGAAAGTGCCGTGCAGTTGATGAAATCTGCTGTCGGTGAAGGCTGCCGCCTGATCATCGCGGTCGCTCCGACTGCATCACAGGCCGGCAATCTGCAGGTGGTTGCCCGGTCAGTTGAAACAGCCATGCACAAGCTGCATGAACTGAAGTTTCCGGTGGAGTGTGTTCTCAGCGGCACCGGATCAGCCCCACTTCCACCTGTTGCAAAAAATGATCTCGAAGGCATTGGACGAACCAATGACAGCATCCTCTACGGCAGTACGGTAAATCTCTGGGTGGACTGTGAGGATGACGTGATCCAGGAGTTCGGCCCCCAGACACCTTCCTCTTCCAGCGACTCGCACGGTGAGTCATTCCTCAGCCTGTTTAAAGCCGCCAATCACGACTTTTACGCGCTCGACAGGAATCTGTTCAGCCCGGCCGTCGTCTGTTTTCATAACGTGAACAGCGGTCGAAGTTTTTCATACGGCCACAAGGTGCCGGAACTGCTTTGCCAGTCGTTTGGAATTGAATCTTAGGACATCGGCCAGACGACATGTTTATTGGAGTCATTGGTAACGCAGACAGCTGGTATGTGGAAACCATCTGTACGGCTGCAGAGTCACGCGGTCACCGAACACTGCGACTTGAGTTTCCCATGCTCGCAGCAGCCGTGGTGGATGGTGAGATAACAATCACCAGTGAGTCGATTAATCTCGCCACGCTGGATTGCCTGATCGTGCGTACGATGCCTCCCGGTTCACTGGAGGAAGTTGTCTGGAGGATGGATCTGTTATCAGGACTGGAGGCGCAGGGAGTTCGCATCATCAACTCTCCAAGGTCTCTTGAGTGCGCGGTCGACAAGTATTTGACGACGCAGCGTCTGGCGGCCGCCGGGATTCCGGTTCCAGACACGATCGTGTGCGAAGATTCGGACGTCGCGCAGGAAGCCTTTGAGCGGCTCGGGGGTGACGTCGTGGTGAAGCCTCTGTTTGGCGCCGAGGGGCGAGGAATTCTGAGAGTCAGCCATCCGGAAATCGCGTTGCGTACGTTTCGGACTCTGGAACGTCTCGACACAGCGCTGTACCTGCAAAAGTATCAGGACTCTCCTGGCGACTATCGCGTGCTGTTACTGGATGGCGAGGTTGTGGGGGCCATGAAGAGAACGCCCGTCGAAGGTGACTTTCGCGCCAATGCGGCTCAGCAGGGCCATTGCGAATCCTGGTCTCCTCCGGAGAGTGCTGTCCAGCTCGCGCGGGACTCCGCACAGGTTTGTGGTTGTGTGTTTGCCGGAGTGGATCTGATGGCTGGCACCAGTGACGAGTTTCTGGTCATCGAGGTCAATGCAGTACCGGGATGGAGGGCCCTGCAGCGGGTGTGTGACGTTGACGTTGCCAATCGGCTCATGAACTGGCTGCAGTCGGAGATCTGATTCCCATAAGTGGCCTCCCCGGTCCGGGGAAGCCGAAGAGGCAGGACAGATCGGAATGGAACTGGTTCCTGCCCGAAAAGTCTGCCTGATCGGCACGGACAACCGGATCCAGGAATCGGGAAACCGTCCCGCCAGCAGTGGTCGTTCCAGTCCTGTGGATTGGAACGACAGCCAATTGGCGGCGGGGGCACGTTAGTTTCAGCCCAGTCTGGAAAAACTTTATAATGCGGCGCATTTCCCCGATATGAGCGGGTAGAATCCTCCGCTCGCCGGATTGACGGAATTGGGGCCTGACATCCGCGACGCCGACCACCAGAGAACACTCCGGGGTTGGAATGAATTGGGGTGGCGAGATCTTTCGCTGGGTAGATTCTGCGTGCGCGCGCGGGTCCAGACTTCCACCCGATCTTCAGACATGGCAGTAAGAATGTCAGACATTGTTATCACGGGTATTGGGATCATGTCTCCGGTTGGGTGCGGAGTCGACGCGGTCTGGGACTCCGTTTCGGCCGGCAACAACGGCTTTCGTAAAGTCACGCACCTGAGCCACATCGGTTCGCCTGACTGCATTGGCGGAGAAGTCGAAGGGTTCGACGAAAAGAGCGCCAAGAAGACTCATCTGAAACCTGTTCGTAAACAGGTGAAGGTCATGTGCCGCGAGATCCAGCTGGGCGTGGCGTCCGCACTTCAGGCAGTCAGTCATGCCGGCATCGATATGGAAGCAATCGCCAACGAACGAATTGGCGTTGATTTCGGTGCTAACCTGATGTCGAGCCCGCCAGATGTCCTGCTCGATGCCGGATTCAATGCACGTGGCGACAATGGATTCGACTACGGTCGCTGGGGAGTTGAAGGGGATAACAAGTTCAAGGGAATGGAACCTCTGTGGCTGCTCAAATATCTTCCGAACATGCCAGGGTGTCACATCGGAATCGCCGTCGACGCACGAGGTCCGAACAACTCGCTCACTCAGGACGAGGCCAGTGGTGGCCTGGTCATTGCTGAAGCGGCGAACATTATTCGTCGTGGACGAGCTGACATCATGATCACCGGAACAACGGGAACACGCCTGCACGTCGTAAAGGCCTGTCAGCACGAGAAGTGGGACCGGCACGCGTCCGGTCCGGCCGAGTCTCGATGTCGCCCGCTTGATCGAACTCGATGTGGCGAAGTTGTTGCTGAATCATCCTGCACTCTGATTCTGGAATCGCGCGAGCATGCCGAAGCACGTGGCGCAACGATTTGGGGTACGATTCTCGGAACAGGTGCCAGCTGCGTTGCGGGCAAAGACGGAACTGCCGACGAGACTCAGGCAGTTAAGAATGCGGCTGCGGCCGCTCTGCGTAATGCTGATGTCAGTCTTGCTGATGTGGGGCACATAAGTGCCTGCTCTTCGGGTCATCCTCAGCGGGACGCCTTTGAGGCAGCTGCACTGGCAGACATGACTGCTGAGCACGGAACTCCTGTGACGGCCTCCAAGAGCTATGCAGGCAGTGCTGGCAGCGGCTCCTCTCTGACTGAACTCGCCATTTCCCTCCTGGGTCTGCGAAATGGTGTCATCCCGCGAACCCTGAATTTTGAATCTGCGGATGACGGAGTTCAGTTGAATGTTGTCAGTGGGGAGCATCAGACGACCGACAACAAGTTGTTCCTCAAGACCAGCGTAACGCGAATGGGCCAGAGCTCTGCCATCGTGGTCAGTGCCTGATTTCAAACGCTTCCCGGGTGACGTTTCTGCTCACAGGATATGCCTCTATCGATCGACGAGTACGCAGATTCCCTTGACCAGCGAGACCTGATCTGGCCGCAGGTTCCAGCGCCGACACCAGTTAAAGCAAAACCATCCATCGATCCGCTGCCGGAAGTGCGAGCTGTCCTGTGGGACATCTACGGAACCCTGCTGAGGATTCCTGATCCCGGCTTCACCCTGTTCCCGCAGCAGGACATCCGGCTGCAGGTGGCGCTGGATAAGACAATCCACGAATTCAACATGTGGAACAGCATGTATCGACAGCCCGGGCCACCGTGGCAGTCGATGATCAAGCAGTATCGAGAGTACTCCAGCCGCCTGGAGCAGGTAGCCTGTAAATATGCTCACGATGTCACAGACATCAATCTGGTCTCAATCTGGCGGGCCATCATCGACCGACTGCATGACAAAGAATATTCCTACGAGATCGCCACGTACGGCGACGATGATCAGCTGGCAGAGAAAGTGGCCCTGTTCTTTCACAGATGTCTGCAGGCCATGGAAGCTCGCCCCGGAGTCGCCAGTATGTTGAATCTTCTGCACAGCCAGGGTATCCGAATGGGGCTGTTTTCCGATGGGCAGTCATTTTCCCGCGCTGAGATCCGGAATGCTCTGCGGAGGCAGGCTGAGATTCCCGAGATGGAACAGTTGTTCCCGGTCGGGCAGTCGCTGATCTCCTACCAAATGGGGGTCCGAAAACCTTCGCCGACGCTGTATCGTCAGATTGCAGGCCAGTTTCTGTCTCGGGGAATCGAACCGGAACAGATTCTGCATGTCAGCACCCGAGTGGAAACGGACCTTGCTGAGGCTCGGGCAGTCGGAATGAAGACTGCACTGCTGGCGGAGGAAAAATCCGGTCTTGAGGCATCCGCCAATTTACTCAAAGATCCGCAAACTCGCCCGGACCGGTTGTTGACCAGGATCACACAAATAACATCAGTGGTTGGGTTTGATTGACGTTTGGCCCCGAAAAAAACGTCCGAGTCAGCCCGATTCCGAGTTTCAAAGTATTGCCCTGAATTATGCCGTCTGTACCTATCCTCGACACGGCTGAGATTGACTTCAGCAATCCGCTCTACACCATCGACGACATCCGGGAAATCAATCCCCAGCGGGATGCCATGGAGCAGCTGACCGCCATCGTTCACGTGGACGAAGAGAACCATGTCATCGTTGGTTACAAAGAGGTCACGGATCAGGAATTCTGGGTGACCGGTCACATGCCAGGATTCCCCCTGATGCCCGGCGTCGTACAGTGTGAATGTGCTGCTCAGCTGGGTGGCTTTTACGCTCGCAAATTCAATCTGATTGGCGGTGACTACCTTGGCTTCGGCGGCATGGATTCCGTGCGGTTTCGAAAGCCGGTGCACCCAGGTAATCGACTGGACCTCGTCGCCCAGTGTGTTCGAGTCCGGGCTGGCAAGCTGGGACAGTTTCGATTCCAGGGATTCGTTGACGGACAGATGATGTTCGAAGGCGAAATGCTGGGAGTCACCGTGAACCGCACCAGCTGATTAACGCCACACAGCGTCAGGGACGGTACTCGATCAAGGACTGATCCTCATCCCGCATCAGGGATTTCCGAGGACAACCGCTATGCAGACTGCTCCCATCAAACCAATGAAACCGTGGTTCCAGGTCATTGATGATCTCGGTGATCATCTGGACTGGGAAGAGTTCTTCGGCAACGACAATCCCGTTGAGCTCGACATTGGCTGCGGTCGAGGAATGTTTCTTTTCAACAGCGCAGTGGCCAATCCGGACGTTAATTATCTGGGACTGGAAATTGACTATCGGGAAGGACGCCGGGCAGCCTCGCGGCTCCTGAAACGAGAACTGCCGAATGCTCGGGTCATTGGAGGCGACTGCAAGGTTGTCCTGTCAGGCATGGTGAAGAAACACTCTGTCCGAGCGGCACATGTTTACTATCCCGATCCATGGTGGAAGAAAAGACATCACAAACGCAGACTGTTTACGCAGGAGTTCGCAGACCTTCTTGCGGAAATAGTCGAATATGACGGCCAGGTGCATTCATGGAGCGACGTCGCGGATCTTTTCGACATCATCCGTGACTTGATGGATGGGCACTCACAGTTCTCCACTCAGACCCCGCCGCCGTTGAATCAGCCTGAGCACGATCTGGACTATCAAACCAGTTTCGACCGTAAGAAGCGGCAGATGGGCTTGCCCGTATTTCGGGGATTGTGGCAGAGGACCGGGAAAAAGAATTAATCTGGACGATGTTCGGCGGGGTGCTAAAAAGCCAATGAGAGGCGAGGACCCGGAAATGCAACAGACTGAAATCCAACAGACTGAAATTGAAATGTTTTACGATGGCGACTGTCCCCTGTGCCTGAGGGAGACTCGCCTGCTGCGAAAACTTGATCGACGTGGTCGAATTCAGTTTACCAACATCGCCGACCCTGCATTCGAGCCAACCAGGTACGGCCGCACCATGGATGAACTGATGGCGGAGATGCATGGTCGACTTCCGAATGGCGAATGGGTCACGGGAGTGGAAGTATTCCGGCGACTTTACTCAGCGGTTGGTTTTGGATTTCTGGTCATCTTCACGCGGATCCCCGGAATCAGTCATGCGCTCAACTGGCTCTATGCTGTGTTTGCAAAGCAACGTCTCAAGCTGACGGGACGCTGTTCTGACGTTTGCGAACTGCCAGCCGGCGGAAAATAGAAAAACGCTGTAAGACTCCGATTGTTGGCTGCGTCATCCATATAGCAGCCGGGAAACTGCCATCCAGCTAACAGGCGTGCCGGCCTGCTGCTGCCGCATCTCTCCTTCCATCAATGGCGTTCTTCGTGCGCCGTGGACACCCCTCTTCTATTTCGGAGTAACTCCATGAGTGACGACGTTCGGGAACAGATTGTAGACGAACTGAAAGTAGCGTACTGGATGGAACTGGAAACCGTCACCAACTACATCGCCAACTCCATTAATCTCGATGGCGTCCGGGCGGAAGAGATCAAGAAAGCGCTGCAGGCAGATATTCAGGAAGAGCTGAATCACGCCCAAACGCTGGCTCGTCGAATCAAGACGATTGGCGGCCGAGTGCCGGGCAGCTCCGAATTTAGGCCTGAGCAGGCCTCTCTCCAGCCCCGACCGGACAGCACGGATGTCGTATCCGTCATCAAAGGGGTCATCGAGGCGGAAGACTCGGCGATTGCTCAGTACAACAAACTGATTCGGCTTTGTGACGGCGTGGACTACGTGACACAGGACCTCTGTATTCAGTCTCTGGCTGACGAAGAGGAACATCGCCGGGACTTCCTCGGATACCTCGCGGAATACGAACAGGCGAGCTGATACGAGCATATTCGTCCGGACGCCGAAACGACGCCCTGCAAACGTTCTCTTCACGAAACTGCCGGGTTTTGCTAAACCTCCCGGTTACTGAATTCGCTCAGACAGCGGGCAGTGGATGCCCGCAGCAGTTCAGAGAGGGAGTGTGGCGTGATCAACGACATCGTTTTGACGGCTGTAGTGCTGTTGAGCCTTGTGTTTCTCGCCCTCTTCTATGGCGATCGGCTCAACCTGTTTGGGCTGACTGCAGAGCGTTTGTTTACTGCTCCGTATGACCTCGTGGTCTGGTTCTGGGGGCTCACTTGTGAAGCCGTGGAACGTGTCTGGCAGTTTTCCATCGATTATCGATGGTGGGTAGCGGCGACTGTATCCGGCAGCGCCGGCCTTCTCCTGATCACAACACTGATGGTCACCGGCCTCACTGAGGAAGCGGAGGCCGACCAGACGCTGCAGGCATCATTCCGCACAACAGGCGGCGTGCTTGATGTGGAACCCAAAGTCGAGCCCGCTCAGGATCAGCACCCACTCAAGGAGGTTCCTGAGGGCGTGGAAGCAGTTCTGGATCAGGCGGATGGAGTCAACGGCTTCTATCTCGGAAACCAGCGGTTCCCGGATACGTTGCCTCCTCGAATTCCTCCACTATTTCAGGAGCCGCTTCGTCCTCAGGCGAGACTACAGCTTGGAGTCGATTCGTTCCTCGAGCGACAGGGGCGCCAGCTGACCGACGGTCGTGACCTGGTGGAGCAGGCTCTGTTCTCATTGCCGCGTGACCGTTGGCGTCTGCTGACTCAGGCCGGTTTCCAGATCGGCCGAGAGATTCCGGAAGACCCACAGTTTCTGATCGATCAGCTTGAAGCAGAAGTCGAGGTGATTCCAGGCGATTCAATCGCCGCCAGCGACCTGAGAATCGCAAAGACATCTCCGCGAGCTGCTTCTGAAGGTGGCCTGCAGATTCAGATTCGTATCACGAATCTCTCCCCGTATACCATTCAGGGACTGATCGTTCGTGAGCGGTTGCCTCTGTCATGGAAACCCACAGGCGTCGGACAGGATGGACTTTATCGGGACAGCACTGTGACATGGCTCGTTCGCAGCATTCGGTCCGGAGACGCTGCGACGTTGCAGCTGGCAGTGACGGCTCAGAATGAGGGCTCGTTTCAATCCTACACTGAGGTTTCGGCGACAGCAGCTGTCTCTTCCCGTTCGCGAATTACTCAGATCGGTCCGTCGCGTGAACAGGACATTCCAGGCCTGACTGAGGAGGCGCTGCCTCCCGTTGAAGAGTTACCTCCTCTCCGTCTGCCGGACGTGAAACTGACGCTGATCGATCCCCCGATTACCGCAGACGTGAATCAGAACTCAGATGTGTTCTTTCATGTCGAGAATCAGGGCAACGCGCCGGCCACGGGAGTCGTCCTGCGAGTCACGGTTCCCGACGAACTTGACCACTTCGATCTTATCCCGGGAATCAGCCCGCGCCGCGTGACGTCGGTGGTCCGTCGTCTGGAAGTGGGTGAGAAACGTCGAATGCGGCTTATCCTGAATCCCAACAAAGCCGGCATGCACAAGGCTGTGGCTGAGCTGCTGTTGAAAGAAAACCGGCTGGACATGCGGCGTTTCGAAATCGACGCGAGACTGCCGCTGAGTCCCTAGAACGCTCATCTGGTACGCCTCCAGCTAAGACGACACATAGATCGGCTGGTCACCCGAAGCGTGATCGTTAGCGGAAGTGCGCAAGCACTCCGGCCGAACTACCCTTCGAGTTCGAACTGACCAACCCGGCAGCCAATTCGTAAGCCCGCTCGGCCGGGCGGCTTGCGCCGCTCCGCTGTGAACCTGCCATTCGATCGCCGACTGCCAGAGCCTCGGGTATTAACGAGCGACCAGACTGTTCGTTCGACCCGGACGCTCACGCGTCTCGGCTCACAATAAGCAGTCCAGCCGAATCCTGCTGCAGGAGGTACCTCTTCTTAGCGGAAGTGCGCAAGCACTCCGGCCGAACCACCCTTTGAGTTCGAACTGACCAACCCGGCAGCCCGCTCAGCCGG
>CAJWGB010000120.1 GCA_913031625.1 uncultured Planctomycetaceae bacterium | reverse complement strand
CGGCTGATACTCGACCGGAGAACCTGGTTCGATCCCGAGCGCCAGCAGAGCTGCGTGCACAGCCGTTGACTTACCGCGCAACCAAAGGATCGACTCGTGTTCCTTGGTCCGCTCCAGACAGCAGAACATTTCGAGGATGCAGTCGTTGCAGGCAATCTCAGTATGCAGCAACACTTTTTTCTGAGGCAGATCAAGAAAGATGGTCTGCTCAGGATTGAGTGGTGCTCTGCCGGCAACCATTTTCTTCAACTCGGGATGCAATGGAGCCAGCAGTCGCTCATCGCCCTCAACCGGACCATCGTCCTGTTGCTGAGTCTGCCCTGGCGTTGGAAGAGGTCCCTTCGCCGGGACGGGTTGCGGCTGTGCGGACGCAACTGCACACAATGCAATGGTGACCAGAGGCACCCCCAAAACTGATCCGAGCTCCTTCGCAGGCACGGCATTTGCTGTGCCTGCGATCCGCAGCATCGGTTTCAGGAATCGTTGCAGGGGGGTGAGGTGTCGTTTCACGGAGTTCTCCCGTCGCGAGGCAGTTGTACCACGTCATGATATCGCTCGCCCGGATGTCTGACAAAGTGGATCTGTGCCAATACTTTCGGCACCCATGGCGAATTGGCTGGCGACCACACAGGGACAGGGAGCTGAGTCTACTTCCTGTTCCGATTCCACTCAGTCGCAAACGGAGGGCGATCGAATGTACTCCCGTCTCCGGTAACGCGTGGATCGCCGGTTGATTTAAGAACTGACATCAGCCGTTCCGACAGTTCCGCCTTCACATCTTTGTATCGATCCTCATCGGCGACGTTGTACATCTGATGAAGGTCGTTGCGCAGATCGTAGAGTTCTTCTTCCGGCCTTAGGCCAAATGCAAAGTCAAAGTACTTGCGGAGCTTCGGATCCTCTTCACAGTTCAGTGCCACCCATGCTTTTGTGGGGCTGGCATCAAGATCACCGAATGCAACAAACGTATTGTTCTCGAGTGACTTAAAGTCCGGCATCGTACCTTCTGCTCCATAGCCTGGGCCTGTTCCCATCGGCCACCGATCGGGTTTGAAGTTTCGAATGTAAAGAAAGTTCTTTGTGCGAATCGCACGCTGCGGATATGGCATCCAGTCAGTCCGCGCTCGGGCAACATGACGTTCCCGCCCGGTGATGACAGAATCCCGAAGCGGATCAAGCACTCCGGACTTCTCCAGTTGCAGGATGCCGTGCAGGCTTTTGCCAGTCATCACCTGGGGAACTTCAACACCACAGGCATCCAGAATTGTCGGTGTCAGGTCCGGAAGACAAACGAAGTCGTGAACAATCCGATCACCTGGGTAATTCTTCGGCCAGCGAATTGCGAGAGGGACATGAGTGCCAAAGTCGTAGAGGTTGCACTTGCCGTTTGGAAATCCAGGAGCACCATGATCACCGCTCACAATGATAATGGTATTTTCGAGTTCCCCTGCCTTTTCCAGTTCTTCAATCAGCACACCGAGTCCGGCGTCAAATGCCTGAACCTCGCCAAGGTAGTCTGCAATGTCTTCACGCACCACGGGAACATCCGGCATAAATCGCGGTACTCGTCCCTTAAGCTCATCCGGATCGATCCCCCAGAAGTCTTTGCCGGAACCACGGATCCACTTGCGGTGGCAGTTTGTTGGTCCCCACCAGTAACACAATGGCTGACCGTCCTTTCGGTCTGCGAGATAGTCCTGAAAATTGCCTCGTACTTCAGCAAGCAGAGTCTGCTTTGCGCCTTCGACGTCATCCCGATTGCGAGCAAGGAACTGACTGAAACCGTTATGTTTCCCGCCTCGCCTGTTGTACTGTCGAGCCGGTCCACCGAATGGCGCATCACGATTGTCCCCGGGGCTCCAAACCTTGTTGGAGTACCCAATATGGTAACCCGCGTCCTGCAGCAGAAGAGGGTAAGTCGGGATCTTGAGATCCCAGTGTGCCCCCTGCAGAATTGCGCCCTTGCCTGTCCGCCAAAAGTACTGGCCAGACAGCAGAGAACTGCGACATGGGGTACAGGACGGAGCGTTAACAAACGCATTGGTAAACAGGACTCCCTCCTCTGCGATTCGATCAAAGTGAGGAGTCTGAACCAGGTCCGAGGGCCCGCCTTTTTCGATCGCCGCATAAGCTCCCGCGTATCGCCCCCAGTCATCTGCAAATGCGAAGACCACATTTGGGCGATCCGCCGCTCGGACAGAGGCAATCACCAGCAACAGGCAGAGAACAGGAAAGGACCTTCTCATAGCGGCTCCATTCTTTGAAGTGAAAGACTTGCAGGCCTGGAAAGCATAGCCAGAGTTCGGCAATACGAAAGCAATCCGAGTCTGCGAATTCTGACGGCAGCATGCCAGACCTATTTGTTGGTCCGTTCCGGAGCGTTCTTCAGAATCGCGATGAGCTCGTCCCGGAGTCCGGGCGCAACGGACACTCCGTCACCGCCTCGAACATCCTCTTCCCCCTGCCACGACGTGCAGGTGCCACCGGCTTCTCTAAGAATCGGAATGAGTGCAGCGATATCCCACGGGGACATCTCCGGATCCACCGCGAGGTCTGCTCGCCCCGTGGCTACCATGATGTGGCCACAACAGTCGCCCCAACCACGAGCGAGGCGAACTCGATGCAGGAGATCCGGAAGTACTTCATGGCGTCCGCACTTAATGTCATGCGTCGGCTCTGTAAACATCAGCCGAGCGTTCGAGAGTTCAGTCTCATCTGAGACTTGCGCCTGCACGGGTGAGGAGTCCCCCACCTGCCACCACGCTCCCTGGCCCTCGGCTGCGTAAATCACTTCGCCGAGCGCCGGCAGTCGGCACACACCAGCTACCATTCGTCCTTCGAACTCGATTCCTACGAGTGTGCCAAACAGCGGAATACCGTAAATGAACGGCTTCGTTCCATCAATTGGGTCGACGATCCAGCGGTAGCCTGATGAACCCTGTACGTCATCGAACTCCTCACCGAGGATGCCGTCGTCCGGAAACGACTTTGCGAGCCCGTCTCGAATCAGCTGCTCAGCACCTCGATCGGCAACGGTGACCGGACTGTCATCTGCCTTGGATTCGACACCGAGCGTCTGGGAACGGTAGTGAGAGAGGATTAGTTCAGCGGCGTCTGCCGAGATCTGAAGTGCGAAATCAAGTCGAGACTGGTGTTCTGACATAGTTACTCCGAGCGATGTTTCAGGCTGCGGAGTTTAGCAGGCGAGCATCGGAATAAAATGAGCGGAGAACACTCAGGGGGCCCCGCCGGGCACCGTGCTTTCAGCCTTTGAGTTTGAGGGCATTTTCATCCGCTGGTAGATCCCCCATCCGGCAGCCACAACCAGCATGACGACAAGAATGCCCGGAAGTGACAGGATCGCTGAAGACAGCCATGTCTGACCCGCCGCAACCGTCGATTCGGGCGTGCGGACACTCTGGCTTGCGAATGCAGATAAATTCATTGACGGCATGACTGACTTCCATGATCGCAGAGCATCCTTCGCCGATCAGACGAACAGACTTCCTGTTTCAGGTGGCACACGATTAATACCCACGCGGACTGTCAATTTCAGACTTCGAGCGAGACCTGCAAAGGCCAGTCCCGCTCGTTGACCGAACCTTATGTACTTACTGAGTTTATTCCTCAAACCTGGACACAACCTGACACTCATTCATGTGTGATTCCGACAGTTCAGTAAGAAAAGGCAAGGTGACATCGCTCCTGAACCTGCGAAACAGAAAATGGTCTCAGGAATTGTGAGGGAATGATGAACGAGTGAGATAGAATCTGCCGGTCTCTCAGATCGGCTTTAGGACGACCTTCGACATGCGAACGATCATTTTGACAATCATCGTGCTGTTCACTTCGAGCGTACACGCGGACCGCCTGAAACTCACGGGCAGGACGATGGGCACCTACTATGCGGTGATTGTTGATACTCCTTCGGATCGCCACGCAGAAGACGAGGGAAAAGCCCTGCGGGAAAAAATCGAACTCCGCCTGCAGGAACTCAATCGCCAGATGTCCACCTGGGACAAAGAATCTGAAATCTCCCGGTTCAACAGCAGTCGTTCCACCGAATGGGTGCCCGTCTCAGCAGAGTTCCTGACTGTTGTGAAGGAAGCCAAACGAATTCACGAACTGACAGACGGCGCCTTTGACCCCACCGTCGCTCCGTTGATCGACCTTTGGGGATTCGGTGATCAACGAGAAAGAACTGTTCCAGACGATGAAGAGATCAATAACGCCATAAAGAAAACGGGCATGCATAACGTCTTCGTCCAGGAGAAGCCTGCCGCGCTCCGAAAAGACATCGCCGATTTGCAACTGAATCTCTCCGCAGTTGCCAAAGGGTTTGCCGTTGATGAACTGGCTCGGCTGCTTCAGAAGAACGGCGAGCAGTCTTTTGTGGTGGATATTGGCGGCGAGACTCGGTGCGGACGAGCAAAGGAGGGCGGAGCAAAATGGCGACTGGGAATAGAATCCCCCCTTGGTGGCCCCCTGCAGCGAATCGTGCCTGTTACTGAAACGTCAATCGCCACATCAGGTGACTATCGCAATTTCTTCACGGTTGACGGTGTCAACTACTCTCATGCCATCAACCCAAAGACCGGACGCCCGGTCAGGAACCCACCTGCTGCCGTCTCAGTCATGGTCCCGTCCTGTATGACGGCCGACGCGCTGGCGACCGGCCTGATGGTCATGGGCGCGAAGAAAGGAACTGCTCTGGCTAAGAAGCAGGGGTGGTCGGTGCTGTTTCAGACCGTCAAAGAAAACGGTGGAAAGAAGTCCATCACGGAAGATGCCACCGGGAGCCTCAAAGCCGCTTCCGCCTCAATGGTTCCCTTCATCGCTGCTGCAGCAATTTTCCTTGTGGCGGTCGCCGGAATGGCGATCGGAACCATCCTGCAGAAGAAGTCTCTCAAAGGCAGTTGCGGGGGGCTGGCATCAATGCCCGGTGGAGAGGGTACATCCGTCTGCGACCTGTGCTCGATTCCGAAAGATCAGTGCACCAACGCTGAATTGAAGGAGATGCTGGAGCGAGCTGCCGCAGACCGGGCTGCAGCGGCAGGCAACTCAGGCGTGGAAAAAGACTCGCCTCAAAAGTCCGGTGCCTGCTGAGTCGTTTAATCCAGAGAATCTGTTCCGATCAGGCAATCTGGGCTGCCGAATGCGCTGCTGACCGCTTTGACGGCAACATCCTGTCGACCGAATTGAATTGTCTTTGAGGTTGAGATCGGTCACGCCGATACACCCGACTGTGAGGCAATGCTGCGCCGCCGTCATGGATGACCACAGCCGTAGAAACCACGTCGCCTCATGGACGCACCAATTCGGTCTGCCGCAGGGAAGCAGCAGACCGGCGGTGCAGTCCTCTTTTCGAATGGACTCGAGATTTGAGGGGAGCTGCGACATGAGGTCGCCCGGTCTACTGCGTCTTGCCTGCTATGTAATTGCGATTCCGGTTTTCTTCACTGAAGTCAACGGACAGATTGTCCCGGGGACTGGCTTCAGGCAGACTCGGGTTGGAGACGACTTCGAGGACGAAAAGTGGCAGTGGTTTCCCCGAGGGGAAAAAGCCAGCCGCGAACAGGATAATCGTGAACGCCGACCACTCGGCGGGTCATCTAACGGCCGCTGGTTCGAAAGCCCGAAACGGGGCATGCCGGACATCATTGAACGCGTCCCGACTCCTGCCGGTGGTCTGCCTGGCAGTAAAGGTGCTCTGAAGCTTCAGACGCTGAACTCCGGGATTCCCGGATATCCCAGCCGCAAGATGGAACAGGATGATTTCATCATGGCCTGTGCCTCTCGCATCGGCGGGCAGTCTGTGAGTCGCGGACCAAGCTGTACCTGTCGAATCTGGCTGCCTCCCTATGAGAACTGGGAAGACCGTTCCGGGTCTCACTTCGGTTACCGAATCGACCTGAAAACAACTGTACCGGAAGAAAAAGAGCGCCGAGGAATCCTGTTCTTCAGCCGTAAAAAGACGGAACAGAAGTCTTACTGGCCAGGATTCTTCTTCGAATTTCACAGCAAGACAGATCCTCGCTACCCGGAAGACGAAGCCGTACTGCTGATCCGGGGAGATCACCTTGGACGTGAAGTTCGCGGCCCCAAACTGGCTCCGGGCTGGTGGACATTTGGCATGTCAGTCACACCCGATGGCCGAGTTCACTACTACGCTCGTCGAGGAGTTGAAGACCTGACGGCTGCTGACCGCATTTACAGCAGCTACCCGTACTCATATCAGGCAGAACTGTTTGCGACCCACTTCTTTAACTCAGTCAATCAGAATGACGGCCAGACATGGTCGACCCCATTCATCATTGACGACCCGGCCATCTATTTGTCTCGCTGATTGCCAGTAACAGACCAAAGACAACGCCGCGGCAAATCATCGATTTGCCGCGGCGTTTTTCGTCTGTCCGATGCAGTTGACCACCGAACCCATTCAGTTTCGGACTACATATCTTCGTCACCACGCCACACAACTTTTGTCTTGGTGGCAAGATCCTGCATGGCACGATACTTCGGATGAAACGCGGCGATGATAAACGGAATACCGAGCAGCAGCAGATTTACGAACGTGACGCAGAGACGTTTCGCTGACTGACCAAAGTCCAGGGGCATGTCATCTTCAGTCAATACCATGATCCCCAGGCTCCACTTACCGAGTGTTGCTCTGTTTGCGCCGGACTCAAATCTGCCAAAATAAAGCAGCGAGGCGAAGGCCATTGTTATGCCAAAGAATAAAAGCCGAAGCCCCCACACAGGGAAAGCGAGAACGCTGCTGAAATACGCTGCCAGCAGGACAGACACCAAAGCACAAGCGCCAGCGGGTACCAATAGAATCACACAATCTACCAGCGCTGCCAGAAACCGTGGGCCAATTCCCACATCAGATCCGGGTGGCTGTTCATGACAGAGCGTCATGTCCGGCCCAAAGTAGAGTCCAAACAACCCAATAACACGCATCATGAAGACGGCAGGAAAAGCCATCAGGAACGAAAAGATAAACATCCCGACGAATGAGATTGTGAATAGTATCAGGATTCGGACAAGCATCACGAAGATGCCCATTTCCTCCGGGGTCCCCTGGTAGTTCCACAGGAGATTGATGAACGGGATCTCAATGCTTGTCACGTAGAATTTCGAAATCGCACCCATCGTGGCAGCTGCGCCCCCAATCGCGGCAATGGGCCAGATCATGAAGAGAAAGAAAAACATCGCGCCGACCACAAGAGTTGGCACAAATGTGTTGAAGACGTCTTTGCACATCCAGTTGAGCAGCCACGCCCGGTAGGTATAAGGCTGAGCCATGTGCACGACGGCATGAGGCAGGAAGATTGTCATCGGCGCCAGATAGCAAAATCCGGCGAGGCAGCCCGTGACGATTGGGGGCAGGAAGGAACCGAGAATGCCGACAAGCAGGTACGCTGGCCACATCAGCACCATGGGCCAGAAGATGGTCGTGAACCCCTTCATCATGTTTCTGAAGATGTCCGTGTCGAAACGTTTGATCTTCTTTTGTTTGCGCATCGTCAGCTCGACGATCTTCGCCGCCAGTGTCCACGCCCATCCGAAACAGGCGAGGAAGAAGACAAGGTATAGAAATGACCAAAACCAGACCGGGGGCGAAGCAGCTGCCGCCACTTCTACGGCCGGAAGAGTGACGGCCTTTGTATATTTCTTGCCGTCGTAGGTGACGCTCTCCCCGTCCTGCGGAGCAATCACCACGCTGGTGGCATTAAACTTGATATTGCCTTCAGCAGTGTCCCTGAGTTCTGTGATTCTTGCCGGGATATACCATGTCAGCACAAACTGCGACACAATCACCATCGACAGGCAAATCGCCCACGTCACAGCAGTCCTCACGACCCAGTTCATATGGGACGTGGTGAACGCCCATGCATTGCCCCACACCTTGCCATAGAACTCTTCGGGCGGCGGTCCCTTGCGTTTCTGTCGCTGTCGCTGCTCTTCACTGAGCGCACCAGTCTCGATGTTTACGCCGCAGTGAGGACATTCAATATCATCCTCACTGACGATCTTCGCGCACTTTGGATTCGGACAGACAAGCTCATCCGCGTGCTCGGCATTACCGAGGTTGAGACCACCAAAGATGTCATCGCCCATCTCGTCAAACGACAGCTCTGGACGCGGCCGCCTCTTCTTTTTGGCGGGCCGCTTCTTCTTCTTCTTTGCAGGGGCTCCGTCGCCGCCCGCAGGAACCTCAACACGGGCGCCGCACTCTTTGCATTTCACCGCGCGTCCGGCAGCCTTGTCCGGAACACCCATCACCGTCTTGCAGTCCTGACATCGAACCTTGATTGGCATGTGACTCGCTCGCCTCTCCTGGAGTACTCATTGACCGGTTGACACGGTGATGGGCCCGCCGTGTGTGCTGGTCCTGCTGATTCAGTTGAATCCCCTCAAATCAGTCAACGACCGATTCCGAGGCAGATATGCCAATTATTACCGCGCCTCTGAGGTAAAAACATGACGGCGGGGGTTCTGGTCCGCCCAGAGTCCAAAAAAACCGGCTCCCAATCCGTCTGTAGAGGGACCAGACGTTGCGATTCGCCTACATCCCCACAGAATCGCTCCGGACTATTCTTTCGGCTCGGTTGCCAAACTTTTTGGTCGCTGCCACGGAACAGCTCCCCCACGTTGAAGCTGCAGTCTGAGGGCCGCATTGAGGCGGTTCACAACCGGTCGCTGCCTGTCAAACAGATTATTCTGTTCTGCCGGGTCTTCATCGATGTTGTAGAGTTCCAGCGGTTCCCACGGAGAGTTCTGCAGCAATTTCCACGGACCATCAATCACAGCCTCGATCGTCTTGCCTCCGTAGCGGAGGCCACCTTCACGGCGGCAGAAAAACATCTGCTGTCTGAGCGGTTTCTGAGGCTCTCGCATCAGCGTTGGCAGAAAACTACGTCCCTCGATACCCAACTCGTGCTCAATCCCCACTGCTTCAAACAGGGTCGGCAGAATGTCCATCGACATCGCACGGAACGGAGTCACTGAACCGGCTTTGATCTTCCCGGGCCAGACGACTGCGGTTGGGACCTTCAAACCACCTTCGTAGACACTTTGTTTGCCGTCCCGGAGCGGCCCATTGTTGGCCCCGACGCTCAGCTGCCCACCGTTGTCACTGGTGAATACAACAATCGTGTTCTCCGCCTGACCATTGTCTTTGAGCGCTGCCAGCACTTTGCCGATGCCGTCGTCCATGTGCTCAATCAATGCCACCAGCTTCGCTCGAGCACCATTAATTCCAGGCTCACGCTCTTTCACCTTCGCAACCCAGTCCTGAGGAGGCTGAATAGGAGTGTGAGGGGCGTTGTACGCGAGGTATAGCAGGAATGGCTCTTGCTTATCTCGGCGACTGTTCAGGTAGTCAATGGACCAGTCAGTAAATAACTCGGTCGCGTGTTCCTGCGGATCAATCTCCGTGCGATTGCGATACATATAGTTGATGCCGTGACGACGATGTTTGTAGTAGTCATCCATCATGTCCCCAAGGAAGCCATGAAAATGATCGAAGCCACGGTCATTGGGAGTATTGGGAGCCTCCAGCCCGAGGTGCCATTTGCCGACAATCGCCGTGTGATAGCCGGCCTGCTGAGCAACCCTGGGAAGCATCGTGGTCCCCGGATCAAGGTACCCCCAGTTGTTCTGAGGATGAGTTCGAATGACACCCGGGACACCAACCAGTTCCTGATATCGACCGCTTAGCAGTGCGGCTCTTGTTGGGCTGCAGACCGGGCAGTTTGCGTAGAAGTTGGTGAATCGCATACCGTCTGCAAAAACCTGATCAACATGCGGCGTTCGCATGTCTTTGGCGCCGCAACATGCAAGGTCACCGTAACCAAGGTCATCTGCAATGATCACAAGCAGATTCGGGCGACTGTCCTCAGCGAATGCTGCAGACACACAGAACAGGAACAAACAAAGATACCGCACTCAGCTTCCTTCCACTCAAACGGCCAATCATTCAATGACCGACATCCAGCACTGACGACACACAGATTGTGAACAGCAGGCCTCAGGCCTTAACAGGGCCGGAAGCCCGAGCCTTTCGATAGAGTTCTTTCCAGGCCTCAGTTCCGTCATCCGGAACCAGTCGGGTATCGGCCCCTTTCTCAAAATATGGGTAGACGCCTTTTTGTCCCGCATTAAGCATGAAGTTCACCGTGCCGTTGCTGGCGGTGTACATTCGGCTTCCGTCTGCCCAGGTGGTTTCTATCAGCCGTTCCGGTTCCGGTCGTGAAGGGGGCTTCTCAACTTTCAGTTTGTTGACGAGGTCCCAGTCGATCTCGTATCCGATCCCTGGTTTGTCAGGCACTTTTGCGTGACCACTTTTCACTTTGATCGGCTGAGCAAGAAGGTCTTTTTCGAATAACTGGTGACAGTTCACCGCTGGCCATCTGGCCTGCTGGAGTACGCCGCCGAAATGCAGAGAGAAGGCAGCCGTGAGTCCTGCACCAACCAACTGCAGCCAGAAAGGCATTTCAACTTCGCCGGCAAACCGTCCGGCCTCCATGACTCGAGAGGCACCTCCGCCGACAACAAAGCCATCACAGCAGCGTGTTTTCGCGACGATCGAAGGGGACGGGGTCCCATAGTGCATTGCCACATTCACGCGACTTGCTTCCACAATCTTCCGATTGCCTTCAACATCCCCCTGGGGAATCGGAGTCTCATAAATGTCGACATGCGGGTACTTTTCAAGTCCCTTAATGATGTGCATGCCACGTTCGGCAGTCAGCAGAGTGTCATTAAAGTCCATATCGATTTTGAACGCTTCAGGCAGATTTTGAGTCGATGCCTCCAACTGTTCAAAGATGTCGAACCAGGGACGCCCCTTCGTTTTGTAGGACATGTAGCCGGTCCGATGTGCCAGCTGACACTCAGATGCCATGTCTTTCGCTGATGTGTCAATATTCCACCAGCTCAATGGAGTTGTGTTGTGAACCTGACGTCCCAGCAATGCATGAACAGGCACACCGGCGGCTCGCCCCACGGCATCAAAGAGTCCCATCTGGAGACCAGCTCCCAGTGAGTCGTCCCACATGACCTCCAGCGCGTTCCTGCCAATGACTCGTTTGATGTCATCATCATCGGGAACGCCCCATGTGTAGTAGAGCATCGTCTCACCGACTCCGGTGTCACCGGACGCAAGTGTCACCTCACACAACTCGCCGTAGCGCCAGTGCGGCAATTCCCGATCCATGCTGCGACGGGGAGTCTCACGATACTCAAGGCGGACGGTCGTTCGCTTCACATTCTTCACAGTGAATCGCTGCTCGGAGAACACAGATGACCCGGCTGCCAGAGCCTGCCGGGTGCCTCCGCATAGTGCCGTGATTACAGCTGCTCCCATCGCACGTTTTAAGAAAAGGCGTCTCGACGAAACCATGGAATGCTCCTTTCAGGTGAGTTGACGAGTATATCTGCCGCAGGAATGACCTGCCAGCAGCACGGTTTACCGCAAGGATGCGACCGTTTGAACAGAATGAAGCATCCGCATGCTCAGGTCTGCAGGAATTCAATGGCGATGTGCGATAAACTGCTCCTTAATATGTCCACCATTCAGAACAATTCTCTTCCTATGACTCGACTGCTGACATTCGGACCGGACGCTCTCCCGGATCCAATCGGAGTTGCTCCACAGACTCGGCGTCTGCTGCGTCGGAAGTTTGCAGCATTGGTTTTCGGACTCGCTCTCTTTGCTCTGCTGCTGCCCACCATTGAAGCGGGAGATCTCGAGTTCACGCGCGACATCCGACCGATCCTGTCGGACGCGTGCTACACGTGCCACGGCCCTGACCCCGAGGCGCGAGCCACGGAACTACGTCTGGACGATCGAGCATCTGCACTGGCATCAGCCGTCTTTTCTTCCGGAGAGATGCTGCGCCGCCTGACGTCAAAAGACCCTGATCTGCGAATGCCTCCGGTTGATTCAAATCGCGTTCTTTCAAACGCTGATCGCAGTACCCTCACCGAGTGGCTGAAGGTGGGAGCTGACTGGCCGGAAGACGATCGCCACTGGGCCTTCATTCCTCCGCAACGCAAACCGTTGCCAACAACCAGTCGCAGGGACTGGACTCAAAACGGCATCGATCATTTCATTCTGGCAAAGCTGGAAGCCTCCAAACTACACCCGTCAGTCGCGGCAGACCGAGCAACACTCCTGCGCCGAGTTACCTTTGACCTGACTGGCCTGCCCCCGACCATCGAGGAGCTGGACGCATTCCTGAATGACAATTCCGACTCAGCATGGGAAACGGTGATTGATCGCCTGCTCGCTTCTGATCGATACGGGGAACATATGGCACTCGACTGGCTGGAAGCGTCTCGCTACGCCGATACAGATGGTTATCAGAATGACCGTTTACGATACATGTGGGTCTGGCGTGACTGGTTGATCTCAGCCCTCAACAGCAACATGCCGTTTGATCGGTTCGTGACTGAGCAGATGGCCGGAGACATGCTGCCGGACCGCAATTTCTTCACACAGGTTGCCACAGGGTTTAACAGAAACCATCGCATCAATTCAGAAGGAGGTTCGATCCCGGATGAATGGGCCGTGGAGTACGTGGCAGACCGTGTTGAAACGATGGGAACCATGTTCCTTGGGCTGACCATGACATGCTCTCGCTGCCACGATCACAAATATGACCCAATCACGCAACAAGACTTCTACAGTCTGTTTGCGTTTTTCAACAACATCGACGAAGCCGGGCTGGGACCAAACAACGGTAACAGTCCCCCCTTTATCCCGGTCCCGAAGTCATGGCCGAATCTCTCTCAGAAGGAGTCTGAGTTCGTCGTACCTGAGCCGGTGAAGATTAAGGTCGTACAGACATCTGTGCCGCGGCCACAGCCGGGATCTCCGCAGACCGTCATGGTGCTGCATGAACTCGCATCGCCTCGTCCGACGTATCGATTGATTCGGGGACAGTATGACCAGCCCGATAAAACTCAAAAGCTCACACCGGCAACACCTGCCGTGCTCAGCAGGTGGAATGATAAGTGGCCACGAAATCGGCTGGGGCTTGCCCAATGGCTGATGAGCCCGGAGAACCCACTAACCGCTCGAGTCACCATAAACCGGATCTGGCAGCACTACTTCGGACGCGGATTAGTGCGGACCAGTGAGAACTTTGGGGTGCAGGGCGAGATGCCATCACATCCGAAACTGCTCGACTGGCTGGCGACAGAATTTGTTCGAACGGGCTGGGACGTCAAGGCGATCCACAAACTGGTTGTGATGAGTGCAACCTACCGTCAGTCATCAATTGCGGCTCCCGCGTTGATTACTCGTGACCCCGAGAACCGACTGCTCGCCAGAGGGCCGCGACGGCGGTTATCTCCGTTTGCGATTCGCGATGCTGCCCTCCTTCACAGCGGGTTGCTGGTGGAGAAAATCGGTGGCCCGTCTGTGAAACCCTACATGCCTCCCGGCATCTGGAAGAGCATTTCCAACGCAAAATACGTCCAGGACAAGGGTGAGAAACTCTATCGACGCAGCATGTACACCTACTGGCGACGAACCGTTCCTCCACCGACCATGATGGCATTTAACGCAGCCGCGAGAGAAACCTGTATTGTCCGCACTGATGAGACGACGACTCCTCTGCAGGCACTCGCGATGCTCAACAATGTCACCTTCGTGGAATCCGCAAGGTTCCTCGCAGAACGCATGCTGCGACAGGACAGTTCCTCACCGGCAGACCGAATAGACTGGGCTTTTCGACTTGTCACCAGTCGGGCACCGCAGGCCGGCGAAACCGAATTACTAAAGGATGACCTTGCCGCTTACCTGCGGGATTTCCAAGCCGCTCCAGAGGCGGCTCGCAGGCTGCTTAAGACTGGTGAAAAGCCATTCAGCAAAGGACTGGATGTCCCTATGCTTGCAGCCTACACACTGGTGGCAAACACAATCCTGAACCTTGATGAATCCATGAGTCAGAATTGAGATGGCATCGATGAATTCCATTGACCAGTTACGACAGCAACAGACGCGACGCGCCGTTCTCGAGGGCAGCACTCTTGGACTGGGGGCGATGGCATTGTCTCAGCTCTCAGCTCCTGCCAGTGCCGCTGAGAAGCCCCGACATCCGAATGGCGGTTTGCAGGGTCTGCCCCACTCTCCTCCTCGGGTCCGACGAGTTATCTATCTGTTTCAATCCGGTGGTCCTGCTCAGATGGACCTGTTCGATTACAAACCTGGACTTCACAGGCGATTCGGCGAGGAGGTCCCCACTTCGATTTACCCGGATGAACGCAAGACCACAATGACATCAGGGCAGTCGTCATTTCCAGTCGCCCCTTCCGCCCTGCGGTTTCGACAGTACGGTGACAGTGGCACATGGCTGAGCGAACCGCAGAAGCATCTTTCGGAGGTCGTGGATGACATCTGCGTGATTCGCAGCATGTATACCGAAGCAATCAATCACGATCCGGCCGCCACGCTGTTTCAGACCGGCTCTGTGATCGCAGGTCGACCAAGTATGGGTGCGTGGGTCAGCTACGGGCTGGGAAGTGAGAATGCCAACCTGCCTGCGTTTGTCGCTCTGACATCCAACGGAACGGGCAAACAGGGACAGCCACTCTACGATCGCCTGTGGGGAGCCGGTTTTCTTCCCGGACGGTTTCAGGGCGTCAAGTTCCGAGGCCAGGGCGACCCCATTTTGGACCTCTACAACCCTCAGGGAATGACACGCGAGCAGCGTCGTCGAACACTGAATTCCCTGCAGAAGCTGAACGCGCAGCAGGCCGGACGATTTAATGACCCGGCCATCGCCACCCGGATCGCTCAGTATGAACTCGCTTTTCGAATGCAGATGAGTGTGCCCGAGCTGATCGATGTCCAAAGTGAGCCGAAGAATGTCCTCGACATGTACGGACCTGAGGCGACTCAGGTCGGGAAGTACGCTTACAATTGCCTGTTGGCCAGGCGACTCGCAGAGCGAGGTGTGCGTTTTATTCAGCTGTACCACCGCGGCTGGGATGCCCACGGGAACGCGCCGCGAGGCGTCGCATCTCAATGCCGTGACACCGACCAGCCAACTGCCGCGCTACTCAAGGATCTCAAACAACGAGGCATGCTGGAAGACACTCTCGTCGTCTGGGGCGGCGAGTTTGGCCGCACGATTTATTGTCAGGGAAAACTGACACGCACGAATTATGGTCGCGACCACCACCCTAACTGTTTCACCTACTGGATGGCCGGAGGCGGCGTTCGGGGCGGAATGACATACGGCGCCACCGACGAATACAGTGTGAACGTCGTTGAAAACCCCGTCCACGTCCATGACCTGCAGGCCACGATTCTGCATCAGCTGGGAATCAACCACGAACGACTGACGTACCGATTCCAGGGGCGTCACTATCGCCTGACGGACGTCCACGGCAACGTGGTCAATGACGTACTTTCGTGATGGGTCATTGAAAGAACGATCGAATACAGGCACGTGGCGAAGCCACGCAAGCGATGACGGTCAGAATTCTCAGTTTACCGGACGGCAAACTGGCTTTATCCGTCACGGAAAGTCTGGCTATAACCAGCGGTTGGCATCCATTTGTGTAGCCGAATAGATCCTTCTTCCGGGTAAAACAGAGCGTGGCACAAACCATAGGGATCGTCGATGATGATGAAGGCGTAGGCAATTCTCTCGGTGCGATGCTGAGGGTTTTTGGGTTGAAGACGCACATTTTTGTTTGTGCTGAAGACATGCTGGAGGCCCCGGAACAGCGAGACCTCGATCTTTTGCTCACTGACCTGACGTTACCGGGTATCAGCGGGTTGGAATTGATTAGCGAGTTGGAGCGTCGCGGGCGACGTCTGCCGGTCATCGTCATGACAGGCAATATGGGAGAGTTGACGCGGGAGGAGGCGTTGTCTCGGGGAGCCGTTGATTTCTTCGAGAAACCCTGTCGGGCTGATGCTCTGTTAGAGGCTGTGCAGGCAGTTCTGTCGCAATGACGCTGGAAGGACGCTGGAGCATGCAAGTTCTGAGTTTGTATTCGACAATCGCTCGATGTCGGATTGCCTTCATTTGCACAGCGTTAAGCCAATTCCTGTTGGTTCCCCATTCTGCAGCGCAGCAGGCCAAAGATGAAACGGTCTCCCTGCAGCGGTTGCCGATCGATGGGATTCGCGAGTTGGGCGTGGACCGCAAGAACGTGGGGCGAACGGTCACGATTCGCGGCACGGTGACTTACAGCAGTCCTCGCCGGGGCAGGATGTTTGTGCGGGACGAGACAGGAGGCGTTCAGGTCTATATTGTCGATCGAGGTTTGAACGAGGAAACGACAGAGGTCATCACCGAATTAGAGACTAAAATTGCATTTCTCGAAGCGGCGAATGATGAAATAGAGCGAGCACTGCTGTCACAGCATGAACGCATTGACCGGCTCGATGTCATCGTCAACGAGTTGCGAAACCGCATAAAAGAGCAGGCGTCTGTCATCGAAGGACTTGAGAGCGTGTCGAGCGAGCCGCCACCCCCTCATTACTAAAGCCAACAATAACAAAGAGATACAGATTTATTATGAAACGAATTCTAATATCGCTTGTGGCGTTAGTTGTCGTCGCGGGACTCTATGTTTCTACGCTGGTTTCGGCGCCTAGACCGCCGAACCATCAAGTGTTCATTGGAGGTGAGGTCCTCACTATGGACGCTGACAACCGAATTACAGAAGCGGTCAGTGTTCGAGACGGCATTATCGAACAGGTGGGCACCACAGCTGAGATTTCGACCCTAATCACAGACAGCACGGCTGTTGTTGATCTTGCTGGACGGACGCTCATCCCGGGTTTTGTGGACGCGCACGGCCACTTCCCTGGCTCTGGTCAAACCGCCTTTACGGTCGATTTAAATAGCCCTCCGATTGGTGATACCGAGTCTATCCCCGAGTTACTCGAAAAATTACGAGCGTTCGGTGAAAAGCGACCCGACGGTTGGCTGATTGGCAGTAACTACGATGACACCTTGCTTGCCGAGAAACGTCACCCCACGCGTGACGATCTCGACCTTGTGTCGGCAACTAGACCGATTGCAATCGTGCATGTCTCTGGGCACCTCATGGTGGTTAATTCCGCCGCGCTGGCAGAACTCCATATCGATGAAACAACCCCTGATCCTGAGGGCGGGCACATTGTTCGTGATCTGTCCTCGGCCGATCAACGACGACCAAACGGCATTCTCGAGGAGACTGCGACGCATCACGCGCGAGAAAAAACATTGGATTTATCCGCTTCAGATGTTTGGCAGATGACCAAACTGGCCTCAGCTGAATATTTGGAATACGGCGTTACAACGGCATCCGCTGGCGGTATGCCAAAGGCACTCGCTAGCCTTCTGGGTCCGATGTCCGAATATAACCAGATACCACTGCGCGTTGCGCTGTTTCCATGGTTCAACGAGGTGGGTACTGAGCTTGTCAGCGGCGAGGTGACTTTGTCTGAGTTTTCGGGCGGTCGTGTGGTGGTTCCGAGAGTCAAGATTATCGCAGACGGCAGCATACAGGGGTTCACCGGGTATCTGAGCCAGCCTTATCACAGGCCTTACAAGGGCGATGCTGACTATCGCGGTTATCCCTCGGTGTTGCGCGAGGCACTTTTCGAGCAGGTAGAGGGCCTCTATAGGCAGCGTGTGCAGGTGGCGATTCACGGTAACGGGGACGCTTCAATTGAAGATGCACTTGATGCAATAGAGACAGCCGCATCCAAATACCCGTGGCCCGAAGCCCGACCGCTAATCATTCACGCTCAAATGACGCGTAAAGACCAAATTGACCGTATGGCGGCGCTGGGTGTGACACCGAGTTTCTTTGCTGCTCACACGTTTTTTTGGGGCGACCGCCATGCCAGCATTTTCATGGGGCCGCAGAGGGCGGCGAATATGAGCCCGGCGAAGTGGGCTCAAGATG
>CAJWGB010000119.1 GCA_913031625.1 uncultured Planctomycetaceae bacterium | reverse complement strand
CCGAGGTCAACCGATCGTCAGTTCCACAAGTTTGATCTGATATCGACCAAACTGCAGGCTGGCAACACCGTCTTTCACGTTGAGATTCTCCAGAATCTCACCCGAAGCGTCGACAACCCGCGCGGAGGTGATTGGACGAGCCGTGTGAATGCGGCAGGCGGCCCTGCGGCCTTCCGATTCTGCGAGCAGAAGCTGGATTTTCAGGCCGGATTCCGCTGAATCCACAGACCGAGCTCGTGCGAGTTGAACGTTTTTCGCAGTGATGCCGAGCATCCAGCCACTCTCAGCTGATTTCGGAATTCTCTGTGAGGTCTGAACTTCGACAATGGGCGTGGCTGTTTCGGCGGCGGCTCGCGACGGGCAACTCTGCTGAAAATCGAGGGTGAACTGAAAACTTCTTTCCGGCTCGCCCTCAACAACCAGCAGGCTGTCCAGCATGCGAGTTCCGCTGCGGCGGTGGTACGGGCGTCCATGCGGCTGGATCAACAGACGCGTATCATGGTCCGCGACTTCGACAAAGTCCGGCGACTCAAATCTCTCCATCCGGAACCCACGAGCCTGCCCGAGGATTCCCCGAACAATTGATGCGGACTCGTTGATCCACGCGAACCTGCTGGCGAAGTAAGTCATCCAGGGGTTCCCGGTTGGATTACGCAGTTCGTCGAACACGATCTGTATCTGCAGTTGTGACGAATGGCGGTCAACAGTCATCCGCTGCCGAAATCTCGCCAGAATTTCGTCGGTCGTCACATTCTGAATGACGTTGACCGTCTCGATACACCCGGTGGCTGGACCCGCATCAATGATCTTTGAGGACTCCATTCGTGCTGCTGCGTAACTGGTGACGACTTCCTGATCATCCACGTGCATTGTTTGACTGTTCTCGTATCGAAATGCGAGGTGCTGACTGACACGATTCGTGCGCTGCTGGTGAAATGTGACTGAAGTGATGCCGCCCGTTGCTTCACTGATTTCCACTTCGTAATGCATGTTGCGAAGTGTCATTCCTTCTGCCAGAGGTTTCCCCTTTGGCGGTGCCGTGCGCAATGAATTATCTGACGTCTCTCGAAGCCAGACAAATCCTCCAGCAGGAACCTCGACCCAGAGATGCAGGTCGTTGCCCTGTTTCCGGGCCTCCTGAACAGCACTGTTGGGAGCGGGGTTCTGATATTCGGCAGGCCAGACAAATCGGTGGGCTCTCCTGAACGGCAGCGGATTCAGAACACAGACTCCTCGTTGTTTTGATTCCTGTGACGGAATCAAATCAAGCAGCCTCGCTGTGACAGCATCCTGAGCGGCGGTGATCTGATTTGCGATGTCCTGCAGACGGCCTGCCTGAGTTGCAATGGGGACGGACTGTTCCAGGCTGAGTCGAGCCCCTTCTTCGGCATTCAGCGTCTCACTCAATTTACGGACTGCGGGTTGTGATTCGGCAGATGCTTTGAGGCTCCGGCTGATCGCCGACAGAGCAGCGATAGATTCAAGCCGAGCGCGCTGATGGTAAAGGCCTGCTGGTGAGCTAATCGGAGCATCTGTCTTCAGCACAGATGACTGAATGAGATACGGGCTGAGGTACTCACCTTCGTCGTGTGGCTGAGCAGAACTCTGTGAGTCTGTGAGATCCATATACTCAGAAAATGTCACCATCTTCCCGAGCACTGGACAGTACGATGCGGCAGTTTTGAGGTCACTGAGCCACGGCGACTGCACAACGGGAAGCCGAGCCAGCAGCATGACTCCAGCGCTGTCTTCCTGCATGCTTTCGGTGTAGCGATCCGCGAATCTGAGAAACGAGGCGGCACCGTCAATTGCGACCGGAATCCGTGATGTGGCCGGGATGGCGGTCCCGTCCGCGGCCTGCCACTTCATCTGTCCCTGTTCTCGATCGGGATACAATCCGTCATCCAGTGCAACGTGAAGTGCGGAGCGAAACCCCATGACCTTGAGGACTGCCGGGATCTGACTGGACATTCCAAATCGCCGTCGCGCCCAGTGGAGGTCCGCGCCATCGCTTCTGAGATCTGCTGTGCCTTCTTCAAGGTCCGAGACTAAGGCTGCCAGTGACCCGAGAGAGAGGCGGAGCTCGTGCTGATGTCCGGTCAGCAGTGAGAGTCTTTTTTCTGAGACAGCTGCCTTGATCTGTCCCTCGAGGCCTTCCAGCTGTCCACAGAAACGATCAAGTTCTGAACCGCTCAACAGGAGAGACAGAGCATCAGACTCGGTGATCAGCTGCTGAATTTCTTCAGGAGTTGATTGATCGGACGGGAGGCATACATCAAGCAGGAAACACTCAACCGGATGAAACTGTTCCCGACACTCGAGCAGGCACTCAAAGCACTTTGTCAGGTGTTCCCGGGTCTTTTCCGCGTCGCCTGCCGTGAAGGCTTCCGCGGCAGCGACTGACTCCGCCTCAAGGACGTACTGATCCGGATCCACGAAAAAGTGCATCCGACGGCTCAGGACCATGACCTGCAGGTAACACGTTCCCAGCGAATAGAAGTGATTCAACAACTCCGCGGTGTCATCGACTTCGCCGAAGTGTTCAGTAATTGCTGTGGCATATTCCTCGCGAGAACTCAGCCCGTTAAAGGTGATGCTCTCCGTGTTCTGAAGTTGCTCCTGCCAGTCATGTCCCAGCCAGTCTTCGGCGCATTCCGGCACAAAGATGATTTGTTTCGCCGTTGGCAACTCCGTCGAGTCAGCCTGGCGGAACTGCGGAATTCCCCGGGTGCGGAGCAGGAGGTGGGGGTGCCAGCTGACAGAGAATGCGTTTAGCAGGGAGGCTGCCGACTGTTCGTTCAGATCAGACGGCAGGTCTTCGACGGAGTATCCCGGGATCAGAATTGTGATCTCGTGGAATTCGGCTTCTGTCATTGCAACCGGGCAGACTTGTGGCTGACACAGGATATAGAGGAACCACGGGCGACGGGCTTCGGGCCCGAACGGGAATGGCGAGGGCGGAGGATCACGCCCCCCGCTCTTTTAACGCGCCGAGGACCTATGGTGTTCGCAGGAATCGCTTCACAGTGTTGTACGTTTTCTCATCCTTCTGGCGAAGGATCTCGAGATTTTCTGCGGCCTTGATAGCGTAATCCGGCTTTGCGGATCCATCTTTTGGAACATCTCGACTGCAGTAGAACATGTAGCGGATAACGGCCCGTTTGATGGACGCGATATCGAAATTCTCGTCGTCATACATTGCCATCAGCTGTGGCTGAATGTCCCAGTCCTTCCAGCGGGACAGGTCTGTAATGACAAGGTCTGCCATTTCCGGGCGTGACAGGAGATTTCGCATCGAGGTTTTGAGTCGCTGTCGTGGAATTCGGTCCGGCTCATACATCCACATGAAGCGGAGCGTCTGCATTGTTGCGTAGACTTCGCTGAATGGCAGCTTCACTTCCTTACCATCTGCATTCACGAAGGTTTTGGCGAGCATCTTCTTTGTTTCCAGTACTTTCAGGCCGTCTTCCCCCTTAATCAGAAGGTAGCCAGCCATGACTCCTTCGATGCCCATCCGAAACTCCGAATCTGGAATCAGGATTTTCTGCTCCATGACTTTGGCATCTTCTTCGTTTCCACAGAGACCGAGCAGCAGTCCGAACAAACCCATTCGAGTGACCGGAGTTGTCGGGTCAACAATCCATTTCTGAATCTTCTCACGCGGAAACTTTTCTGCCAGTGGTGTGATGACTTCATACGGAGCAGCTGCAAATTCAGAGTATGCGTCCGTCGCGATGTTTGGATCTTTGTGCTGCAGGTAAGGAATGAAAAACTCGAGACGCTTGATTTGGCGTGCTTCGTCACTCGCCGGCACCGGGGCGGGGACCGAGTCGAGGTATGTCCACAGGTCTTCCGTGGATTCTTTAGCCGGGTGCCAGTCGATAAGCTTCTCCCCCGGGCCCATCAGAATGTAAGACACGTCTTTCTTGCCTGCGATGTACTGCGGCAGCTCAATCAGGCTACCTACTTTGAAGGCGTCACTGTCTGATTGGCCAACTTCAAGGATTCTGAAACGTGCTGTTCCTGCTGATTCAGCGGTCGGTTTCTTCCCTCCCAGCCACTCGCCACGAAGAATGTGGGCACACTGATCTGCCTGTTCGGAGAGCGTGAAGGACGGAGCATCGCAGAAGGGGCACCATGCCGCGGAGACGGTCGCCTGAATGGACAGGGCTGTGAACAGTGCAGCTGAGAATCTCATGAGTCAGTCTCCAGACCGAGTGGGGTTGAGCGGAAGCTCTACTGAACGACCGCAGCGTCTTCTATACGATAAACGCGGTCGAGCGTGTTTTCATCTCCGGAAAGCGGGTCGATGCGAAAAACGCCTTCGACGTCGAATGGGCGTCCCTGGATGTACTTGGTTGAGGTGCCTTCTGCCATCATGACCTCAATCATGTCGTAGGCCTTCGGCTCATTCACAAAACAGCAGATTCCGTTGTCCCGTGCCAGCCCAAAGTCGGTGACGCCTTCAAAAACAAATGTGGGGAACATAAACCCTCGGATCACGATTCGCTGACCATCCAGTTGGCTGAGCCATTCCGGAAAGTGTTGCGGAGCTCCCTCAGGCACGGGCTCCATGTTGAGCACCTTCAGAAGGTCGATGTCGTCATATGAAACGCGGAGGGCACCCGTCCTGCGATCCTTGAGGAATCTCTTGTGGGGGACGAGGAGCTTTATTTCTCGTGCAGGCTGGTCCTCATGCTCAGGTGTGCCGGGCAGTTCAGCAACCGGGTTACCGTTCTCTCCGTCATCATTCGGCGCAGTATTGTCTGACTCTTCTTGCCCGGCGTTGTCTTCCGTCTGGCCCTGACTCGCGATGATTGGTTCAACATCTGCCGCAAAGGACGGATCCGGGCTCCAGTCAACTTCCGCACGTGGTTGAGATGGTCCGGGGAGTTCGGAGTACAGGTTTGAATCCGGGGCATCCGCGCACCCGCAGGTGGCGAGGATGAGAAGAGAGAGGCACAGAATTCGGTAAGACATGTCATCCTCCTGCTCATGATCAGACGGCGGGAGGCGGTGTTTGCGGCACCAACACTAAAAAGGTGTAAGTGCCTCCTCCACGATGTCTGCTTCCACAGTATACACGGCTTCGCCTTTTTCGGCGAATGGGTCTGCCTGCAGAGTGCCGCTGACAGAAATCATCCCCGTAAAAGCGGGCGTCGTATTATCGGCCTTCAAATGAACCATCATCATGTCGTACGGCTTGGGCTCTCCCCCGAAACAACACTCTCCGTTGTCCTTCAGGAACATGAACTCCTGTAACCCGTCCGACTTGTATACATTCCACATGAATCCCTTCAGAAACACTTTCTTGCCGACCAGTTCGGCCACGGCGGGGTCGAGGCGACGCTGGTTGCCGTAGTAAATGAAGCGGCGATCTGAAATTTCATCCGGGAAACTGACTCTGAGGTAACCAGCGGGAACCTCGTGCTCAAAGTCATATTTGAGCTTGACCGAGCCCCCCACAAGGCAACAGACCGACATCACAGCCCCGGCAATTGCCATTCCGCCTCCCTTGAATGCCCCGGAGGCAGCGCGGATTCTGAAAAACGCGGCAATTCCAACGATACTGCTTAGTGCCGCCAGTCCCAGCCCAAAGATGCTGTTCGTCAGCCCGAGCAGGCTGGCGAGCCCCAGCGTCATTGCGACAGGTCCCCACGGCGAGTACGGCGTGTAGTTAAAATCGTCACCACCCGCATCGTTTCCCCATGCGGATTCTGTCGTTTCCGCCGGTGAGGGAGAATTGTCGTGTTCAACAGATGTTGTGGACATGAAAACGATTCGCTCTGAGAAACAGTGAGCCAAGACACAGGATCCCGGGGCAGTACCCCAGGTTGCGGCTGGAACAAGTGCGCAACGGTACCCTCAAAATGATACGTATTGCAGCCTGATTGCGTTAGTTAATTTCCTGTTCCCCTCGAATTCGGCTCACTCCAGAGGCCGCTTACTGTGGTAATTCCCTCAGATCTGTCATTATTTCGTACAGGTGAAATGTCCACAGAACGGATCCAGTTACTCACAGCGAGCCGAACATGCCCCGCCGTATTCTGCCTCTGATCATTGCCCTGTTGGTTGGAGACGTCGTTGCCGATGACCGCAGTCCCCACGTCGCCGAAGGCTTCGTTGTTGATGTCGTTGCGACCGAGCCTTACGTCCGAAATCCCTGTGCGATGGCCTTTGATCGATATGGCCGGATCTGCGTCGGGCAGGGGCCTCAATACAGAAACCCACGACCTGACACGCCTGGTGACCGAGTCGATATCCTGCTTGACACTGATAATGACGGCCGGATCGACGGCTCAAAGACGTTCGCCAGGGGATTCAACTGCATTCAGGGACTCGCGTGGAACGGTCATGATTTATGGGTGGCCAACGCGCCGGATCTGACTCTTGTTCGTGACACGGATGGTGATGATGTTGCCGACGTGTACATTCGGGTCTACACAGACCTCGGAAACCTCGAGCACGGACTGCACGGACTCAATTTCGCTCCCGACGGACGACTCTATATGTCCAAGGGAAATTCACGAGGGCAGAATCGAACTGGTCGAGTCGCGCCGGCCGCGTTTCGAGAACTCTGGGGGATGAGGCTTCCGGACGGTGAATCAGAACCGAAGCCGGTGCAGTTTACTGCTGCCAACTACGAGAAAAACTACCATGACCCGTCCGACGACTGGGGGCAGCAGGGCGGTGTCCTGCGCTGCAATCAGGACGGGAGTGGTCTGGAGATTGTCTCCCGTGGAAATCGGAATCCCTGGGATATCACCTACGACAGCGACTTTAACTGGCTCGGTACTGATAACGATCAGACTCAGGGGGACAAGATCTTCTCGCCGTTTTACGGTGCTCACTTTGGGTGGGGGCACACATGGAGCTATCACTGGACTGGAACCGGACACTTGCCCACCGTTCCCGCCAGTGCAGATCTGTTTGAGGGTTCAGGAACCGGCGTTACGTTCTACAGCGCCCACCAGTTTCCTGAGCAGTATCAAAACGTCTTTTTGATCAATGACTGGCTGGGGCGGACAACTTCGTTTCTGCGGCCGGCATGGGACGGAGCTCTGATGAGCCAGCCGGGTAAGCTGGACGTGTTGGCTCATGCAGGCGGCGGCCGGGCAATGGCTGGTAGCTCAGGGCTTGTCTACGACCCGACTGACCTCGAGGTTGGCCCTGACGGCGGTGTTTACGTTCTGAGTTGGGGCAGAAGCTACGGTGCTGAGATTAAAGAAGGTAAACAGGTCAACATTGGCCGCGTCTACCGGATTCGGTGGGCGGGCCGGCCGCTCGTGGAATGGAAGTCCGCCCGGCGAGCAAAACGGCTTTCTGCGTGGACACTGGAGCAACTCTACAGTGACCTCACTGGGCACATGCCGACATGGCGGACCAACGCGCAGAACGAACTTGTTCGCCGTGGTAATTCGCCTGAATCTGCTGGGGAGGTGATCGGTTTTCTTCGTCAAAAGATGGAGGGATTTGGTGGAGAGATCTCCGACGAGCAGGCATCTGCATTTACATGGACGGCATGGACGGTTGCTCAATTGAGGGGACCTGAAGGCGATCAGCTCAACTCAATTATTTACCAGGCCGCAGGCTGCGAACGTGCGAAGATTCAGGCCCTGCGAATCGCAGGATTCCGGGCACGCGAGTATCGTCGTCGTCTTCCGGAGTTCGTACAGCAGGCCATGAATGACGGTTCCGCCCGCGTCCGTCACGCGGTTGTTCAGGCGTGCTGGCAGGCACGCAGCGAGCTCGCGGTCAGCAACCTGCTTGGCTACGCAGCAAAGGAACCCGATCGTGTCGTCTTTTACAGCCTGTGGAATGCGGCTCGGTCTCTGGTCGATGTGTCGACTCGCAAAAGCCTGCTTAAAGACAACGAAGCCGGCATCAGACTCGCCGTGCTGCTGGGCCTGATGGAAGACCAGGCGATTACGGCCGATGAGGTTCTCCCGTTCCGTCGCGATCCCGATGAACGCATTGCTGAGCTTGCTGAAATGTGGCTGCAGAAGACCGGAGGAGCTGAACCAATCGTGCAACTGTCACCTCCTCCCGGAGAGTACCCACAACCCGTCACCGTCCAGGTAAAGGCATCGGTGGGAGGAACTGTCCTGTACAGCCTTGACGGCTCGACGCCGGAAAAGACGTCTGCTTCCTACCGAGGCCCAGTCACCATTTCAAAAGATCAGGTCCTAAGCGTTGCTGTTCAGCAGGGCGGAGTTCGAGTCGGGCCGGTCATACGGGGAAAGTACACAATTACGCAGGCAGCCACGTTTGAACAGCGTCCGTTTGTGACGGCGATTCACGCTGAAAGTGGTGCTCGCTGTGCTGCCAACTGGAAGGGACTGGGGATCGGTCAGCCTGTCTATACAGACCGGAGATATGTTTACACCGATGTGCCCTCTGAATTGGCCGGAATGCCGTACCTGATGCTTGCCAATAATGATGAGTACTCGCATGGGGATGCATTTCTGACCTTTGTCTCTGACAGCGATGTCCGTGTCTTTGTTGCGGTTGATCAACGCGTTTCTGAGGAATTGGACTGGATGAAGATCGGGCAGTCGGGGGGATTCGAACAGACTGCCCTGACTCTCCGAAATAACGATTCTTTGATGCGAGTCTTCGTTCGAGAATTTGAAGCGGGAAAAATTGCTCTTGGTGGCAATGCGAATGACCCGAAGAAAGTGACTCCACGCGGAAACTATGCCGTTATTCTTGATCGCCCGTTACTCGGAACACCGGGGTCCGCGGCAACAACCGCTGACGTGATGGCCGCGTTGCCAACTGCCGATCCGGCCCGTGGGCGCGAACTGTTCCTGCATCCTCGAGGAGCCGGCTGTATCAAGTGTCACTTCATCGAAAACCAGGGTCGCAGGTATGCTCCCGATCTGAGTGACATTGGATTGCGAGCAAAACCTGAGGTGTTGATTCAGTCAATTCTGCAGCCCAGTGCAATCATCACCGAGGGATTTGCTCAGCAGCAGATCGTTACCGCCGCTGGGAAAGTTCTGAACGGCGCCGTCCTCGAGGAAACCGGGCTGTCACTCAAGCTGGTCGATCCTCAGGGAGTTGCCACCGTTATTCGGAAAGCGGACATTGAAGAACGAACATCAACAAAGCTCTCTCCAATGCCCGCCGGATTCGAAAAACTCTTGACTGCTCAGCAGTTGGCGGACGTGGTGGCGTGGCTGCAGACACAGAAAAGTAAGAAGCCCACGTCCAACGGCTTCAGCTTTTCTCAAAGCGATGATGAACTTGTGGTCTGGCTGGATGGCAAACGGATCACCACATGGCTGAAACGCCATCCTGAACTGACCAGACCGGCATTCGTGAACGTGCATAGTCATACCGGAATACAGGTGACTCGAAAGTTCCCTGCAGACGACAACGACGATCATCGTGTTATGCATCCTGGCATCTGGGTTGGGTTTGGAGATCTCAACGGCAATGACTACTGGCGACTGAAAGCACGCGTGCAGTTCAAAGGGTTTCCTGAAGGGCCAGTGGCAAAAGCAGACTCCGCGATGTTTATGGTCACGAACGACTACCTGTCAGAGCAGGGTGACTCAACGGTCTGTACGGAAATCACTCGCTATCGATTTCAGCGCGTGCCGGAGGGAATTCAGTTACACATTCATACTGTTTTTGAATCTGATGACCACGACTTTTACTTTGGCGATCAGGAGGAATCCGGGCTGGCGATTCGGACGTCTGCTCCCCTCCGCGTGGATACTGGAAATGGTGCTATCCTGAATGACAGTGGAGATCGGGATGGGAAGCAGGTTCGTGGGAAGTTCGCCAGGTGGTTTGACTATTACGGCACAGTCGACAATCGGCACCTCGGAATTATGGTGGCCGGCAATCCCCGTAATCCAAAAACATCATGGCTGCACGCAAGAGACTATGGACTGGTCGCTACCAACCCGTTTCCAATGCAGCCCAAAGAACGCCGCGAACCATATGTCAAAACCTGGGTGAAGAAGGGACAACCATTTGCGTTGAGCTGGTGTGTTCTGATTCACGATACAACCGAGCCAATCGATCGCGATGCCGTCTACCAACGGATGCTCAAGGGACTCAAGTAGGCCGTGGCGAGCGAAGCGAGGTGCGACAATTCTTCTGTACGGTCCGTCATTCCAGTACCACGCATAAACGATTGAGAGTGTCGCCGTTTGGGGCGGCCGGAACGCACATCAAACGAAGCGAGTTTCGGCGATCAGATGATTATTCCGGACGTTCCGCGCGGATTGAGTATTCATAGGGGATCTGCCCGCGCACCCCGGGAAGCGGCTCATGTTCCGCTCGATCCGCGTATGTCACTGTGTTTAGGTCTTCATCCGGGACGGTCGAGTGGAAATACTGGTAGGCCACATTTCCATTGTCATCAAGCTGACTGTAGTGGGGATGAAACTCCAGCAGGTAAAGGAACCCGCCAGGCCGCAGTCGGTCTGTCATAATGCGTGCCCATGACCGGAGGTCCGGGAGCCAGCCCAGAACACCGTAGGAAGTAAATACGATGTCGAACTTGTCAGTGACGTGATTCGCCACCTCGTAGACATTGCAACAGTGGACGTCAGCGTTCAGGTTGGTTTGTCCTGCGAGTTGCCGTGCCTGCCTGATTGCTGCTGCCGAAAAATCAACGCCGGTCACGCGAGCACCAAGGCGCGCGAGAGACAAAGTGTCCATTCCAAAGTGACATTGCAGGTGAAGAATGTCACGGTCCCGAATATCTCCCAGTTCATTCACTTCGATTTCTGTCAGGGAAGACTTTCCGTCGATGAATGCCTGGACATCATAAAAATCGGACGCCACATGCAGAGGCGTCCGAGTGTCCCAGATCTTCTGGTTTGCTGAAAAGTAGTGTTCCAGATGGGTCATTCTGAATCTGTTTTGGTTTCCGTGTTCTCAGTTGATTGCGAAAGGAAATCTATCGCCAGTTCCGGATAGCCTTCCTGCTTAAGCTCTTCGGCGGGAATGAAACGCATGGCTGCGGAGTTCATGCAGTATCTCAACCCGGTTGGCCTGGGGCCATCTTCGAAGACGTGGCCCAGATGAGAATCAGCGATCGCTGACCGAATCTCAGTGCGGGGCAGCAGCATCCTGTAATCCGTGTGCTCTGTGACGGCTCCCGCTCGAATTGGTTGAGTGAACGACGGCCAGCCGGTGCCCGATTTGTACTTGTGTTTGGAACTGAACAATGGCTCTCCTGAAACAATGTCGACGTATACGCCTTCCTGTTTGTTGTCCCAGTATTCATTGTCGAACGGCTTCTCTGTAGCCTCGTTCTGAGTTACCTCATACTGCAAATTGGTGAGTCGGTCACGCAACTCGGCATCCGAAGGTTTTGTGTATCGTTCGGAGCCAGGGACAAGCGGTTTGTAGTGCCGTTCGTCTCCCCAGACCTGCTCGAGGTACTGGTCTCGGCCAGAGCGGTAACGATAGTACTTATATTTGGTCGTGTTCTTCCTGTAGTAGTCCTGGTGATAGTCCTCTGCAGAGTAAAACTCCATGGCATCACGAAACGGAGTTACGATTGGGGAGTCGAATCGGCCGGATGAACTCAGATCCCGTTTTGAAGCTTCAGCTTTGCTTCGCTGCTCTTCGCTGTGAACAAAGATCGCGGACGTATAAGACGGGCCTCGATCTACAAACTGCCCACCATCATCTGTCGGATTGATCTGACGCCAGAAGACCTGGAGCAGATCGTCATACGAGATCTGGGCTGGGTCGTACACGACTTTGACGGCTTCGAGGTGCCCTGTGTCGGTATGCGAAACCTGCTGGTAGGTCGGGTTTTGAATGTGACCGCCGGTATACCCTGACTCGGTACTGATCACTCCCTTGAGCTTTTCGAACGGTGGTTCCATACACCAGAAACAGCCGCCCGCAAAGGTGGCGACCGCACGCTGGCCTGAATCATCTGCTGCGGTGGCCTTCGCCGCCTTGTTAGCCGCCTCGACAGTATTCTCAGATCCCGCAGGTCCGGTGAACCAGTAAACTCCAGCTGCTGCAACCAGAGCAATGACAACGTATCGGATTCGCGATTTGTATTTCGCCATCTCAGGCTCCCATCAGAAGTAAACACCAGTTTGTCTTATGGACGTGTGATGTTCGTGACTGCCTGAATCTTACGTCTCTGTGCTGATCGGATGAGTGGGAATTTGAAATCTTCACGAGGCCGTTTCAAACCTTGTGACCGGCCCCGGGACAATGTGGCGGGTGAAAGCAGGTCCGCCCCTGAGGTTGCGGGCAGGATCGCCCCAGAAACTACTGCTCTCCCGGTGGCTCAAACAACCTGCTGTTTGTGGATTCGGCCGGGGGCAACACATGGGAATCAAACCAGCGGCCGGCTTTTGCTGAGATATCCTGCAGCATGGAATACAACACGATTTTGACGCCAAGTTTCATGGCGTCTTCTTCCTCGTAGCCATCGCAGGCGAGCGATGTCTGGTTTTCCAAAGCGCAGCTGATGTCGTATCGGGAGTAAATCACAACGTACCGGCCATCGGTCTCAATCCCTTCAAGCAATGGTGGGACGGTTTCGATGCGTGACTTCAATGAGGCGCCCGCCTGCCCCGCGACCAGTTTCCTGAGCCGCACTTGATCCACCTTATGGCCTCCAATGGCCTCCGAGTAGATCAGGTGGTCCTCAGGAATGCGTTCGAGCGGATGATCCGGGTACATCTCCGTCATCAGGTCTCGAAAGCTGCGATCAAACTTCTTCGAGCCGCAACAGGAGTCCGCGATCAGTGTGGTTCCTCGACTGAGATACTTCCTGAGGGCCTCCTTTTCCTGGTCTCCGAGTCGAAACCGATAACGGCCATGCATATACGCGATTGGAAACCGACTGAGTTCTTCGTATGTGATCGGGATGGTTCTTCGTTGTGGTGAGACGGCAAGGCCGGCTGTTTCGTTCAGTCCCTGAAGCAGGTTACGCAGTGCCTTGGGGGCAGTGTCCCATCCGCCGGTGTGCCGCAACTGAGCGATCTCGGTCAGGCCACGAAGAATTCGATTCTCGGAGCCATCACGTTTCTTTTGATCTTCCTGCAGCTTCACCGGCGGTTCTTTGTTGGTCGCATAGGCCAGCACATTCACGCCAATTCTGTTGGCCCGAATAATCCGCTGAGTCAGCCCCGGATGTCGCCCCTTCGGTTCATGGTGCATCCATTTGTGCCAGAGGCAGCCAAGGTCCTCTGGCGAATAGATGATTGCCGTGCGGCAGCCAAAGTCGACTCCGTAAAGTTCCACCGCATCGGCATTGGGGAATGCAAACTCGCTGCGGTACACCGGGTGATCAGCGGCCAGGCGTTTGAGGGCTGCATCTCCATCAGGGAACATGCGTTTGACCATCTCTCTGAATCCCTGGTCGAACGTTTGCCCTTTGCAGTTGGCCACGGCGAAGATAAAGCCTCCTTCATCCACGTATTCCCTCAGCCAGCGGACCTGCGTGTCCGTCAGAGCGATCCGGTCTTTCCCACTGATATAGAGTACGGGGGCCTGGTTCATGTCGTTGACTGCTGTTCCATCACGCAGTCGGCTGAGTCTCAGGACCTGGCTGGTCATTCGAGGGGGCCAGCCCTGCATTGTTTCGATCTTTTCAATCAGATTGGGAATGTCCAGCGGGTGGTTGTTCCAGTCGCCAATTGTGTCTTCGCGCGTCGTCGTCGAGGTGTAATCAAGTTTGTTGACGACCACCCGTGACAGCCCCTTTGACAGGAACAGCAATGCATACGACGTGGCCAGCAGTGGCTCTGGAATCGTTCGGTCGTTCCAGCTCCCGTTGCCATTCTGGACGGCTACAAGGAACGCGGCCCCCTGACGATACCAGTCCGAGTTGCCAAAGTAGCGTACCTTGCCAAGTCGGCCGGCGCGTTCGAGGCCGTAGAGATAGTAGTAATGCCAGAATGTTCCTTTGGGATTCGCCGTGACGGTGAAATTGTCTCCCAGCCATTTTCTCCCTCGCACAAAGGCGGGTTCCGGCGGATGCGGGGTACAACAGTCGGGACGGCCTTCTCCGTCGACATCATCATCGGTCTGCAGCATGCGGCTGGTGATGGCCAATGAGGAAAGGCCTGCCGCCGTCATGCTTCCCTTTGGGTCGGACGACCCTCGCTCTTTCTCTCGATACCCCCATGCACCGGATGGCAGTTGACCTGAGACCCAGTCTTTGTGAGCTTTCTCCCAGACCTCCTGCTCGACTTCAATTCCATAATACGCGGCATCGCGTAACGCCAGCAGGGCGAATTGGGTATTACTCCGGTCTTCCCGGTTGTTGCCGGGCGACTGCCCCATCTTTCTGCCGTGAGGTTCAAGGTAATAGCCCCACATGCCATCGGGCGACTGAGTGTCGATCAGCTGCCTCACCATTCTGGCAAGGCGAGCTTTGTCACGTGTTGGCTGTTTTGCCGAACAAAGGGCCATGATCATCAGCGACGCCTGATACACACCATGCTGATCCGAAGGTTCTCCGGGAGGAGTCGACCTGAGAAATTTAAGTCCGCGTTCAACTTCAGGTGAGTCAACTTCGTAGTCGTTGTTGATCAGCGCCATGATGGCAAGAGACGTATATCCTATGGCGTCTTCAGGCCAGCGTCCGCCTTTTGGTCCGCGCCATGCACCATCTGGTGCCTGCCGCGACACAATATATTCACAGCCATTGGTCAGCGCCCGCTTGATCCGCTCTCGTAACTCCAGATCACTCAACTGATTCGGCCGCTGCTGGTTTCTCCGCTGGCCATACGCCGGGGTACTCACCACTGCGGTTGCAATGACCAGGCAGATGCTGCGTCTGAGCAACACTCTTGCTGACATAACTCATCCCTGTTCTGTGACTGAACTGTCTGTCTGACGTTTCCGGGAGTTGCTAATCAATCCATTTGGATTGCTGGAAAGGTTCATCTCCTGCCGATCCGGAGATGAATCAAAATACCCGGTTCAGCGGGAACTTTGCCCTCCCACTTCGCCGTTCAAAATGAATCGATCAAAGAAGCCTAGTTAAACCACAACGCAAAGTTGAAGAACTGTCCGCGAAACTGACCAATCATCTGATTCCATTTGCGTGGGCTGGTGATGTCCCCCCGTTCCAGATAGGGCAGTGCGGCAGTTCCCTGAATCCAGAGTGCGAGGTCGAGTCGAGTGGGTTCTGTAAACACGCGCCGCACGTTGATGCCGAGAGTTGGATTGATGGGGACGGACGTCGCAAACGGAGAAACGCCTCCCCGCACTCCGCGCCAGAACGGAACCAGCTTTCGCCCTTTCAGAATAAGGTCCATTTCATCAAGAAACTCTTTCCAGCCTGCGACAACGCTGCCCGTGACGTTGAACCCACGCATCACCGATGTCTGGCGTGCATTTGGGACCCACTCTCGATTGTCGTCCTGTTCTTTATCGATAAATGCCCATGACACACGACTCAACTGGATCATCGTCTCGAGGTGAAGGAGTGCTTTACGCATTCGGTCCGGTTCGGTCACTTCGTAATTGATGGTGTGAATCCATGCGAGCACATCCAATGCGTTTTGGGCTCCAAAACTGAAGAAGGCGCCTGTGCCTTCTTCGGCAAGAAAGAAGTAAGGCGACTTTACTTTGGGATAGAACAGATGTGCTGTTCGCTCGAACTGATCTTTCCAGTCGTGTGCCAGCACTATCTCTCCCATAGCTGACAGGGCGTGACAGTATCCCTGCAACCAGGGGACGTCGCCCGAATCGAAGACAATGTGGAAGTCTCTGACCTGAGCATTCTCGTTTGAGAGTCGAGGATTCTGGAGTACCTGAGTGATGTGCCAGATTGACTCCTCATTCGGTGTCTCACCGTCACCGTTCAGGTCAAGGCGTACCTGACCGAGTCGGAGTGGGACCACCACATTTTCCGAGGCGACTGACGCCAGAGTCTGCTCTGCCTTTTGAAGTCGATCGACGAAGGACTGAATGATCTCCCGGGCCTTCTCGTATGTGATTTGTTCCGGTTCTTCATTCTCTGCAATCGGGAGTCGCATGAACGGCAGAGCACGTGCTCGACCGGCCAGCAGGCCGTAGCGATACTGATCCTGTCCCAGCCCTTCGAGCGCCTGAAAGAACTGCGCCATGCCAAGGGTGAACTTCGCAGACTGATCGTCCGGGTTGCGTTCGAGGTGCTGCCGAACGGCGCGACTGCCCTCTTCGAGTTGCCCTTCCATCAGAAATGGTTCGATGACCGGACGTTCGTCTGCACAGGAGCTTAAGTGGGAAAGGAAAACTGCAGCAGTGACGATTTTCAGTGCCGTATTCAGCGATTGAGAACGCTGCAGACTCATGAGAGACTCCATGGGGCGAGTGGTTTGGCCTGCGGAACAAACTCCACAGTGGCGAATGCTACTTAAACAATAGCGCTCAGCGCACGGGATTGTAGTCGATTGTCAAGACCCTGTCGCAGTTTGTGCACCTCGCAGTAAATGATCCGGCACGCTTTCCCTGAGAGCAGATTGCTCGCGTTTCCTGTGCATTAATTCTCGGCTGGCTCAGGATTCTCAAGCCTGCACAGCAGATGAAAAGCCGCAATCGGGGAACGGCGGTTTGTGGTGGCGCATCAGGGGGGGCTGTCTGTCTGAAGAGTCCTCCTGCCGCCGCATGTGCAGGACCCAAATGCAGCACACGCCAGTCGCCAGGCCTGCAAGTGACGCGGCGAGGTCGGAGAGGGAGAAGGTACGGTTCCGGAGGAATTCCTGGGAGCACTCTTCCGCGATAATCAGGGCGGCGAGGACTGCAGTGGCTGAGGCCGTTCTGTGCCGTGTTGGCTGATTCTGGTAAACCCAGCCGACGACCGTCAGGCCAAGTAGTCCGTACAGGACAAAGTGTCCGGTCAGGTCCTGTCCGGGAAGAAGCCGCACAAAGCGAAACAGGTATCTGCCCGCGTCCGTTCCTGCAATGACGGTCGCGGCAGGAGTCACCGTTCCAACAATGATTGCCGCTGTCTTCACGGTTGCCTCGTTGTGTCAGAGTCTCTGAAGTCACCGAGTCAACGGCTTGAATCGACCACCTGCAGGCTGATCAGCGGAATCCCCGAGCCGCTCTTTGCGTTCACGTTCGTACATCTCGTAGTTGCCTTCGCACCACGTCACAGAACCGTCACCCTCAAAGGCAAGAATATGTGTTGCGATTCGGTCTAGGAACCACCTGTCGTGGCTCACCACGACAGCGCATCCACCGAACGTCGAAAGACCTTCTTCGAGTGCTCGGAGAGTGTCGACATCAAGGTCGTTGGTCGGTTCGTCCAGCAGCAGCAGGTTGCCGCCGGAACGAAGGAGCTTGGCCATGTGGACTCGATTCCGCTCCCCTCCGGAAAGATCTCCAACAAACTTCTGCTGATCCTTTCCGCGAAAGTTGAAACGACCGCAGTACGCACGGGCATGAATTTTGGAGCGGCCAACTTCCAGCGTGTCAGCGCCTCCAGAGATCTCTTCATAGACGGTCTTGCCTGCCTCCAACTCATCTCGTGACTGGTCCACGTAAGAGAATTCGACGGAGTCCCCCACGATCAGGTTGCCGGAGTCCGGCTGCTCCTGCCCCATCATGATGCGGAACAGTGTCGTCTTTCCTGCTCCGTTCGGTCCGATGACTCCAACGATGCCACCGGGCGGCAGGTTGAAACTCATATCTTTGAAGATCGTCCGGCCATCGAAGGACTTGGTCAGGTTTTCGGCAATGACGACCTTCTGCCCAAGGGGGCGAGAGATCGGGATCTGAATCTGTGCAGCACCGTCTCGGGCGTCGTAGTCTTTGGCCGCCAGTTCCTGATATCTCTGCAAGCGTGCCTTGTTCTTTGTGGAACGTGCCTTGGGCGACATCCGGACCCACTCCAGTTCCTGCTTGAGTTCCTTTTGACGCCGCGATTCAGCTCGTTCTTCCTGCTCAAGACGCTTCTGTTTCTGTTCCAGCCAGGATGAATAGTTGCCTTCATAAGGGATGCCCTTCCCGCGGTCGAGTTCAAGGATCCAGCCAGCTACGTTATCCAGGAAGTAGCGGTCGTGAGTGATCGCCACGACAGTCCCCGGGAAGCTGTGCAGAAACCGTTCGAGCCATGCAACGGATGCTGCGTCGAGATGGTTGGTCGGTTCGTCAAG
>CAJWGB010000118.1 GCA_913031625.1 uncultured Planctomycetaceae bacterium | reverse complement strand
CTGCATGAAGTACATGTGAGCCGAAGGCCGTGAGGCGTCGGGTGTCAACGAGCGGCCAGACGGTGCGTTTCACCCGGACGCTCACGCGTTTCACCCGGACGCTCACGCGTCTCGGCTAACAATAAGCATGGCAGCCCAACGACTTATGTCGACGGATGCGATTCCTGGCCAGCAGGGGTCGGCGATCTCTTAACAGTCGAAATACATCGCAAACTCATATGGATGCGGTCGCTGATTGACTGCGTCAACTTCCTCGGCCTGCTTGAAGGCAATCCAGTTGTCGAGCACATCCGGCGTAAAGACGTCGCCTCGCAGTAAAAAGTCGCGGTCGGATTCCAGTGCCTGCAGTGCCTGATCAAGGCGGCCTGGAGTCGACGGTACATTATCCTGTTCTTCCGGTTCAAGATCGTAAAGATCCTTGTCAAGCGGACGCCCGGGGCTGATCTTATTCTGAATTCCGTCCAGCATGGCCATCAGAACAGCAGACATCGCGAGGTACGGGTTGCACGATGGGTCCGGGCAGCGGAACTCAATCCGACGATCGGCTTCTTCACCACTGTTCGCCGGAATTCGAATAGCGGCGGAGCGATTCCGATAGCTGTACGAGAGATTCACCGGAGCATCAAAGCCAGGAATCAAGCGCTTATAACTGTTTGTCCCGGGACAACAGAACGCGAGCAGGGCCGGAGCATGCTGAAGAATGCCTCCCATCGCATGCATGGCAGTCTCACTGAGTCCACCGTATCCGCTGCCGGCAAACAGAGGCTCATCTTCCTGAAACAGGGACAGGTGCATGTGCAGCCCGGAGCCATTGTCATTCCAGATTGGCTTGGGCATGAACGTCGCCACTTTGCCCTGCCGAACGGCAAAGTTTCGAGCAAGATACTTCAGCCGAAGCAAATGATCTCCACTTTTAAGTGGAGTGTCCGGACGCAGTTCGATGCGACACTGTCCACCGGAGGCAGTCGCTCGCTGTTGACTCTGAACGCTGACCCCGCTCTCCTCAAGAGCAAGCATCAGTTCAGTTCGTAGTCCCTGAAGTGAATCCATCGGTGGCATGGTCAGATAACCATCCCTGTGACGAACCTGGTAAGGTTCGCGAATCGGTGAGTCACCTCCACGGCTCCACTGACCCTCGCCACTCTCAAGGTGATAGAAGGCGTGCCGCTCGCTTTGGTCGTACGTCACCTCATCGAACACAAAGAACTCAGTATCCGACCCAAAGAGCGCCTTGTCTGCGATACCCGTAGACTGCATATACAACTCGGCCTTGCGAGCAATACTGCGCGGGTCACGGGGATAGCTCTGATGAGTAACCGGGTCACGGACGTTGCAGAGAATCGCAATCGTGTTCGTAAGGAATGGATCCACAAAAGCAGTCTGCGAATCCGGAACGATCAGCATGTCGCTTTCATGGATGGCCTGCCACCCCTGCATCGAGGACCCGTCGAACCCAAACCCGTCCTCGAATCCCGCCTCCGTCAACTGCTCAACCGGGATCGTGAAGTGACGCTGCTGTCCGCGAAAGTCAGCGAAACGAAGATCGATGGCACGAATTTCCCGCTGGCGACACAGAGCAATGACTTCGCGAGGAGACTGAGCAGTCGTAGGCATGAGAGTTTTGAAAGCTGAGGATGGCATGCATGGTCAGACTGCTCGCCTGAACGCAGTCTTTCGGCAGTTTAACCGGAGATGAAGCGAATGAAAGTGGGCAGCCGCTCGACGCTGCAGACCGGCCAATGGTACGCCTCCCGACTAACAGTGGCAGAGCCAGTGCAAGCCGGGAACCTTCTTCGCGAGCATCCTATACACCTTGTACTGTAATCACAGTACTTTTATTGCAGTTGAGAGCGAGGGCCCGGCTGTGACACATCTGGTCACTCGGCCCCTGCACTGTACGACGCGTCATGGACCTGCTGCCGGACAGAAAACCACGTGCTTACACATCCGTTCTGTCCGCGATGCAGCTGATGCAGAAGAAGACATTGCTGACGATCGCAGACATGATGAAAATCATTCAGCACGCAGACTAATCAACGCCTGCGGCCATCTGTTCAGCCTGACCATCCCGCGCGAGGGGTCGCATGCACCTCCATCGAGCTATCACCCTGAAGTGCATCAACTTCATCAGCCAGCGCCTTCACGGCGACCCCGTCACAGGCAACCTCCATCGACAGCCGAAACGTCACGTCTTCTCCAGCGTCTAACTGGACGACTCGCCCCTGTTCCCGCTCATAGCTGCGCACATTCGGAAACCCGGTCGCCGGCTCAAGGCCCGTGCAATACCCGTCTTCTTCCGCCTGTGTATTCTTCCACTGCGTCAGCCAGGGCAATGCGGACGTATCGAATCTCACGGCCACCGCTTTGTCGGCTTCCGGCGACTGCAGGACAGCAAGCCCCTGACCGTCAGCATCTGAAATCGGGCGGTAGAAATAAACCTGCTCGGCGTATCCGTGCTCTGGCCCTCTGTAGCTCTGCCATCCATCCGTATCCTCCGCTGCGCGCTCATCACGCGGAGCCATTTCCCTGGCGGCTGTCATAAACTGAGCACCATCGCCAAGGAACGGTCGTCCGACGTTGCAGTGATAAAGCATCTCAGCATCCGCCGGACTGCTGCTGCGGTTCGCAACCGTGTCGGCGATCGAAAACGAAGTCGAATCAAAGGACGTTGAAAGCACGGATGTCAGCTGCAGGAAACCTCCGAACACGCTGGCTTCGTCGACGACACCCGTCAACGACAGTCCGTCGTCTGACACTTCCAGCGAAACCTCATGAGCCGGAAGGTTCGCGACCCGACCATGCAGTGGAAGAAACTGGTCTCCATCATCGCCGGGCGCACCATTCCAACCGAGCCCGCAACGGCAGATCAGTTCGTTGAATCCATCCAGCCACCCAATTCCTCCGCGACGCATTTCGTCGACGAAGGTCGGATGCACCGGATTACGGACCGGAGAATTCCACCCAAGTCGCAAATCGTCAATTTGCCCGTACCAGATTCCCATTCCACGAGTCGGCAGCACTGCAAGCGTCAGTCGCCCATTATTGATGAACACGACGTCCACACCGTCAGAAAGTCCGCCGTGCAACCGCTGGACTCGTACCGACCATGAGTCCGGCCCGACGCCGGTCGTTGCCGCATTGAATTCGGTTTGGTTGTTGCGCTGCCCGGCACTCCACAATGTGATCGATGTCGTCACTGCTTCCTCACGATCTTCCAGTTGAGTCGAATCCCCACACGGTAACTCAGGTCAGGCCCAATGGAAAGTGGGGAGAACTTCAGCCTCAGTTCCTTTCACCGAAGACCCTCAGTGCCCCGCGTTGCAAATAACGTTGCCCCACCTCACGTGCGCCTGCGGCAGCCAGTTCAACAAATGCTGTTCTCTCAGTGCCGCGCGCGACAAAAGGCGACTCTGGGAGTCGCCTTTTCTGGAGTCATATTGACAGATCACCGGCTAGCGATTGCCTATGGCAGGTCGCTGCGGAGCCGTTCCTGTTCCGCCTTGTATCGGCGAGCTGCTTCCACCTGGTTTGTCAGCTTGAATTCCGGCCCTGCCGGGAAGTACTGGACGTCGTCGTCCAGATACGTTGCGGATGGCAGCGTCTGACCTCCAATTGAAGTCTGGCACCCCGTCAGCAGTGCACTGCAGGCGACAGACGCCATGACAGACAGGATCAATCGTTTTGGTGCGTTGAGTGACTTCACGGCGAACATTCCTTCGTTCCTTGTGATGCGACGTGCGCCTGTAATTGATGCGCACCTGCTCCTCTGTTGTCATCGGCAGTGATCAAATCAACAATTGGCATATCCGCCACAACCGGAAAAGCTTTCCACATCCAATGAGTGTCCGTTCCTGGAGTTCAGCAGATTCTGCCGGATACCCCTGACCCCCGGAGTGCTTTGCGGGGAATGCAGAATCACTTCTGGACGGCGGAACGCACGAATCTGTCGAACTCGTCTTTCACAGCACTCACCTCATCCACAGGCCCCGTCAGCTTGATGAAGTAATTCTCCTGCCCCAGAGGTGCCACGACGCCGATCATCCGCCATTCGCCGTCAGCCGTCCGTCCGAAGCCCGGATGAAAGTCACCCTGCAGATCAATCCGTTTGCCGGCGACCCCTGCCACCGTGACATTGTCCATAATCTCATCACGAGACTGAGGGTTAAACTGGCCCCGCCAGCGTCCAAGGTTGTCATCGATCGCGCCACCAGCGCGACTGAGAGTTACGCTTACAGAGTCTCCCGCTTCGGGAATCTTGAGCTCGCCCGCGATGATGCCGGCAAACTTGGGTGGAGAGTCCTGCCACCCTTCCGGAATACTAAACGTCAGGCCGGCATACGTTTTCGAGACCGAATCAGAATCGTCCGATGAATCCCCGCCGTCCACTGTGTCAGCATCTGGAGCTTCTGCTGTCGTTCGGACGGATGGAGTTTCCTGATTACTTTCTGAGGTGTCTGCACAACCAGCAACGATCACGCAGAGAGTTAGCAACAATGTTCGCATAGCACTGTTCAGGCAGAAGGTTAGTTGTGTTGACGACGATCGCGAATCTGGTTGCTCAGGCGAGTCAGGAGCGTCAATTCGTCGGCAGTCAGACTGCCACGTCCGTCCTGATGAAGTTTCGCGAGCAATTGATCCATCAACTCTGTGTCTCGCGCTTCCTGAGCTCGCTCTTCCCGAATCCGCTCGTGTTCGCGTTGCATTCGCCAGCGTTCAAAAACTTCCTGCTGTGAGATCGCCTTGTCGGTTTCGGACAGTTCGTCTTCTCCAGACTGGCTGTAAAGCTCGTCTGATTCTTCGGTGAGATCAAACTCGGCCACACTGTCGTTGGGCTGAGTCGACTGGTACCACTTCATATTTTCGTGCAGATGGAAGACGAGAATGAAAGATGCCACAGCGACGATCGACGCACAGTTCAGCACAAATCCGGTGATCATTCCGAACAGAGCACAGATCAGGCCAAGTCGAACCATCAGGTCACGTCCCTCAACTTCGGAGAATCGAGACGACAGATACGTTCGCAGCAACACCCCACCATCAAACGGTGTAACGGGCAGCAGGTTCAGCGCAAACAGAGTGATATTGATGAGGAATGCCATTCGTGTGAGGATTGAGACAAGCGTCTCCCCCTCTGCGATGACAAAAGAGGTCGTTGGATTGAGGATCTCCAGCGCCTGCGCGACGGGCACTGTCAGCAGACAGCTCAATGCCAGAAGGAGGTTGGCAAACGGCCCCGCCATCATGGTCTGGACGTGATCCTGCCAGTATCCGCGGCCGTAGGGTTCTTCGAGGCCGCCCAGTGGCCAGAGACAGATGTTATCCATCTCACCACCCGTGGACCGAGACACCACAAGATGAGCGAGTTCATGCAGAAGCACGCTGCCTATAATGACAGCGATCGCCAGCAGACCATTCTCAATGCTCCGGAACCGCCAGATAATTGCAACGGCTGTCACCGGGAACAGAAAACTCATCCGCAGGCGGGCACCACCCAGCCTTCCGAGGGGAAAGCTGAAGGTCAGGATTGTGTCCGTCGCGTACATGCCGAAATTGTAACCAGGGGTCGACTCAAAGCGACAGCTGGTGTGTCAGTTTTTGAAATGCTCAACATTCGCGGGAAAACCCAGCACCGCAGCTGGCCCCGGTCGCCTGATTAGCCTCAACGACCTCGAATTTGGTGGCTCACAAGTGAGACAGATTCGGAACCGATCAGCCTCCATGCGGGTCACCGAATCACTCCCTTGAGAAGATTCTGGAATGTCCTCTTCAAAGTCCCACGGGGCCTTAAAGTCGACCTTGTGCAGATTCACCTGACTGTCTGGCTGCAGATTCCGGATGTCTTCCTGAATCTGTTCAGCCAGCTGAACATGACTACTCGGGTAGAGCAGTTCCAGCCCATCAATCTCCAGATCATCATGCTGAAAGAGTGAAAAGGCAGGTCGCCATCCGGCGTACCGTTTGTCCCGTCGAGCTGTATTCCAGGGATGCTCAGGACAACGGTCCTGGAGGACACTCAGCCCTCATTTGAGTTTGGCGTCCGCGAGCCGATGCACGGCTTCCCACTGGTCTTCCGTGACGGGCGTGATTGACAGCCGACTGCCTTTTGCCATCACGGCCATCGTGGAAGCGACATCATCTTCCTTCAGCTGAGCGCGTGTCACAGGGTTGGCGAATTTCTGCACCAGCTTGACGTCGACCATATACCAGCGGGGATTCTCAGGATCACTCTTCTCGTCGAAGTACTTGTGCTCAGGGTCAAAAGCAAAGTGATCCGGATAGCCTTCTTTTACGACCGTTGCAGTGCCCGCAATGATCATGGGATCGACGCGACTGTGGTAGAAGAGGACACCATCTCCCTTCTTAATGTCGTCCCTCAGCATGTTGCGGACCTGATAATTGCGAACGCCTTCCCATGTCGTTCGTTTGCCCTTCTCCGCAGCAAGGTCATCAATTGAATAGACGAATGGCTCAGACTTAAACAGCCAGAATTTACGTTCGTCGGCCATGAGTGACTCCCCTGTTCAAATTGCAAAAAGGTATGCGATCAGGCTTTGTCAGAAATGTCGGTTCGGTTCCAGCCACCTTCCCAACTGATGCAATCCACTGCCTGATAGGCGGCTGTTTTTGCTGCTGGAATGCCGTCGCCGAGAGCCGTCACACCAAGGACTCGTCCACCATCGTTGACCGTATCGACGTCGCGAATCTTTGTGCCCGCGTGAAAGACTTTGGTGTCGGAAAGAGCGTCAGCTTCTTCGATCCCCGTGATGGGCCTGCCCTTCTCATAGCTGCCAGGATAGCCATCGGATGCCATAACGACGCAGACCGCGGAACGCTCATCCCATGAGAGGCCTTCCAGCTCTGACAGTCGTCCCGTCGCTGCGAGAGACAGCACCTGTGCAAGGTCTGTCTGCAGTCGCATCAGTACGGGCTGAGCTTCCGGGTCGCCAAACCGTACGTTGAATTCAAGAACTTTGGGACCCGCTGGAGTCAACATCAGCCCGGCATACAGGACGCCGGAGAATGGATGACCTTCCACACGCATTGTGTGGACTGTGGGGACCAGGACATTGCGAATAATATCGTCCATGATCTTATCATCGACGAGAGTAGCCGGACTGTATGCCCCCATGCCACCGGTATTGGGTCCCTCATCACCGTCGTGTGCACGCTTGTGGTCCTGAGATGTTTCCAGCGGGATAATGGTATCCCCGTCGACGATCGCAAGAATGCTGACTTCCTGACCTTCAAGGCATTCCTCAATCACGATTTTTGAGCCGGCATTGCCAAAGACCTGTTCCCTGAGCATGCGAGCCGCTGCATCTTTGGCTTCGTCAATTGTACTGCAGACAGAAACGCCTTTGCCCGCAGCAAGACCATCGGCCTTTACCACGACTGGCCCGGTTTCCATGGCATCGAGGTACACATGAGCCTCTTCGAGACGCGTAAAGTCCTTCCACCCGGCCGTGGGAACACCAGCCTTACTCATGATTTCTTTGGAGAAGGCCTTGCTGCCTTCCAGCTGAGCGGCCGCTTTTGACGGACCAAAGATATTCAGATCGTGCTGTTTGAACTCGTCCACAATGCCAGCCACCAGCGGGGCTTCCGGGCCCACGACAGTCAGGTCGATGTCATTGTGCTTTGCAAAGGACATCAGGCGACCGATGTCATCAGATGAGATCGGGACATTCTCGCCGTCGACAGCCGTGCCAGCATTTCCCGGCGCACAATAGACTTTCTCGACACCCTCACACTGTGCCAGTTTCCACACCAGCACGTGTTCTCGTCCACCCTGTCCAACGACCAGAATTCTCATAATTTCCCTCAGCACAACTGTGAATCGCGGGGAGTCTATTTGCTCAGGAAGTGAATCTCTACTGAGCCACGGGGAACGAGGGCGATTTGGCGCGCACTCGATTCTTCCCAGCGCCGGATTCACCAGAAAACCCGACGCGTCAGCGAGGGATATGTGCTCCCTGCATGCCCGCAGCGCCGGCAGGGAACTCACGGATCCCTGCCTGTGGGTCTGTGTCGGTTTGAGGGAGTGCCCCTGATCTGAGAAGTGATCTAATCAACCAGCCGTTCAAAGGTTGTGTGCCGAACAGGCCCCTTCAAGGCTGCAGCGACTCCCATCTCGTCGAGGCCCGCGATTCGCTCAAAGACGATATCGACGGCGGCGAGATACCGGTCGACGTGAAAGTCCTCGTGTGCCAGAGTCGGAGCAAATGACGGACCTGCCAAAAACCCGTGCCGCAGCATCTCCGTCGTGAACAGCGTCATTCGCGGTTGTGCATCAGCGGCCCGAAACGAAAACGAACAGGCGGCGTTTCGTCCGCCAACAGCAACCGGCAATGACTGACGCTCGGCAGCCTGCTGCCACCCTTCTTTCACCCGCCCTCCGATTCTGTCGACATGAGACGGCACATCGATCCGCTGCATCTTCTCAATCGCAGCAACCGCAGCAGCCGGCCCGATCCCTTCCGTCCAGTAGGTACTGGAAATGAATGACTCATGGCAGGCACTCATGAATTCTTCCCTGCCAATGACGGCCGCCATTGGGAATCCATTGGAAATTGCTTTGGCAAACACCGCAATGTCCGGTTCAACGTTAAACAGCCGGTGAATCCCGCCAAGGCAGAAACGCCAGCCCGCTGAAATCTCATCAAATACCAGCGGCACTCCCAGTTCATCAGCGCGGTTGCGAATGTGTTCCAGGAAGCCGGCCTCCGGGTCAGCACTGCGCGACGGCTCCATTACAATGGCTGCGAGATTGTCACCACACGACTGAATGGCCGCCTCAAACTCATCGATGCAATTGTATTTGAATGTGGCAACAGTTCCCGCAAGTTCAGCGGGAACACCGGAAGGCTGCAGCCCCGGCAACAGATGCGTGTCCAACTGGAGGCAGTCTGCAGCAAGATTAGCCGCCATATACCAGTCATGCCAGCCGTGATATCCGCAGACAGCCACGGCACTGCGATTCGTTGCAGCTCGAGCAACCCGAACCGCCACCGCCATTGCTTCCCCGCCCGAACGAGTGAATCTTGCATGGCTGGCCCATGGGTGAATCTCGCACAGTAACTCAGCAAGTCTCACTTCATCCCGAGTCTGTTGAGTACACATGCTGCCAAGCTGCACGCGGCGAATGACGGCAGCGTTGACGTCCGGGTCTGCGAATCCGAGCAGACACGTAAGAATGCCGTTGCTCGACATATCGATGAATGTTCGACCATCAACATCTGTCACCTCACAACCAATGGCCTGTTCAAAATAGGCGGGCCATTGCTCCGGCGCAAACATCTCCGGGCGCTTTGACAATAATTGAGTGCCTCCGGGAATGATCATCTTCGCGTGGCGATACACGTCCTGCACCGTCTCAGTAGGTGTTGAGATCCCCAGCATCTCCCGCGCGTTGCGGCTGAAGATACGTTCGATGTCTCCATCGGTGAGATGCATTCGCTGGCACGCATGCCTGAGTGCAGCAAGCGACTCAATCCCAACCAGCTGCGGCTGTCCGTGCAGCCAGCCGTCCCACTGTGCATTGTGGTCGTGAAGCCAATAGAACCCGTCGCCTGCACCGATGCAGCGACCCCGCAGCTCGGAAACCGGAAAATCACTCCCATACATAAGACGCGTTGTTCCGAACGTCTCAAGAATGGCTTCAAAGGCCGCTGACTCGCAGATCGCGGACGTATCAAACCATACGTTTGGGAGTCCGCGGAGGGACGCAATTCCGTTCACCGTGTGCTGTGCGTTAAAGCCACGCGCTGCATGAGCAAGTATCAGCTTTGCGTTCGGGTATTGCAGACAATGTTCGACGATGTATGTCTGATTCCGTTCATCCTGAAGCGCCGTGGGCAACACCATATGCATCATGATGGCCAGCCCGTGCAGCTCTGAAAGCTCCCACGCCCACTCCGGCAGAAACTCGTGCTGCTGTGCCAGAAACGTATCAGGGCGGTCCGCAAAGACGTGGTAGACCTTGAATCCACGAAACCCGCAATGCAGCAGCGTGGATTCAGTGGTCGCCGGGTCATCGTCGGGTCGGATCAGCATCAGGCCCCGCGAACCCGGATGATCCTCAAGTGATTCAAAAAGGAACCGATTCGCGTCAGCAGTGTCGACCCAGGGAACCGGGAATGGGAAGTAGAGCCCATTTCGAATGGTGCTCGCCCCCATCCACCGCTCCATACAGTCGGCCAGCTGGCGAAGTCCAATTGCAGAATTATGAGGTGCCTTAAATTCAGCCTCAGGGACAAGGTGCTTCAGATCGTAAAGATGAGCGTGTGCGTCGAATGCATCCGGCGGAACGAAATCTCCGACGAGCTGTTTGTACAGTCCTCGATCGGCAGAGCTGACCTCATTGGTCCGCGGATCAGCCGTTCGGAGCAGTGCCTGTTGAGCCGGAGTGAGATCGGACATTAATTCGCCGTAATAAGGGAAATGACGCGCAGCATGTCGGCTCAGGATATTCGAAATCTGCAGTCGCGAACAACGGCCTGCGTTTCTGTCGCTGTCGAAGTCTCTGCGGTATGCTGCGAGCCAAACGTGACATTACGAATGTGCCAGTCCACCTGGCAGTCCCCTCCTGAAAGACGACGATGAGCGTCCTCGTTCCTGAAGCTGATTTGCCTGCTGAACTGTCCATCGACCAGGTGGTGGAATCAGCCTACGCCGGTGTGCTCGCCGAAACTGCGACCGACCTTGCCAAAGGCCTTCCGGTACTCATCGAGTGTCATAAAGATCTGATGCCCTGGCTGTTCATTAATGTCCGTGGCAGGCTGCGAGCCAGTGATCTGCGATGTCTGTTTCTGGACGGGCGGCCCGGAGCCGAAGAAGCGGACGGCATGATGCCCCGAGGATTGATCGACACAATGGTCAATCAGCTTCGGAACGCGGTTCGAGGAGCCGTCGAACGTCGAGTTGTCGTCCTTCCTCATCTGGATCTGCTGGTTACCAGCCAGGGCGGACTGACTACTGAAGCACGGGAAGTCGTTGCCCTGCTCTACGAGAATCCGGAACTCGTCTGGCTTGGCTTCAAAGATCCTTCGTTTCCTTTACCAGAGGTGATCGAGAATCTGTTTCCTCATCGGCACAGCCTGCTTGGAATCGCTCGTGATCGTTTGCCGCATCTGATCACACAGAGAGAGTCACGTAAGTTTGGCAGAGAATTCAATCCATGGGCGTTGTACAAGTATGTCTCCGGAATGAATGCCGCGCGGCTCAGGAAGCTCCTTTCGACACTGGAGGGCGAAGACTACCCCGAAGACCCATCTCGTGCGTATGCACAGATTCGTCAGGCGACCTCGGGTGGAAAGCTGGAAGTTCCGACGATCGACCTGGAGACACAGATTGGTGGTTACACTCGAGTTAAGAAGCGTTTGCAATCAGAAATCCTCGACATTCTCGCCCGGAAAGATCAGTCCACAGATGCTGCTCAGATTCGTCGTCTGGAAGGCCTGATACCGCGCGGCATGATTTTCTGGGGCCCCCCTGGAACCGGCAAGACAATGTTTGCCAAAGCGATGGCCACAGCCATTGGTGCTGCCATCACCGTCGTTTCAGGCCCGGAACTCAAGAGTCGGTGGGTGGGCGAGAGTGAGGAACGACTCCGACAGATCTTCCGTCAGGCACGCGAATCTGCTCCGGCCGTCATCGTCTTTGATGAACTGGACTCATTCGCTTCTGCTCGAGGAACGTATTCCGGAAGTGGAGTGGAACACTCCATGGTAAATCAGTTGCTCACGGAAATGGATGGGTTTAACAGCGATGAACTTGTTTTTGTCGTGGGCACCACCAACTTCGTCGAGATCCTCGATCCGGCACTGCTTCGGCCGGGACGATTTGAGTTCCATCTTCAGATCCCCTACCCGAATACGGAAGATCGAGAGGCAATCCTTGAGATCTATAACGAGTCAATGAGTCTGCAGATGAATGCGGAAGCGATGGAGGTGGCAGTCCGCCGTTCAGGCGATCTCGTGGAAGGTGCCGCCCCGGGAACTCGCTTCAGCGGCGACCACCTGAACGCACTCTGTCGATCAATCGCCCGAGCACGCCTCCGAGACGACCGCGTTGACGAAACAACTCCCGCAGACATTGACAGAGCTCTGACGGAATGGGTCGATCGTCCGCAGATGACGCCTGCTGAAGAACGTGTCGTCGCAACACATGAAGCCGGCCATGCGATCGTGAACCTGATGTGTGATCACGCGAAGGCCATTGATCGAATTTCCATCCGCGGAGACATGGCCGGAGCCCTTGGATTTGTTCAGTATCAGGACCCGACTCGGAAGTATGTGGTCACGCGAAACGAACTGCGCGACGACATCTGCGTTCTGATGGGTGGGCGTGAAGCAGAGTTATTGCTGCTCGACGATCTCTCCATCGGCTCTTCCGGCGATCTGAGTCGGGCAACTGATATTGCGCGGGCCCTTGTCGAAGACTTTGGCATGGGAACAGACGTCGGGCCGGGACGATTCAGCAGTGATGCAGAACGAGATGGTCGCCGCCCACATCTGTCTGCCTCCCAGCTGGAATCGATCGACCGCAATGTCAGCGAGATTCTTGAACAGGAACGCCAACGCGCGGCAGACATCCTCAAGGAGAACAGTGCGATTCTGGAAATGCTTCGAGATCAGCTGTTGGAGCACAGGACTCTGGAGGCAAAAGCAGTCTCAACGTTCCTCAACGTCCACAATGTTGGTTTGAAGGACGGTTGATCCGGGCGTTCGCGGCATATTCAATGCAGCCTGGTTGCGTCGCCTGCCGGACAGGTGTTACTGTCAGCGCAATCGACATTTTGAAGAATTCACCTCTGATTTGATGTTTCATCTACGCGTATTTGGCACGTTTTTCCGCAATGCACTTGTGCGGGAAATGATGTTTCAGGGCAACTTCCTGATTCAGATCGTCACGCGCGCCTTCTGGTTCTTTGCCCAGCTTGCACTGTTCAAGATTATTTATGAGCACGTTGATCAGATTAACGGCTGGAGTGAGGATCAGTATTTCGCCTTTATGGCGACAGGAATGCTGATCAATGGAGTTGTGGAAACCTTCTTCATGCCCAACTGCGCCAATCTGAGCGAACAGATCCGAACAGGTAAGCTTGATTTCGCTCTGGTCAAACCAGTCGACACTCAGTTTCTGGTTTCCCTGGAGCGCATCAACCTCGCGATGCTCAGCCAGATCGTGCTGGCTTTGGCACTCCTGATTCGTTCCCTTGTTCGCATCGGAGAACCGGTTTCAGCGGGCTCGTTCGCTCTTTATGTCATGTACATCGGGGTCGGAGTCCTGTTCTTCTATTCCCTGATGATCGTCACGGCGTGCACCAGCATTTTTCTGGGACGAAACCAGGGGCTTTATGACTTCTGGTTCTACATCACTGTATTCGCCCGTTACCCGCGCGCGATCTACGACGGCCAGGACGACTCCCGCTTCGAAGCCGGAGAGATGCTGCAGTTTGGGTTCTCCTACGTCATGCCCATTCTGCTCGTGGTGACAGTGCCCGCTCGCATTATCGTGGATACTCTGTATCAACAGCACTGGGCGGGCGTCGCGCTTGCATCTGCTGTGGTTGGTCTGCTCATTGCCAGAGTGGTGTTTACCTGGTCACTGAAACATTACAGAAGTGCCAGTAGTTAGAACGATTCGCAGATTAGCCGCAGGGGAATCACTGCAGGGCATCTCCAGGTCATGCCCCAGCCGTCCGCGCACCGTGCTTGTATTCTCCTGGTTGGGCGGCAAAATGGGGCACCGGTGTGCTCCGCGAATTCGCCACGTCACTGCTCCATCATCTCATGAAAACATCCATGTTCCGCCACCTCATTGCCCTGCTCTGTCTGATGGGATACACAGTTCTGCAGGCAGCCGATCGTCCCAATATTCTGTGGATCACCAGTGAGGACAACGGCATTTCCTGGGTCAGCTGTTATGGGGGCACAAATGCCCAAACGCCGGCAATCGATCAGCTGGCGAAAGAGGGATTTCGCTACACCAACTGTTATGACAACGCGGCCGTGTGTGCTCCGACACGTTCATGCTGGATTACAGGCATGTATGCGATCAGCAATGGCACGCAGCCAATGAGAAGTCGCAACCTGATCCCACACAATCGGATCCCCTATTACCCCGACCTCCTGAAGAAGGCCGGTTACCACACGTCGAACCCCGGCAAAACCGACTACAACATTGGTGGCCGCGAAGATAAGGAGTGCTGGGATTACAAGGGCGGCAAAAAGCAGACTCAATTTGGCTGGCGCAAGCGTAAGGAAGGACAGCCGTTTTTTGCGATCGTCAACATTGGTGACAGTCATGAAAGTCGAGCTCACGGGGACGTCAGCAAGCCTCCCAAAGACCCCGCGAAAATGAAGCTGTTTTCGTATCACCCTGACCTGCCCGTGATCCGCGCCAACTACGCAAAGTACGCGGGAGCCGTCGAAAACATGGACCGCAAAGTAGCGGCCACTCTGAAAGCGCTCAAAGACGACGGGCTCTATGAGGACACGATCATCATCTACAACTCCGACCATGGCGGCGTCATGGCCCGCAGTAAACGATTTCTGTACAGCAGTGGAGTGCATTGCCCGCTGGTCGTCCGAATTCCGGAGAAGTGGAAGCACCTGTATCCGGCCGCGAGGCCGGGCATGACCGTTGACCGCATCGTCAGCTTTGTCGATATGCCAAAGACCTGGCTGAGCCTCGCGGGAGCCCCCATCCCGGAAAGCCTGCAGGGAACAGTGTTCCTTGGTGACGGCACAGAGCCGGACCCCAAATACCATCTTGGATTCCGTGAACGTGCCGACGAACGGCTCGACAATGTACGACTCCTGCGTGATGGTCGCTGGGCCTATCATCGCAACTACATGCCGTTTGCTCCCGCCGGGCAGCACCTTGCCTATCTCTGGAAGGCAAAGGCAACTCCCGCATGGGAACAGCATCACCGGGAAGGGAAAACGAATGAAATCACCGGTCGGTTCTTTCGCCCCCGCGTCTCGGAGGAGTTCTACGACAACGAGGCAGACTTCGATAACGTCCACAATCTCATCGACAGACCGGAACACAGCCGGAAGATCGCAGAATTAAAGGCAGAACTCCGCCGTCGTCAGTTGGAACTCTACGACACAGGCCTCTTGCCGGAAAAGATGCGTGAGCGGCGAGCGGCCGCCAATGAAATGACCATTTACGAGATGGCGCGCAACAGGAAACTGTATCCACTTGCACAGTACCTGGATGCTGCAGATGTCGCCCTCGCACGCGATGCATCCAACCTCGAAGCACTGACCAATCAGATGTCGCATCAGGATGAAGGGATGCGATGGTGGGCGGTCGTTGGTCTGCACCTGCTTGAGGACAATGCAGCCCAGTCTACGGGCGTACTGGTCCGCGGACTGAGCGATGAGGCTCACGAAATTCGCATGATGTCTGCATGGACACTGGTCAGGCTGAAATCCGAGCAGGCGGCAGCAATGAAGTGTCTTGATGAGTTGTTGTTTGGTGGAACGCACAACGAGGTCATGCTGCACAACGTGCTTGACTGGATGGGCGAGCCGGCGTTGCCTCTGGTGAAGAAGTACATCGCGCAGGATGGCAACCGTCAGGGGCGATACGGCATCGGTATTCTTGGTCGGATTGCCGAGCTGCAGGGCTGGTAAGAGTGCTCTGACTCCGTGTGCGAATGCCTGGGAACCAGTCCCATCGCTCCTCAATGGACGACATCGGCAGCGGCATTCTGATCACGAAATGTGACGCCGGTTACAGGTTCAGGACATTGCCAGCTGATTCCTCAGGGTCTGAACAAAACACCCTAAGATCTCCCGCGAAAACCTTCTAAACTACGTAAGCACATCAACCGTGCCTGTCTCGCAGGAAGGAATTCGCGTGTCTCTCGCCTCCCAATACTCTCCCCGTGCATCCGCTGATTTTGACCGCGGACCGCTATTCTCAGCACTGCTGCTCGTGTGCCTGTTGTTTACGGGATGTAACAACGACAAACCGGCGCCGAAGCCTGGTTCTGACGGAGATCCGGATGCTCAGGGCGGACAGGCAAAGGAACTCACTGAGGCTGATTTTCGAACCGTTCTTGCACTGAGAAATCGGGCAATCAGTCACCTCGAGAACATGGAATGGTCCGGCATCGAAGAGACATGGACGGCTCTCTCGAAAGTCCTGCCGAAGAGTCCAATGGTTCGCAGGAACCACGCGATTGGCCGAACACTCTCAATCGTCGCCGCCAACAGCCCTTATAAACGCAACTCTTCAGCTGAAAGAAAAGAATATGACGCAGCATTCAAGGGTGCTCGTGAAGCAGTCGCCGCCTTTCGAAAGGTGGCTGATACTGACTACGACAGGTCGCTCGCAGACCTGATGGACGGAATGTTGCTGACCTTTGATGCTGCCGACATCAGTGAGGGACTCGCGCTGCTGAAGAAAGCAGCAGCCGCTCAGCCCGAAGCACCCGATTTCCAGTGTGCAGTTGCTGTCGCAATGGATGGACATCGAGATTACCAGAACGCCAACAAGCCTGGCGCAGGAGAGTTGATTAAAGCCTATCAGAAGGTCCAGCGTCTAGTCCCTGACAACATTTATGTGGCACTGCGGCTCCTGAAGTGCCAGGCGGCCTGCCTGAACTCCTCTGTCCCGGAGAACAAAGAGCTGGCCGTTCAAATCACAGAGACCATGAAGTCCACACTCAAACTCATTCGACCAATGAATGACTCTCTGCCAAAGCAGGGGAAGAACACGGTGGTGGACCTCATTGAAAACGGTCTCGCGAAGTTCGAAGAGGGAGGTGATCCACGGGTCCTGATGGCTCCCGGGATGATCACAGAAAACATGGTCCGCCCGGAGATTGTCAATCACATCGACCGACGGCGCGTCAGCCGCTCGCTCCTTGAGTACGTCGTGCTTGACCTGGAACCGGAGTTCATGCTGGCAGCTGAAGCGGCGGGAGCAATCGATAAGCCGGCTCCTTCGGTCCTGAAGTCGCTCAGCAGTTCAGACGCAGTTCCTCAGATTCAGGGCGTCACCCGTCTGCAGATTGCAGACATGAATCTGGATGGCTACGAAGATATCGTTGTCGCACGCAATGGCTCGATCGAAGTGTACAGCCGAGGCGATCAGCAGGAATGGACTCTCCTGGTGACTGTCACTGGCGATCAGCCGCTGACAGGATTCCTGCTCGCAGATATCGATCGCGATGACGACAAAGCCATTTCGGAACTGAAGGTGCCGATGTTGCTTCGCGATGCAGACGGAGACCAGCGGATTAAAGACCCTGCGGGAAAGAATCGCTGGTATGACACCGACTTCGACCTCGTTGTCTGGGGCGGCGGTCTGGTAAGCGTCTATCACAACGATACAGACGGCAGCTCCTGTTCATTCAGCAGACTGGAATCCAGCATCACAGTGGACGGCAATGTCACCGACGCAGTTGCAACCGACCTCGAAGCTGATGGCGATCTTGATCTTGCGATCGCCACCGATACCGGACTGTCGTTATGGCGAAACCTCAACGGTAAGTCGTTCGAAAACACGGACTCACTGGCAAGCCTGCCGGAGTACGGTCTGTCTGCTCTGGTCGCGGTTGACTGGGATCAAAATGTATCAATGGACATTGTGGCTGTTGCCGCAGATGGGCGCTGTGGCGTTCTGGAAAACATCCTGCACGGCCGTTTTCGGTGGTTCGAGCTGCCCAACCGAGTCCCACTGAAAGATGGTGCCACCATCAACAATATCTGCCTCCACGGACCTGACATCAATGGCAGATATCAAGTCTATTGCTCGGGCGCCGGCACCTCTGCGGCGATCACCAGTCCGGCTGAAGTCCGACAGGACCAGCAGGCAGCAGCCTCAACGGACCAGCTGTTTGCCGACCTCGACAACAACGGAGTTCGTGATCAGATCATCTTCGGAGGTGCAGACAGTCCTCTGACAATTTCAATTGATGAGACTGAAGTCGATGCAGTCTTTGCCTCAACCGGCATCGCTTTTGACACGGACGATGACGGTGATCTGGATCTGATCTACGTCGACGCGAATGATGGCTCCCTTGGCCTGTTGATCAATGAAGGAGGAAACTCCAACAACTGGATCACAATCTGTGCTCGCGGCAAACCAGACGATTCCCAGTTTGAATCTCAGCGTGTCAATCTGCACGGAAT
>CAJWGB010000117.1 GCA_913031625.1 uncultured Planctomycetaceae bacterium | reverse complement strand
CGACATGCATCCGGTGCTGGCGAGTGTCGGCGTTCACATGCAGAATCTGCCGATCGCGAAACGATTGCAAGCCACGACCAATCCGACATACTACCCGCCTCATCGGAGTCAGCTTGAAGGCTCATTGATACTTTTCGTGTCGAACACAATTCCCATTGGAGAATAACAATGTCTGACGTGCGCAGCGGTGCTGTCACTTTGAAAGGAAACCCTGTGGACCTTGCCGGTGCGGCACTGGAAGCAGGCGGTGCTGCTCCGGATTACTCTCTGCAGAGCAACGGTCTTGAGGAAGTCAGCCTGGCGAGCAGCGAAGGCAAAACGCGAATCATCGCGACTGTTCCGTCGCTCGATACCGGCGTCTGCCACGAGGAAACTCACAAGTTCAATCAGGCTGCTGGTGAGCTGGACGGCGTCGAAGTGCTTGTTGTCAGCATGGACCTGCCATTTGGCCAGAAACGCTGGTGTGGTGCTGAAGGAGTCGAAAATGTGCAGACACTAAGTGCTCATCGGTGCACCAGGTTCGGTGAGGATTACGGAGTTCTCATCAAAGGTGGTCCTTTGGAACGATGCCTTGCTCGGGCAGTATTTGTCGTAGGATCTGACGGCAGCCTGAAGCACGTGGAGTATGTTTCAGAAATCACTGAGCATCCCAACTATGATGCTGCTCTGGCCGCGGCGAAGTAGTGTCGGATTGAGATCTGGTAACAAAAAACGCCGCCCTGCCGGGCGGCGTTTTTTTGTGCACTAACTGTAAGCTGTCGACTTATTCGTAAATTGGCAGAAACGTATTGAAGGCCGCTTCGCCGAAGTCGCCGGGGTCGTTAAATCGTCGCCCCTGATTGAGTCCGGAAATCGCTGCCATTTGAGCATCGGTCAATTCGAAGTCGAATACGTTGATGTTCTCTGCCATCCGGTCCGCTCTGGATGTCTTGGGGATCACGGCGGTGCCCCGCTGAACGCCCCATCGCAACAGGACCTGAGCAACTGTTCGTCCTGTTGCCTGAGCGATTTCGAGCACCACGGGGTTCTCCATGACAGCTTCGGACGGATCGGCCATGCCGAGGCTGAAGTAGCTTTGTGCTCCCAGAGGAGAGAACGCGGTATACGCAATCTTCTCCTGCTGGCAATATCGCAGCAGTTTATCCTGTGTGAGATAGGGGTGGCTTTCAACCTGCAGGACTGCCGGCCGAATTGAGGCATGGCACATGAGGTCGCGGAGCTGGCTTGTGCCGACGTTGCAGATGCCGATGTTGCCCACGAGACCCGACTTGGCGAGTTCCTCCATCGCCTGCCATGTTTCACTGAGCGGGACGGCCGCTTCCTCAATCACGGGGTTCGGTGATGCTGGATCAAAGAACCAGCCAGGAGGATAGTTCTTCTCAAACGGGACAAATCGCTGAGCGATTGGAAAGTGGATCAGATACAGGTCCAGGTATTCCAGACCGAGGTCCTGAAGCGTCCGTTCACACGCAGGTCGAACGTGCTCTGCGGCGTGGTATGTATTCCAGAGCTTGGAGGTAACCCACAGGTCGTCGCGATCGCACAGGCCATCTGAGATCGCTTTTGCGATCCCCTGCCCCACTTCCTGTTCGTTGCCGTAGTCACATGCACAATCGAGGTGTCGGTATCCTGTTTTGATGGCGTCGTAGCAGACCTCGGCTGTCTGGTCCTGCTCGACTTTCCAGAATCCAAATCCAACTTTCGGAAGCTGTGCTCCCCATTTCAGTCCAATTGTTTCCATGCGTTCGAGATGTTCCTGTGGTGTCGAGGACGGTGGGGCTGGAAGAGCAGCAGTTTCTGGTGCCGGTTGTGCTTCTACAACTGGTGACTGCTCAGGTGGTTCAGATTTCTTAGCGGCAGCGCGACGCCTCTTCTTTTGCGCAGCCTTCTTCTTTTTGGTGGAGCGACCGGGCTGCTTAGAAGTGGCCTGCTGAGTTCGTCGTTTTGAACTGCGAGGTCCGGCTTTCTTTTGTGCTTTGGTTTCCTCCGCCGCTTCCTGTGACTCATCCTTTTGCCTTGCCGCCTTCCTGCGGCCTTTGCGAGAAGGTTTCTTTTGAGTTGAGTCCTGCTCCGGACTGTTTTCCCGAGCAATATCAAACAGCATCAACTGTCCCGGTAACGGGGGCTTTTCGAGTTGCTCGTCAGAAGTTTCTTCACTCACGGAAAGCAGCCTGTGATCCGTTCTGATAATCCCGAGTCTTCTGTCGGCACCGAGTGCACGTGACTCTGCCCGGATTCTAGCCACGTGGAATGTGAGATCTCCACGGTTTGGCGACTGCCGCTGAAACGAATTCTGAATTCCGAGGGATGAGGACCCTCGAATTTCGCGCGTCACTCTTTGTTGTCGCTTGCGGAGCTACTTACCAGAGCGTTTCCATTTCACCGCTTTGCGTGTGCAGCAGGCGACCGGGACCTGTTCCGCTGGGAGGTTCTTTCAGAATCCTCAGCCAGATGCGATATCCGTGTGCCATCCCCTCGAAGGAGATATGCTGTGCAAGTTCGTCGTCGTCAGCGAGGGCTTCGGACTGCCAGTAGATTGTCGGAGTTTCGTCGAACAGATTCATCACGTGGACGATATCCAGCTGAACCTGCAACGGGAGCTGCCGACCATCCATCGGACCCCCGACGACCTCGGTGGCCGATACAAAGATCGACACTTCCCACTCATTGTCCTGGGAGTTCTGATAGAAGTGACAGCCGATCGGAGCGTGAAATTCGTCGGCAACAATCCCGCGAGCTGCATCATTGCTGAGACGTCTCAGCCATGCGGGGGGGCGTTTCACTTGTGTAGGACGGTGACTCATATGATTCGCGGGGCTGGGAGCACCCGATCGGTGGAAGATTTGTTGTGGCGTGCATCTTTTCTGGAGCAGTGCCGAATCTGTATCTCGAACCAGCAGCTGTCAGTAACGCATAGGTTGATTTGCCCGGCAGGCACTCACAAGAAAAATCCTCATTTTTGCCGGGAGGCTGGTTTTGTTGGCGATTCGTCGGCCACGTAAGCGTTCCATCTGATAGAAGTGGTTCCTCAGGGCAGGCCTGAGCAGTCGCAGGCCGGACAACCGCTCACACCGGGCCGGAGGGTGTTGAAATGCGAGTCGTGATTGCTGTTCTGTTGCTGACAATTGTTCCGGCACGAGGCCAGACTACACTCCGCGGCCGCGCTGCTGACGTCATCCAACTGGCTCGTGGCGAACGGCTCTTCGGGGTCTCGCTGGGTCCCGCAGCTCCGGGAGCTCGCGAAGAACGTGTCCTGCTTCGCGCGGCATGGCTGCAGGAGAACCTGCCGGAGCTTTACGAAGCAGCGTTGAAGCAGCAGGAAACAGCAGAAGCCAGCCCACTCCGGAAACAGCTTGAAGATCACATCGAGCAACTGCGAGCGGCTCCTGAACCAGACATCCATCGGATCACATTCCTGGAAGAACGTCTGCTGATCCTGTTTCCGGAACTCGCAGACAGACCACCTCTGCCGGATGTTGTTGTTTTAACGATTCCTGCCACCCAGATTCGGCAGCGACTCAACAAACGAGGACCGTTTCGACAGGCGGCCGGACTGGCAATCCTTAATGGACTGGAGACCGCTGAAACCGGAACACCCACAGAACTGAATCGAGCGTTGGAAGCCATCAATCCCACACAACTGATTCGTCGACTGCCCCCATCCGGCCAGCAGGCAGACAGAGCTGTTCTGAATCAGGTTCTCCTGCAGGCAGACTGGCAACTCGGCGAAACGGAGAAGCTCATACTGCAAAGCGGGCAGTACATCTCAGAGAAGAACGCCGAACGGGATATGGCGGCGGTCGCCATGAAGATGATGACGAGTCAGGTTCAGGGACAGTTGCAGCAGCTTCTGCGGGAGGCAAATGAAGGTCCCGGTGCTCGTCGGTTTCAGGGCGCGGCACGAAGCGGTGCACTGCCTCAGACACTTCCGGCGGCAGCTATCAACCAAATCGGCGATAAGGCGGACCTGATCGAAGTCACCTCGATGAACATGGACCCAACCCGTGGTTCAGCCAGTGTTCAAATTGGGCTCTACCGACCTGACGGGCAGCGGAAAACATGGACTCGCAGTCTGCAGGTTCAGGGGCAGGCGACCTCGCAGGACGTGGGCGCTGATCGTGTGAATGAAATCGCTCAGGATCCTCGGATTCAACAGGTGTCTCAACTGTTCCAGGGACTTGGGATCGGAGACGCGCAACTGCGGCAGGCATTCGCAATCGGCGCCGTCGTCGAAGCGGCTCAGGAACGGGCAAAGAAAGCTCTGAAAGATCAGTTGTTTGCGACTCAGTCCGGTGGAACTTCGCTTGATGTCGTCAACCTGCGAATGCCGCGTGAAGTTCAACAATGACGCTTGAGAGCCTTCGATTTCAGGTTGACGTCTGGTTGAACGGTATCGCTCTGGGTGAGTAAGGAATCGGTTGCCAATTTCTCCGGGTTCACACATCGGGGCGGCAGACAATTCGTTGCCTCACCCATCAACGTGAGTGATACCTGAAGAGCGTTGAGCGCCTCCGATATCGTCCGAGTTGCTCCACAGCACAGGCCTTCCCCGAGAACTCATCGGACCTTCACTGATTCTTTAGCAGCAGCGCAGAACATTCGTCAAAACACTCAAAATGCGGCTGTGTTGACCGAACGGGGAAGGTAATGGCAATCACTCCTGATGCGCGACTGGAACGCGTGGAAAAACTGCTCCACGATCTGCACACCTACATTCAGCGAACACGAGCGAAACTGGCCCAGCACTATCCGGCAAGCTCCTCGGTGGCTCAGGATGAAGCGTTCAAAACGTGGCTTTATGAAGAAATCATGATCTGGCGACGTCGCCGTGATGCGGAGCCGGCCAACAGTGATGTCTACCGGTTCTTCGACGGCCGCGCAGAGGCGCTGGAGTCGGTCCTTCGTCAGATCACCGAACTTGCAGGGCAACCACATCGTCCGATGAGTCCCGGGTACGTTTCAGGTCGGGAAACATCGGAAAGCGGTCATGCTGGCAACCAGGATACTGTTCCGAATCACTCCGTCCGGGACCCCAGTCGCCAGACCGCTTCCATGAACCTTCAGGATACGCAGTCGGAACAGCGGATGCGGTGAGTGAGTTTTCTGATCGGCTCGTTCATTTGCTGTTGTTGACACCCGTTGGCAGCGGCCGCCCCTCCAGACCTGCGATGAGATTGTCGACAGTCATCTGCATCATCCGCTGGCGTGTCCGATTGGACGCGCTTCCCAGGTGCGGAGCGATGACCACGTTCTTCAATTCCAGCAGAGGGTGATCGCGAGGCAATGGTTCAGGGTCCGTTACATCCAGTCCGGCAGCTGCGATGACACCGCCCGTCAGAGCGTCATAAAGCGCTTGTGTCTGAACAACGGGCCCCCTCGCCATGTTGATCAGGATCCCGCTCCCTTTCATAGTGGCGAGCTCTTCAGGTCCGATCATCCCGGTGGTCGAATCTGTCAGTGGGCAATTGAGCGAGACAAAGTCTGACTCTGCCAGCAGGTCCTTTAAACTGCGATATTCAACGTCAAGCTCCGATTCAGTTTCAGGGCGACGTGACCGGTTGTGATACAGAATCTTCATGTTAAAGGCGCGAGCTCGGCGTGCGACTTCGGCTCCAATTCGCCCCATACCGACGATCCCAAGGGTGCTGCCCGTCACTTCCTGGCCGATCAGAATTGACGGGTCATAGTGAGTGAATTCGGGGCCCCTGGCAAAATGGTCTCCGACGACCACATTTCTGGCGACAGACAGGATCAGCGCCATCGTCATGTCGGCAGTCGAGGCATCGAGGCAACCGGGCGTGTTGCCCACCGGGATGCGGCGTTGAGTGGCTGCTTCGACATCAATGTGGTCGACCCCCACTCCATGGTTGGAAATCACTTTCAGACCGGGACACGAATCCATCACTGAACCATCAACGATGGGGTGGCTGTACGCCACAATCCCCACGGTAGCCTTGCGATCAGCCTCCGTTGCGTTCTCCAGTGGTCGCACATCGAAGCGGTCTCCCGCGAGTTGCTGAAACAGCGGAGGCATTGGGTCTGCAAGAACGACTTCACCGGACATGTGCGGCTCCTGATCAAATGAGTGAGCCGAATTCTGGTAGGCGATGTCGAGGCATTCAACCCCAGGTCTAGAGACGCACTTGTTTAGCCGCCAGCCACAGACCCACGTGGATTGTTAGTGATCCACGGGCGCGGGGCCCTTTGAGCGTCTGGTTAAACGACGCCTCCACCGTCAGGGGACCCTCTCAAGTCAGCCGATCGCAATCAATTCCGGCGAAGGATCTGTCTGGCAGACATGATCGCTGAAACAAGTGCACTTACATCTTCAGCAGTGTTGTAGGCCGCAAAACTGGTACGTGTCGTCGCGCTGACTCCCAGCAGGTCGTGCAGAGGCATCGCACAATGGTGCCCGTGCCGAGTCATAATCGCTTTTCGATCAAGCAACGCGGCGAGGTCTTCCGGATGAACATCGTGCATCCGAAAGCTCAGGATCCCGCCGCGGTGTTCGAGACCCGGGCCGTAGATCTGCATATTTGGAATTGCAGTCAGTTGATCCCATGCCAGTTGCAGGAGACTTTGCTCGTGGGCGTGAATGCGATCAATGCCAACGTTTTGAGACCACTCTACAGCCGTGCCCAGAGCAATCGCCTGCACGATCGGAAGTGTTCCAGCTTCAAACTTCGCAGGTGGCGGTGCCCATGTTGAATGATCTTTGAAGACCCGATCAATCATGTGGCCGCCAAACAATACGGGCTCCATTTCCTCAAGGCGATCTTCGCGCCCATACAGAACTCCGACACCAGTTGGACCGTATAGCTTGTGCCCGGAAAAAATCAGAAAGTCCACGTCGTCTGCCTGAACATCCGACGTCATGTGCGGAACACTTTGAGCACCATCCACCACAATGACTGCTCCGACATCGTGGGCCGCTCGCGTCAATTCAGCAATGGGATTGACGGTGCCCAGAACGTTTGACATTCCACAGACGGCGACGAGTCGAGTCTTTTTTGACAGCACTTCATCCAGCCGTGACATGTCGAGGCGACCGTCATTGGTCAGGGGAATAAACCTTAGAGTTGCTCCCGCCCGCTTTGCCAACTGCTGCCACGGCACGAAGTTGGCGTGATGTTCCATTTCTGTGATCAGGATTTCATCGCCGGGCTTCGTAAATCGGTCACCCCAGCCGGCAGCTACCATATTCAGCGTCGCGGTCGTGCCGGGAGTAAAGACAATCTGACGTTCTGAGGGAGCGTTGATGAAGGCGGCGATCCGTTTGCGAGATGCTTCCAGCTCTTCGTCAATTCGAGCGCCAAATGCATGTCTTCCTCGATAGGCGTTCGCAAAATAGCCCTCTTGAACTTCGCGTTCTTTATCGATGACCGCCTTAGGTTTTTGTGCCGATGCACCACTGTCCAGAAATATTGGCCGTTGTCCGTCGATCAGCTGGTTGAGAACAGGAAATTCAGCTCGAATGGATTCTGCATCGAACGGTGCGTCAGTTTCAGCGCCCGCTCGTGATTCTTTGACTGTGACTGAGACACCTGCTTGCTCGCCCTTTGGCACATCGGAGTGCGTGCCGGAAAGGGCAATCGCAGAGTTTCGAATTCTGTCCACCATCCCCTGCAGTCCATTGTGCCTCTGGGGAGAGATATATTGTCGGAGGTGCAATCGATCAAAAACGTCGGTGATCGGGTAAGCAGCGACCTGGCTGGCAGTCAGCCCTTCGTAGCTGGCCAGCAGAATCGTGATCAGTCCACGTACGATCTCAGCATCGCTGTCCGCTGAAATCTGCAGCACCGGGTCCGCTGCTCCGTCTTTGGGTGCTGCCGTCAGCCAAACCTGACTCTGGCAGCCGTGCACGAGGTCTTCATCGCGTTTCTGGTTGTCCTCAAACCGAGGCAACTCATATCCAATCTCAAGCAGATACTGAGACTGGTCACGTGGATCCAGGTCTTCAAACTCTTCAAAGATCTCGTCCAGCGTGATAAACACCTTGCGTCCCCGGGCTATCAGAGAATTTCGAGTGTCGGTGCAGCAGGAGAATCGGCAATGTTTCGAACGATCTCCATTGCGACATTCTGACATACGGTCGTCAGAGATGTTCGTGCCGGATTGTCGTTTTTCATCAGGTCCATCATCTTCCCTGCATCTCCGTGTTCACGGATTCCAGCGTCGATTGGTACCTCACCGAGAAACGGGAGAGACAGTTCTTCCGCCACTTTCCGGGCACCACCACGTCCAAAGATGTCACCCGTCATGTTCTCAACAAAGCCAAGAATTGGCACATTCACCTTTTGGTACATGTCGACAGCTTTGATTGCATCGAGCAAAGCAACCTGCTGCGGAGTACAGACAATGACTGCACCTGCAAGGCCGATCTGCTGAGCAAGTGTCAAACTGACATCGCCAGTGCCGGGCGGCAGGTCGATAATCAGATAGTCCAGCTCACCCCACGTTGTATCGCGCAGAAACTGCGTCAGAGCTTTGTGAACCATTGGCCCACGCCATGGAACTGACTGCCCCTCTTCCACAAAGAAGCCCATCGACATCAGCTTCAGACCATCGACCTCCAGCGGTGCCATCCGAGCCAGAGTACGACCGTCCTCGGTCGTCTGCCTGATTGGCTCTGGTGTTCCCTTGATGCCCAGCATGTGTGGGATACTGGGGCCATAGACATCAGCGTCCATGAGACCCACACTGGAACCGAGCGAGTGGAGTCCGCATGCGAGTGCAGTTGCCACAGTACTCTTGCCAACGCCCCCCTTCCCGCTGCCGACTGCAATGACGTTATGGACGGTCAGGCCAATTCGCCCCCCCGTGTCCTTGCCCTGGACTTTGGCTGACCAGGTTACTTCCACAGGACGTCCGCCAACGGCCGACTCGAGTTTTTCCTGAATCAGTGAAGTCAGCTGATCGCAGGCAGGATAAGCGTGAGTTGGCAGCTCGATCGCGACGGAGATCCCGGAAGGAGTCTCTGTGACGTCTCCCACCATTCGCAGACTGTCTAGTGACTGACCGAGCACAGGTTCTGCAACCTGCCCGGCGAGCTGACGCAATTCTTCAGGATTTGTCATGGGCCCTGCCCAGGAAAAGAGTGAATTCAGAGTGCTGCGAGCATCGTAGTCCCGGCCGAATGCAGTTCAATGCCGGTCGGGACTGAACCACCGATGGCAGTGCGTTTCTCTGAGCTGTGACCCGGGAATCCGGATCCCGAGACAAAACGCCCGGTTCGAGCGTGGAAATGCTGAGCTTTCCGAGCAACTCGGGTCGGATTTCGGCTGGGTTCTACTTACGTTTGCTCTTCTTCTTTTTCTTCGCACTGGCTTCAATGACAGGGAAGCCCACGTCGGTCTGATCGTCTTCGTGACCGTTGTAGTTGATTGTAATTTCTTCCCCTGTCTCAATGTCACGGAGCGCTGTGTACGCCTTCGTCATGTTGGGGAAATCGTCGTAGCGAGCGTTCGGGCTATACGAATGGTTGTACATCGAGCCAAACCCAAGCGCGATGGCACAGGAACCGTCGTCCCATTCGAAGACATAGTCTTCAAGTACCTCTCCGTCTTCGTGAAGGACTTCCTCGTCCTTGACGACTAGTACCGGGACAACTTCAAACTCCGTGCCTTTGGGAATTCTGCGCGTGGCAAATACCCCTCGGCCACGCTTCTTGGTCTCTCGAACTTCAATGAATGGAGACGATGGAATGGTCATGAGATCTATTCTGCATACATGCCGCGCCAGCGGCCCCAAAGAGAGTCGGTTCGTGAATGTGACCTAGTCGACGATCACCACGACACCAGTGATGTTATCGCGCGAGCCGCCTTCGAGAGCGGCGTCAACGAGAGACTGAGCGACCTGCTGAGGGTCGTCTGAAGACGTGAGCAGGGCCCGAATGGTCCTGTCGTCGATTCCGTCAGTGACTCCATCACTACAAAGGAAGTAGCGATCACCTGACTGAGGATGGAGTTCAAGTGCGTCTGTGCCGGCTGCACCGTCCTTGCTGCCCAGATATCGATACAACACATTGCGGTACCGGTGTGTCTTGGCCTCTTCCGCATTGATTGTTCCGGCTTCAATCAGCGCCTGAGTCAGCGAGTGATCTTTGGTCAACTGTGTTAGTTGCCCTGCTCGCAACTGATACACGCGGCTGTCCCCTACACCGCCTGTGTAGAATCGATCTCCAACACGCACAATAAAGACGACCGTTGTGCCCATATTGCGGTGGGCCGGGTCGACTTCACTCAACGCCATTATTTCGGAGTTGGCGAGTTCCACAGAACGATCGATCGCGGCGACCGCGGATTGACGGTCTGTTGAATCGTCGAACGTCAGAAGTTGTTCAAGCTGTTTGGGAATGACGTCAACGGCGATCTCGCTGGCCTTCTCGCCGGCGTTCTGACCGCCCATTCCGTCAGCAACGATGAAGTACTTCAATGCCGAATCGACAATGTAGTTGTCTTCATTGTTCTCACGGAAGTTACCCGTGATGCTGACATGACCTGTACGAATGGAAAGCATGTATGATTCCGGTGTCTCTCGGGAGACCTTCACGTTGTCGTTTCAGGACGACGATTGATCGCCGCCGCAGAGTGTTCCAAAGACGTCCCTGATACCCAGTGCCGATGTTGAAATCAGCATTTCTCCGGCTTTGAATCCAGCCGTGACCCCCAACAGTCGGTTTTGGCTCTCAACCAGTTCAAAAACGCGCTGTTTGGTGGGAGGAAACTGCGTTTTATAAACACGAATTGATTCCAGTTTGACATCAAGGGTGTCAGAAATATCAGAAATGAATCGTCCGCCCCCTTCAGGCAGGCTGAGATTCTGAAACCCGAGAGGATACCAGATCTGCGACGTAATTCGATGAACTGGGAGGTTTTCGAAAAGTTCGTCCCATTTCGTCAGCCGCGAGTAAAAGACGGCTGCATCCGTGATCTGGCTGGCCTGCCAGTGGTCAGGTGACGCCATCGGAGTCTTGTCGGCGATTCCCATGACCATTTTGGGGCGATAGCGACGAAAGACCTTTGCAAGGGCGATACGCTCTTCAAACCCGTCAAAAAGCCTGCGATTTGGCAGTGCGAGGGTCTCTCGAACCTGCACCCCCAATACCTCGGCGGCATTCCTCGCTTCCTCCAGACGCACTTCCGGTCCGGGACTGAGGGGAGTGGGCTCTCCGTCCGTAAGGTCAACGATTCCAACCCGCAACCCCCGGCGGACCATTGACGCCAGGGTTCCCCCGACCGCGATCTCAACATCGTCCGGGTGGGCGCCTACAGCAATCACATCCAGCGTCTCAGGCAGCTCAGGTTGGTCTGTTGTCACGTAATTCTCCCTTTGGCCTCCCAATCCGGGGCGAGCCTGCAAAGTGCCTGAAGCTGAAACCGGCAATCCCTGCCGCTTCTTAACACGGCAGCCGCCCAGTGTCACCTGCCAGCCTCTGCCTGTTGTCTAACGGGTCCGGCAGTTACTGCAGCGACGTTCGAAGCCTCAGGGCAGTGGTACCCGCATTTTGACGAAGTCGGTGAGGTATTTTTCAAGAGACCCGCATCAGCATGGTACAACAACCATCCCTTCAGATCCCGTTCGCGGATCTACTCCTGTATCGAGGCTCTGCCTCTGAGCTATCCAGTCCCATTGCTGAGAACCGCATCCATGTCTGTGCCATCTATTCGCCTGTGTGTTGCAGCTGCGTTGATCACGACAACTCTGTCCGGCTGTAACATGATGTCCGGTCGACGTCAGACGAAACAGAAACTGACGGCCAGTCAGCTGCGTTCGCAGGAGCTATTCGCTGAAAACGAACAGCTCATGATGGCGAACAATAATCAGCAGATGATGATTGGCTCGCTCCATACCGAACAGAACGTGCTCGGCCAGCAACTTGGGCAGACCCAGCAACAGCTGGCAACCGCGAATGCGCGCATTGACAATCTGCTTGCAGAACGTAGCCAACTCAAGGATCGATATGCTCAGGCCCTGACTGACACGACGACAGATTCGTTCGGTGGTACAGGGACTCCCGCTATCCCCGGCTTCACGTACGATCCACTGACCGGCCTGAGTAAGTTTCCAGACGACGTCCTGTTTGACCTGGGCAGCGACCAGATTCGAGCGGAATCAGTTCCTCGTCTTCGCGAGTTTGCCAACCAGGTGAATTCAGTCAGCGCACTCGGTCTGCGGATCCTGATTGTTGGACATACCGATGATCAGCAGATCTCACGTCCTTCCACTGCTGAGAAGCATGCGACCAACTGGCATCTCTCGACTGACAGAGCAAGTCAGGTGATCACCGAGCTCGAACAAATGGGCATCGATTCCGATCGGATGTCAGCGATGGGCTACAGCCGGTTCCAGCCGCTCGCCAGTGGAGATGATGAGTCCATTCGACAGCGAAATCGACGCGTGGAACTCTATGTTGTTCCGGATTCCGCCGCGCAAACGGCATGGGACCCGGCTCGCTCACTGCATTAACCGGAGCTGCGCCCTCGTTGCCTTAGTGGGGGCAGGCTGCGCCCTCATTGCCTTAGGCTAATCGTCTCAGGTCGAGCTCCGCCGAGGGTGAGCTGAGTTGTTTAACCGCCAGCCGCAGACGCACGCGACGAAGGGCGTCTGGTGGATCATTTGCATCACGGGCCCCTGAGGTTCTCCCATTAAACAAGGGCGTCAGTTTCGTCGAATCATCGACTATCGCGTCGACACAAACCCAGCTCGAAACTCATCAATGCTGAATGTCCCGTCAGGCTTCAGGTTGATTGTCACCGCGCCCGAATCAGCCGTGAAGTAGCACCGCTGTAGATCGCGGTATACGCCTGAGAGGTGAGTCACCGCATCTGTGTTGCCGGAGCTCACGATCAATGAGTGGGGCGAAACAGCCTCTGCAAAGCTCGGCGTATTCGCACTGACAGCTCCATGGTGAGGACTCACTACGATGTCCTGCGGAGTCAAGTTTGCCCGCAGAAATGCAAGTCCCTCCCCTTCAAGATCGCCTGGCAGGAGGACGCGTCTTCCTCCGTATTCCAATGACAGGACAAGGGATGCTTCGTTATCAGTCGCTTCGGAGCTGACGCTGGCCTGAAGAATGCGAGCAGAAACTCCTGCCTCATCAAATCTCAGGTTGTGTCTCGCGATCAATATGGGAATGGATTCTTTTCCCAACCGTTCGCAAAGCCGCAACGGGCCAGTTGCTTTGCTCCGCACAAACTGTCGTGAAAGGACGACCCGGCCGACATTAAACTTTCGCAGAAGCTGCTCAACTGCGTTGTAGTGATCGGCGTCTGCATGAGAGATCACTATTTCATTGATCTGGTCGTGTCCGCGGGACCATAAGAACCGTTCGATCGTCTCTGCCGCCCGCTGGCCGGCTCGCATGGATCCTGCATCGACCAGAAAGACGCGGCCATCGCTTAACTCCACTACAGCCGCACTGCCATGGCCAACCTTCAGAACGGTACATCTCATGCCGTCCGGTACATTCTCGGAGGGCAGCAGTTGTGCCACTGCTACGCTGCCGAGCAGCATTATGATCAGGCTTCTTCGCAGCCGACCGGTTCGCAGAGTGATGACACCCAGAAGCAGGCCGTAGTAGACCGGAAGGAACCACGTTGGAAAATCGGGAACATATGTGTGGCCAGCAGTCAGGTCGGCAACTCGGCCAACAGTGCCGTTGACCAGAATCAGCATCATTGAAAACACGGTCCCGGGCAACACCGCAGCGACTGGCAGGATCACTCCTGTCAGGATTGTGAGGAAGCCAAAACATAGTGTCACCATCGTGAGTGGTATCAGCACCAGATTAACAACCATTCCGACAGGTGAGAGGACATGAAACACAACTGCGATCAAGGGAGTCGTAACAGCCAGAATTGCCAGCATCTGGCGATACCGCCCCCAGACCCATCGACCGACGTGGAATATTAACTGCCGGATCTTTTCACCCGAGGTAAGCGGTTCCGGCTCGTCTGCATCCTGTCGTGGTCCGTGGCCGACCCACGAGAGCGCTGTCACGGAAAGGAAGGACAGCCATGCGCCCACGTTGAACAACAGGGTGGGCTCCCAGATCAGCATAATGCTGGCGGTGCTGGCGATTAGTCCTGCTGCTGACTGTGGACGCGACAACAATTGTCCACAGACAAACACGCTCAGAAACAGAACCGCTCGCATGACCGACGGCTGAAACCCGGTTAAGGAGGCGTAGATGAGGCTGAGAAGAAGTGTCGCGATCAGGCTCCCGCGTCGTGGCACGGAAATCAGACTGAATGAACGCATCAGAAACAGGCTGAGGATTCCCATGTGCAGGCCTGAAATGGCCAGCAGGTGCATGGTGCCGCTGGCAACAAAGTTCTCTTCTATTTCTGTCGGCAGTTGATGTCGTTCGCCGAGAAGCATGGCCAAAGCAATCCCACGCACTTCTGGTGCGACATTCTGGACGACTGCCTGCCACGCCGAGTCTCGCAGTCGCGTCATCCATTTTCCGGGTGAGAAGCGGGACTCGGTCGAGTGATTGGTGACTGCTTCCGGAGTGCTGACGAACAGAATCGAGTCGATGCTGCTGCGCCGGAGCCAGCCGGCAAAGTCGAATTCTCCGGGGTTGGCGGGCGGCTCCGGCCAGTTAACGCGTGCAAGGAGTGAGATCTCCGCGCCCATCCAAATCTGCATTCGGGCGTCCCCCTCCAAATAGACGATGGCAGTCTCATCGAGATAAACCTCAAGTGGGCGACCATCCTGACCGTGTCCTACGACTGCCCGATCGAGCTGCATCTGAAACCGGGTCTGCTCTTCCGGCTCACGCTCATCACTGATACTGGTTGTTTTCAGGCGCAGCGAAGAAACCGTTGACACAGTGCCCGACACTCGAACCACAGCACCGTCACGCGTGAATTCGCGCAGGCGATCTGATGGCGGCATGCCTGCGATCTGAACACGAGCTCCTCCAAGACAGATGAACAGCATCAGGATACTGAGCGACTGCCGTCTGCTCGGCTTGCGAATGATGCAGGTGGCGATCAGCCATGCGAATGCCGCAGTCAGAAACACTGACGGCGCACTATAAAGCGTGTTGCCCAGGGCGATGCCCAAAGCAAAGCACACCGCGATGAGGCATACGGAAGGAACTCGCGTCACGCGAGAATGAAGGATTGATTCTGCAGGCAGGCCCGGACTTGCAGCGGTCTCGCTCAGGCGCATGTTCAGTCGGGGCGGTCTTCCAGTATGGGCTGCAGTTCATCGACGAAATCATTCACATCTTTGAATTCGCGATAGACAGATGCGAATCGCACGAACGCGACCTTGTCGAGGTCTCGGAGTGCTTTGAACACCATCTCACCAATCTGCCGCGACGGGATTTCGCGAAGCCCGTCTTCGTAGATGCTGCTTTCAACTTCTGCCACCAGTTTGTCAATCTGGTCGTTACTGATCGGGCGTTTGTAGCATGCTTTCTCAATGCCCGCACGAATCCTGTTTCGATCGAACGGAATCCGCGTTCCGTCTTTCTTGATCACCTTGATGGGTGACTCTTCGATTCGCTCATAGGTGGTAAAACGGCGACTGCACGACAGACATTCGCGCCGACGTCGGATGGAATAATCCTGACTATTGCGAGAATCAATGACTTTGGTTTCGTCGTGTCGGCAAAATGGACAACGCATGAAGAGCCCTTTGTCGGGAAATACAGGCACCGCTGGAATCGTATCAGGATTCCCTCCACAGGGAATACTTTTACCTGGCTTAATACAGGGCCTGTGCAAATTTGGCGGTCCCCCGAATCGCCCCCTCTGGGGAGGGTGACAGAGTTTTGGGTGACCGCAAGAATTAGGGGCACATTTTTGTATTCCCATTGACCACCGCCCTGCACCACCCATGTGTCGAACATTCCTGCTGCTAACCGTGCTCGCGACCGTTGTTGTGGCTGATGAAGCTGTTTTCGATTTTCACTCGGTACGCGGCCGACAATCGAAGCCGGCAATGGATGGCCGCTACGAAGGTGAGGATCTCACGCTGAACGGCACTTCACGTATTCAGGGAATGAAGCACTACGGCACAAAGTGGAGTGGCGACGCTCACCTGCTGTGGGACGGTGTCGAAGGTGAGTCCATGAATTCCATCTTCTATCTCCCTGATTCGGGAACCTATGAACTGACTCTCGCACTGACAGTCGCACCCGACTACGGCATCTTCGACTTTCGACTCAATGATCAGGTCCTGGAGGAGGGGATCGATCTGTACTTCAAGTCAGTGGACCAGCTCCCGGTGATAAAGATTGATCAGTTAAAACTGCAAAAAGGTGACCAAAGAGTTCAGTTCACTCTGAAGGGTGGCAACAGGAACGCGGTTCGGTTTCGCAAAACAAAGTTCCTGCTGGGCGTTGACTACCTGCAGTTGCGACGACTGAATCCACCTGATGAAGTGCCAGCCGTCGGGGCGACGAGGGTTGCAGACAAAGTCGAGCCGCTGACTCAGAGAGCACTCCAGACCGAGTTTCGTCAGCATTGCTGGAACTGCCATGGCGCTGAAGATCCAGAAGGGGGACTCGATCTTACGAAACTGAACTCACCTGCCAGGCTGCTGGAGGAGATTGCCACCACGCGAAAGATCAGGAATGCGCTGGCACGCTTTCAGATGCCTCCCAGGGACAGCCCTGCTCCGCAGGACCAGCGTCGAGCAGAGATGGTAGCCGCTCTTGATTCGGTGATTGACGATTACCTCGCCGCACATGTCACAGAGACACCCGTCACGATGCGACGATTGAATCGCTACGAGTACAACAATGCTGTTCGAGACCTGTTACAGCTCAAGGGTGACATCTATCCGCTTCCCGAGAAAACGATTCGAGCGGGACGTCCGTATTTTGATCCGGCATCCGGACACTTTCCTCATGTCATTCAGGTTGGCAATCGGACATTGGGAAAGAATCAGGTTGAGCGACAGATCCTGACGGGGGTTTCTCCATTCTCGATCGACCTGCAGGCGGAAGGTGGCTTCAACAATCGAGGTGAGGACCTGAGTGTTTCTCCGCTTCTGCTTGAGACGTTTCTTACGCTCGGGCAATCCATCCTGAACAGCCCCGAATTCGATGACTATTGCCGTATCACTCCCACGTTGTTTCGCACTGAACAACTCACGAAAGCTGAGCAGACAGGGATTGCTCGAGAGCGTCTCCGGCCCTTTCTCACAAAGGCTTTTCGTCAGCGCGTTTCGGAAAACGTATTAGATCGATACGTACAGTTCTTTGATGCCCAGGTTACTCAGGGACACACGTTTTCGCAGGCGATGAAATCCGTTGTTGCCGCTGTGCTGGCATCTCCGCGATTTATCTATCTCTCAGAATCCTCCGCAGACAGTTTGCCATTGACCGAACTCGCAACACGGTTGTCCTTTTTTCTCTGGAGCACGATTCCAGACGATGAACTGCTGCAACTGGCTCTGGATGGGTCTCTGGCAAGGCCGGATGTTCTGGACGCTCAGGTAATCCGAATGCTCGAAGATCCTCGATGCCAGTCGCTTTCGCTCAATTTCGCGCGTCAGTGGATGCGACTGGATCAGCTGATTACTGCTGTCCCGGACTTTGATCGTTATCCACGGTACTACTCCCGAATTGGTTGTGAGCAGTGGAAGTTTGGGCTGCAGACGATGATTGAGCCGTTGCTGCTGTTTGAGAGTATCATGGTTGAAGATCGTTCAATCATGCTGCTTATCGACAGCCGTTACAGTTATCGATCGGATGAGCTTCAGTCGTGGTACAAAGATGATCAGCCATTCGCTGGTCGCGAAAACAGAAATCGCTTCAACACGAATCAACAGGCGTATCGTCGACGTGAATTGAAGACTCGCCGAGAAGGAGGCCTCATTACCACAGCCGCAACCCTCACGATGACGTCGGCGCCGCTGCGGACCAGTCCAATCGTTCGAGGAGCATGGGTGGCGACCGTGATATTTAATCAGCCTCCCCCCCCACCGCCAGATGACGTGCCGCCAATTGAAGCCGACGAACAGGAGATTGAGGCGAATGGGCTGACCTTGAGACAACGGCTCGTGCAGCATCAGGTCAATCAGTCGTGCGCTGCGTGTCACTCCAAGATTGACCCGCTGGGGTTTGCACTGGAGAACTTCGATGCGGTTGGCCGGTGGCGAGACAACTACCAGTCAGGTTTAAAGATTGACGCCACTGGCACTCTCTTTGGG
>CAJWGB010000116.1 GCA_913031625.1 uncultured Planctomycetaceae bacterium | reverse complement strand
GTCTCTGGGGAAGCATCAGGAGACTACGAAGACATTTATCTGTCTGCATGGCTGGCAGAAGACCTGCAGGTGTCACGAGGCGATATCGTCGAGGTCAAATGGCATGAGGTTGGAAGTCACGGAGAACTGCCCGAGATTGTGCACCAGTTTCATGTTGCCGGAGTGCTGCCCGAAGACGATCCAGTGACCCTCAGCAGTGGGCTGACTCCCGTCGTGAAGGGAGTCACTGACGTTGAGTCATTCAGTGATATTGATCAGCCATTCGAAATGGAGCTCGATCGACTCACGCCGCGCGATGATGCATGGTGGGACGCTTATCGGGCGACTCCGAAGGCATTCGTTACTCTGTCTGTCGCGGAAAAACTCTGGCGAAGTCGCTATGGGAAATACACTTCGATCCGGGTCGCCAACGGCGAGAACGTCGACTCCGATGGTCTGAGTCTGATGGCTGATCGGCTCAGCATGGAGATTCCGCAACAGTTGAACCCGACCGCCGTTGGAATGGTGTTTCGTCCAGTCCTGCACGAAGGACTGCAGGCGGCAGTCGGGGCGAATGATTTCACCGTGTTGTTTCTGGGTTTCAGCTTCTTTTTGATTCTGTCCGCAATCATTCTCGCGTCGCTGATGTTTCGATTGGGCATTCAACGTCGAATCAGTCAGCTCGGAGTGCTCAACGCTGTTGGCTGGCCTGCCCGGCGTGCAGAGCGGTTCTTCATCTTAGAGGGGCTGTTGGTATGTCTTGCCGGCACGATTCCGGGAGCTCTTGCAGCCATTGGGTTTGCGAAGCTGATGATCTTCGGTCTGACAAACTGGTGGGCGGGAGCTACCGGAACCGATCTGCTTCTGCTGCAGGTCCGGCCATCGCAACTGGTGATTGCGGGAGCCATCACTCTGTTCCTGTCGGCCATCGTCATCATTGGTGCTCTGCGTAGTTTTCGAGTCCTGTCGATACGGCAACAGTTGTCGGGCGATGCGTCTGAAGCAACGCATGACCAGCCAGTTTGCTTTGCGGCACTTCGCAAGTGGATGGCTCCCGGATGCCTGGTGGTCGCTATCGCGCTGCCCTCTGCAGTTGTTGCAGGAGTGGTTCCCGGCACCGAAGCGTTTGGCGGACTTTCATGGCCAATGGTCTGTTTCTTCCTCGCAGGATTCTGCAGCCTGGCAGGCGGACTGTCTGTGCTTGACGCAGCCCTGCGACGACGCAACGCATCCGACCGCATTTCAGGGAGTGTGATGAGCGGACTGACTGCGCTTTCACTTGCGAATGCTGCTCGCAGCCCGCTTCGCACGATGCTGACGACAGCGCTCATCGCCTCAGCGACATTCGTGATTGTTGCCGTAGCAGCCGGCCGGAGAAATCCGTTGACGGAGACGCCTGATTTCGATTCCGGCAACGGAGGATTCCGGCTGCTGGCCGAATCGTCTCAGCCGGTACTCTTCGATCTGAGCACCCCGGACGGACGAGAACGTTTGAATCTGTCGGGAGACAATCAGCTGCCCGAGGACGCCGACATCTATAGTTTCAGTATGAAACCAGGCGCCGACGCCAGCTGCGTCAATCTTTATCAGACACGCATCCCAACAATCCTCGGCGCGTCAGATCGTTTCATCGAGCGTGGCGGTTTTCGTTTTGCAGATACTCCTGACGAGCGTTGGAAACTGCTTTCGCACTCATTTCCTGCGGCAGAGGATAACATTCCGGTCATCCCGGTCATCGGTGATATGAACACACTGATGTACAGTCTGAAGAAGGGGATGGGGGCACAGATCATGTATCCCAATGAAGACGAGCCTGAGTTTGCTCTGGAGGTCGTGGGAATGCTGGACGGAAGTGTCTTTCAGGGCGTTCTTATCATGACGGATGAGAATCTCAAACGGCTGGATCAGGAAGTCGCCGGAGCTCGGTGGTTCCTTGCGGCAACGGATTCCAAAGAGTCCATGACCGAAACTGCGACTGCGCTGGAAACCGGGCTGAACGACTATGGGATGGATACGGAACCAGTGAATGAACGCCTGGAAGGATTTCTTGCCGTTCAGAATACGTATCTGTCCACGTTTCAGATTCTTGGTGGTCTTGGCCTGCTGGTCGGCACGTTTGGGCTCGCGGCTGTCATGATGAGAAACGTTGAAGAGCGTCGACGAGAGATTGCACTCCTGAAGGCAGTCGGCTTTACGGAACGCCGTGTTTCACGATTGATCCTCTCCGAGAACTGTATGTTACTGGTCTGGGGCATCCTGCTCGGGACAGGTTCGGCCCTGCTGGCGATGATGCCTCATCTGCAATCCACAGGAGCAGATCTGCCGTGGCAGAACCTCGGACTGACGCTTCTGACGATCGTGTTGATCGGGTCGCTGGCGTCCGGGTTTGCTGTCCGTGCGGCAGGACGAATGTCGATTCGCGATAACCTCGCGGCAGAGTAGGGTGCACCTCTGTCATGAACTGAATGGAGTGGGATTCGCCAGAAGTCCCCGGCGAACCTTAAACTCACGTGTTCAGTCTGCCCCAAACGACGTTGCCAGAACGATTTAGGTTTATCGGATGCAGTGTCCTGATGAGTGAGGGATCCAGTCTCCAGTGCAGCGATTTGCCTTGCTCACGCTTCGGGTTGCCAGCCTGTCTGCTCATTGCCGCACCTGGCGGCGCTACACCTATCTCAGCAGCGCTCATTGGGAATCGAGGCCCTCGGGACTTCTGGCGAAGTCCACTCCGCGCTCTCATAAATCAAATCGGATTGGTTTATCACGGTGAACGGGAGTCTCACTGGCACAATCGGCTGAGCCCCATCATCATACTGCGCCTGCCCATTCTCCCTCCAACCCCGCCTTCCATGAGTTCCCTCCGTTTCATTCTTTGCGCCGCAATGCTGTGTGCAACTGTCATCGCCCAGGATGACGCGCAGCTGCCGGCCGATCACTTTACGAAACAGGTACGACCGTTCCTGCAGTCACACTGCGTTGGCTGCCACAGTGGCGAGAGTGCCGAGGCCGGGATCCAGTTCGAAAAATTCACTGATACGGCCAGCATTCAGACGAAGTACGAACTCTGGGAGAAGACACTGCGAATGATCCGTGACGGTCAGATGCCTCCGGCGGACGAAGAGCAGCCTTCTGCAACAGAGCGAGTGGACATGGTGACCGCGCTGCAGCGTGAATTGAATTCCTTCGACTGCGCCAGCGAGCGGCACCCCGGCCGTGTAACAATTCGGCGGCTCAATCGAGCAGAATACAATAATACGATTCGCGACCTGTTGGGGCTGGACATCAAACCGGCAGATGACTTCCCTACCGATGATGTGGGTGAGGGGTTTGACAATATCGGCGATGTGTTGACGATTCCACCTGTGCTGATGGAAAAGTACCTGGAGTCAGCTCAGAAGATTTCTGCCGCCGCATTTGCTGATGAGCAGGCTCGCAAACGTGTGCTCGTCTACGAGACAGAGAACAATGCCGAGAAGATTGCGGTTGCGCGTCGCAACATTAATGAGTTCGCTGAACGTGCATGGCGTCGGCCTCTGACTGAAGAAGAACAGAATCGACTCTTTCGGCTGATGCAGTTTGCATTCGTGCAGGGGGCTGAAGTGGAGGAGATCTTTCAGACGGTGATCGCCGGGATTCTTGCTCATCCGAATTTCCTCTTTCGCGTCGAACAGGACCCGGGCGAAGACGCCCCGGATGGGATTCGCAAACTGAGTGATTACGAACTGGCATCCCGACTGTCGTACTTTCTCTGGAGTTCAATGCCCGACACCGAACTGTTCGAACTGGCCGGGAACCAGATGCTGTCAGACCCGGACGTTCTGAAGCAGCAGGTGACTCGGATGCTGGCCGACGAGAAATCGGTCGCCCTGATCGAGAACTTTGGCGGTCAGTGGCTGCAGTTACGGGACGTTGATGTGCTGCAGCCGGATCCCAAACTGTTTGCTGATTTTGACCCGGCACTGCGAGCTGCAATGAAGCAGGAGACCGAAGAGTTCCTGCTGCACATCATCAAAGACAACCGCAGTGTGATGGAATTTCTGACAGCGGATTATACGTTCGCCAACGAACGGCTTGCCCGGCATTACGGGATGGACGGCGTTAAGGGTGACCAGTTTCGTCAGGTGGCACTTGGGCCTCGCCGTCGCGGTGTTCTGACTCACGCCAGCATTCTTCTGCTGACCTCCAATCCCACTCGCACTTCTCCCGTCAAACGCGGGAAGTGGATTCTGGACAACATCCTCGCCGAACCTCCTCCTCCGCCTCCGCCCGATGTACCTGAGCTGGACGAGGGGGCTGAAACGTTGGGTTCTCTTCGCGAACAGATGGAACAGCATCGTTCCAATCCCACCTGTGCCGTCTGCCACACCAAAATGGATGCTCTTGGGTTTGGCCTGGAGAATTTCGACGCAATCGGCGGTTGGCGTGAAAAGGACGGGAAATACACCATTAATCCGGCCGGGGAACTGCCGGGCGGAGCAAAGTTTTCAGGGGCTGCGGATCTCATGCAGATTCTGGCCGATAGTAAGAAAGATGAGTTTTTGCGGTGTCTGTCTGCTAAAATGCTGACTTACGCATTGGGACGCGGCCTCGATTCATGGGATCGTTGTGCCATTCGAGAAATCACTGACAGGCTCCGACAGGAAGACAATCGTTTCCATTCGCTTGTGACGGCAATCGTGTTAAGCGAACCGTTTCAATACCGCGAACAGAAGTAACGACAGAAAGTGTCAGCCATGACGACAAACGGTTTTTCACGGCGAACTGTGCTGAGCGGTCTTGGGCTCTCAATGGGACTCCCATGGCTCGAGTCCATTGCCCCGGCGGCAGCAGCGTCTGCAGTCGGCCCGACGCCTCCGCTGAGGATGGGGTTCATTTTCGTTCCGAACGGTGTCCATCTGCCGGACTGGACTCCTCAGGCAGAAGGTTATGGGTTTGACCTGCCCTACATTCTGGAGCCGCTTGCTGCCGTTCAGAATGACCTGACCGTGGTGACCGGTTTGACACATGACAAGGGACGAGCCAACGGAGATGGTCCTGGAGACCATGCTCGTAGTGCTTCCGTCTTCCTGACAGGCGCTCAGCCTCGCAAGACCAGCGGCGCGGACATTCGTTCGGGGACATCCGTTGACCAGGCTGCTGCCCAGCAGGCTGGTAAGGCAACTCGATTCGCGAGTCTTGAGCTGGGGTGCGAAGGTGGCCGCAGCGCAGGTAACTGTGACTCAGGTTACAGCTGTGCTTACTCATCAAGCATTTCATGGTCGTCAGAATCCACTCCTCTGGGCAAAGAGACCAACCCACGTGCCGTGTTTGAACGCTTGTTCGGGAACGGTCAGCGCAAGGAAATGGACAAGAGTCAGAAGCGCCGGATGGCCCTGCAAAAGAGTATCCTCGACTTCATCAGTGAAGACGCCGCCAAACTGCAAAAGCAGCTTGGCCGAAATGATCAGCAGAAGCTGGATGAGTATCTGACGGGCGTGCGCGAGATTGAACAGCGACTTGATCGAGCTGACTCAGATCTGTCGATCAACCCGGACATCGACTATCCGGTTCCGGAAGGGACTCCAAAGGACTACGGCGAGCATATTCGATTGCTGTGCGACATGATGGTACTGGCATTCCAGACAGACAGCACTCGCATTTCAACATGCATGTTTGCGAACGCGGGAAGCAATCGAAGCTACCGCATGATCGACGTTCCGGATGGGCACCACGACCTTTCTCACCACGGCGGTAAGGCCGAGAAGCATGCCAAGATCCGCAGGATCAATCACTTCCATGTCACTCAGCTGAGTTACCTCCTGCAGAAGATGAAGAATACGTCCGAAGGGGAAGGGAACCTGCTGGATCATTCCATGATTGTCTATGGCAGTGGTCTGAGTGACGGAAACCGGCACAACAACGAAAACCTGCCTGTGATTGTGGCGGGGCACGGCAGCGGCACGATCGACGCTGGTCGTCACATTCGAGTGCCCGAAGAGACACCGATGTGCAACTTGTACATGTCGATGCTCGATCGGTTCGGTACTCCAGTGGACTACATCGGCGACAGCACGGGCCAGTTGGCCGGCCTGAAGATCTGAGGTGGGACGGTCAGGGGCCGCCCTACAACGGGGTGGAGTTCCTCTGTGAATCTCTGTGCCCTCTGTGGTGAATCTGTTGTGAGGAAGCCGCGCTTTTTCGAATAGCCTTTTAGCGGGCGGTGAGTCGCGTATGATGAACAGTCCGAACCGTAAGGTTCGGACTCATTCACTTTCGGAACTCCTGCCGTGAACCGACTCTTCCTCTCATTCGCCGCCCTTGCGGTCGCTTTCACTTCATTCACCACTGCAGACGAGAGGCTGTCTCCGGACCACGTCGCTCAAATGAAGAAGGGCACGGTCCTCTTCCGAGCCACCGTCCGCGGCATTCTGGAAAAGAATTGCCTTGCCTGTCACGGCGGGGACACGATCGAAGCCGGATTCAGTCTCGCCACGCGTGAGGTTATGCTGAAGGGGGGAGAATCCGGTCCGGCTGTTTTGCCTGGCAAACCCGAGAAGAGCAAACTGTTTCGCCTCGTTGCGCACGTGGACAAACCAGGCATGCCGCTGGATGAGGAGCGGCTGCCGCAGGAAGAGATCGCGTCGATTCGTGAGTGGATTCAACTGGGCGCCCCCTTTGATCGTCCCCTCGCCGACCCAACTGCTGCCGACGGAGACTGGACAAAACGAACAGTTCGGCCGGAGTCCCGTGACTTCTGGGCATTTCAGCCACTGCAGGCAGCCGAACTCCCGGCCGATGATTCATGGTGCAGGACTCCTGTCGATCGCTTTATTCTGCGGGCATTGCGTAAGGCAAATGTTCAGCCGCAAAAAGAGGCGGACCGACTCAGGTTGATTCGACGAGCGTGCTTTGGGCTGACCGGGCTTCCACCTGAGCCGGAACTGCTGAATAAGGCGTTGGCTGATCAGTCGCGCGAGTGGTTTGGGAATCTGGTCGATGAATTGCTGGAGAGTTCCCACTTCGGCGAACACATGGCGCGTCAGTGGCTGGACGCAGCGCGGTTTGGCGAGAGTCATGGTTTCGAACAGGACTACGATCGCAAATTTGCGTACCACTACCGTGACTTTGTCATCAAGGCATTCAACTCCGATATGCCGTGGACTCAGTTTGTGCAGTGGCAGCTTGCAGGGGATGAACTTGCTCCCGAGGAACCGCTGGCTCTGATGGCGACTGGTTTCATGGGAGCCGGTGTCTTTCCGACTCAGCTTACGGAGAAGGAATTTGAGCCTGCTCGGTATGACGAACTGGATGACATGGTCGCCACTATGGGCACAGCGATGCTGGGAATGACCATCGGATGTGCTCGCTGTCATGACCACAAGTTTGATCCGATTCCCGCAGCGGACTACTACCGACTGATTTCGACTTTTGGCACCACGATTCGCAGTCATCAGGAAGTGGAGCTCCGCTCAGATACACTGGCCGCCGAACGTGTCAAATGGAATCAGTTGCGCGAGGTGTTCGAAGCGAATCTGAAAGACTACGAGCAAAGAAAGCTGCCCGCAAAGTTTGCAGAGTGGCTCAAAGACGGCGCGCCGGAGTCAGATCGAGACAGTGCTGGCTGGATGGTGGTCCATCCGACATCCGCCCGTTCAGAGGGTGGTGCAACCATGACGGTTCTGGACGATGATTCTGTACTTGCCAGTGGCACCAATCCGGACTTCGACACATACATCTTTCAGGTGGCGACCAGTCTCCCGCAGATTCAGTCATTCCGTCTGGAGGCACTGGCTCATGAGTCGATGGTTCGCAGCGGGCCGGGTCGCGCCAGCAATGGCAATATGGGTGTCGGCCAGATCACGGTGGAGGCAGAGCCTCTCAAAACCGACAACACCAAAAAGCTTCGAGTTGGCCTGAAGAATGCTCGAGCAACGTTCCAGCAAAACAACAGTTCGCTCAGTATCGCCGCGTCGATCGACAACAAACCAAAGACGGGCTGGGCGGTTGACCCTCAGTTTGGGAAGGATCATGCGGCCGCCTTCGATTTCGATAAGCCACTGAAGGGGTTTGACGGAGGCACTCTGTTAACGATTACCATCAGGTTTGACGTCAACAATAAACACAATATCGGGCGGACCCGTCTGTCAATCAGTGACGAGACTGCCCTGCCACTCACAGCGCCACAGACGCCTCAGGCACTCACCGAGATTCTGGCCCTCGTTCGATCGGGCAAAGAGCTCACAGACCCGGGACAGCGTAAGGAAGCGCTGAAATGGTTCCGTACTCTTGATCCTGACTGGCGAAAGTTTAAGGCAGCTCTGGATCAACACGATCAGGCCAGGCCAAAGGCAGAAAAGGTCACGGTGATGGTTTCTACCGAAGGTTTGAAACCTCTGAAGCATCATGCCGATGGACGTGGTTTCAAGCACTTCTATCCAGAGACGTTTTTCCTGAAACGCGGGGACACGGAACAGAAAGTTCGTCCGGCTTCTCCGGGATTCCTCCAGGTGCTGAGCAAGGGTGATATGACGCAGTGGCAGGTTGAGCGACCGGAAGGTAATCGCACATCCATGCGTCGTTCGGGGCTTGCGAAGTGGATCACGGATACTGAGAACGGAGCCGGCATTCTGCTCGCGCGAGTTGTCGTGAACCGGCTCTGGCAGCAACACTTTGGGCAGGGGCTGGTCACCACCGCCAATGACTTTGGTCGTCAGGGAGAACTCCCCAGCCATCCCGAGTTGCTCGACTGGCTCGCCGGAGAACTCATTCATCACGGCTGGCAGCTGAAACCGATTCACCGACTTATCGTCACCAGCAGCTCCTGGCGGCAGTCTTCCGAATTCGATGAGCGTGCCGCGAAGGTTGATCCTCAGAATCGTCTTCTCTGGCGACATGTGCCAAGGCGATTGCAGGCCGAGTCGATTCGAGATTCACTGCTGGCGGTCTCTGGACGACTGGATCGAACACAGTTTGGTCCGGGCACGCTCGATGAGAACCACCTGCGGCGCAGCATCTACTTTACGATCAAACGCAGCCGGCTGATTCCAATGCTGCAGATCTTTGATGCTCCGGAACCGCTTGTCAGCGTTGGACAGCGTCCGGCCACCACGATTGCATCGCAGGCGCTGCTGTTCATGAATAATTCACAGGTCCGAAGTTGTGCGAAGGCGGTTGCTCAGGCCGCATGGTCAAAGAAGACCCCCAGAGATGCGGTTGCACAGCTTTATCAACAGACGCTGTCACGCCCTCCTTCAGAGACTGAACTAACGGCGGGAATCGACTTCCTGGCAACTCAGGCAGAGGTGTACGGCGGGAACCCGGACGGGTTGTCGATGGGCGCATTAACCGATCTGAGTCAGACGATCCTGTGCCTCAACGAATTCGTCTACGTTGAGTAGGCCTGGACTGAGCGCAGCGAGCTACGGTGGTCAGAGCAGTCCGTGGGCGAGCGAAGCGAGGTCCGGCACAAGGGGAGTGAAGGTCCGCCCGCAATTCTATTTGTGCAGGCGATTCAGTGTGTAGAACGCCAGCGGGTGTTCGAGCTTTGCGCCGGATTCTGTTCGCAGTCCGTCAACTCGAATCTCGAAGACGGTCTCCGGGTTCAGGTCACCTTCTGCCAGAATCAAATCAACGCTGAGTCGATCCTCTGACACCTTCACACCAACTGGCTTCACCGTTGTCCGGTTGCTGGGCGACGTGCCATAGGCGGCCTGCCATGCCAGTTGAAAGTGGGACAGAGAATAGTTGTCGACATTGGCGGCAGTCTCTTCGCTGAGGGGTTTTGTGAATGACAGTCGGAAGCCGTCCTTCTGCAGATTGACAGCCAGCAGTTCCGGTGGAACGACGCCTGTCCACGTGACTTTCTTGAGTCCTTCGCCAGCCGCCCAGCCTCGACCGGTGAAGCCAACCCACAGCACGCCCTCTTTGTCAAAGACGAGCCGGTTGACTCCGCCGCCGAACTTGTCGTAGATAAACGGAATTGCTGCGCCCTGATATTCGCCATCGACTTTCTCAAGAGCGATGCGAGACAGTCGGCCGTTCTGGACATCGCCCACCAGCACCTGCCCGGCAAATGGCCCGAATTTTCCTCCCGTCGTGTCCCACAGGGGCTGAGACGTTGAATTACCCATCACACCGTGCGGCAGGAATGCGGCCGGGCGTTTGCGGAGTTTGAGCAGTTTTTCGCGAGTCATCTCCCATGGCTGGTCGTAGCGAGGATCGTCGATGAGACCGCTGGGGTGCCCAAGGAAGTCTCCCTTGCGAACATGCATCAACCAGCCGCAGGCGATATAGCTGCCCTGATTGTCCGTGGTAAATATCTCGCCCTCCGGAGACAGACCGATTCCATTGGGAGCTCGCAGTCCGGGAGCAAACGGAGTCATCTTTCCGTCCGGCGAAAACTTCAGGACCCAGCCGCGGTACTTAATGTCATCCTGAGTGCCCAGCCATGTTCCTTTGAAACGATCGCCGCCGCGGTAAAAGCCAAGCCCCGTTGTCCCGTAAAAGTTGCCATCTGCATCACGAATCAGACCAAACGCGTACTGGTGGTAGTTTCCGGTGTAGCCCCAGTCCTGATTGATGGTTTCAAACAGGTCGCCGATACCGTCGCCATCTTCATCGGTTGCATGAGTCAGCTCCCCACGTTGCATGAGCCACAGCTCGCCCTGTTTGCCGGTTAACAGCCCCAGTGGCTCGTGCAGGCCAAACGCGTAACGGTCGAACCGTCCTTTGTTGTATTTCCAGACTTCACCGCGGCGGGTGCACATCACCAGTGTGCCGTCAGGCCAGAATCCCATGCCGCCGACTTCGAGGCGAATGTCCTGAGGCACTTTAATGGTTTCAACCACGTACGATTGAGCATGTGCTGCAGCAGTGGTTACGAACAGAATTGCCAGCAATCCAGTCATCGATCTGAGTTGTGTTGCAAATGCGGTCGGAAATCGTCGAATCATTCGATCAGTCATCTTTGAAATCGGTGTTCAGGAGTTTCAGCGGCGGCGGCGTTTAAAGCGAATTGCACAGCCCCGCGCGCCCGTCTTTGTCACTTCGGGCGTCTTTCCGGCCAGAGCTGCCTCGACTGCAAGTTCGACGTGTTTGACCTTCACGTCTTTGGCGCGAGTCGAGTCATCCATTGCGCCTCGGTAAATGATTTTTCGCTCTTTATTGAGCACAAAGAATTCAGGCGTATAGATCGCTCCCCACTTACGAGCAACATCCTGAGTCTCATCCCACAGGTAGGAGAACTTAAATTCCTTGTCCTTCGCTCGCTTTTGCATGTCTTCCATGCGGTCGCCTGGAACGGTGTTGGCGTTGATGGCGATCAGCCGGACCTTCTGCCCTGAGTCGGTGTACTTTCTGTGCAGCGCAACCAGGCGGTCTTCATAATCCACTGCGTATGGGCACGTGTTGCAGGTAAAGCACACAACGATTACGTCCTGGTCTTTCAACGCAGCCAGCGAGTGCTTTTTGCCGTCCGTGCCGGCAAGGTCAGTCCAGCCCGGTGCCTTGTCACCAATCTTTGGCAACTCAGATCTGGAAGTGGATTGTTGCGCTCCGCACAGGCCGGAAGACACCAGGACTGCAGTGAAAAACAGGACGGTGGATCGCATTTTGAAAGTTCTTTGCTGAGCACAATCTGTGACTGGCAGTATCTGCCGAAGTTCACCCGGTTCGGATGTGGCAAAACTTTAGAGAAAAAATCTAAAAGTCTGCAGAAGTGTAAAGTTACCCATCTGAGGTGCCGATTACGAGGTTGGGGAGATCTTTGATTTTCTCACCGGAGATTGCTTCCTGCAACCTGCGGCCTGGTTCTGACCAGGATCCCATCTGAATTGTGGCCTCACCACAGTTCCTGAGACGCCCGTCTCCCTCATCAACCTTCGACACCTCTCCCATCTCCTGAGGTCCTCTCATGAAATCTACACGACTCATTCCATTCACCCTCGCATTTTTGTTGGCAGGAACTGCCGTTCAGGCCTGCTGCCTGCTTCCGCTGCTAAATCCAGTAAACTGGTTCAATCCGTATGGTGCATGGGGGCACGGGTATGGTGGCTATGGCTGCTGCCCACAGATGTATCAGCCAGCCTGTCCACAGCCCGTTTATCAGGCGGTTCGTCAGCCTATCTACCAGCCAGTGGCCAACAACTGCTGTCAGCCCGCTCCGCAGATGCAGGCATATCAGGTGCCAGTGACCACCTACCGTCCGGTTACCCAGTATGTTCCCCAGACGACCTATCGAACTCAGTATCGAATGGTCCAGTCGCATGTCCCGACTCCTTATACGCCAATGCAGCCCGCCGTTGCGTATGGTGCTCCGATTTACCAACCACAGGTGCCAGCCCACAGCTATCAGGCGGCTCCACCTGTGCAGGCTTACTCTCAGCCGCTTCCTCAGACTCTGCCACCTCAGTCACAGCCGTTCCGACGTTCAACGCCGATTGCAACTCCGGTTCCGGGAGACATTACCGGTGATCACGAGATTCCTCGACAGTCTTCGCGTGCTCCAGTCATCTTCAATCGATACTCTCAGGCACGACCACCGATCCGTCAGGTCTCATACGGCGTTACGCCTGCACCAGCTGCCCGTTACGGTGGAGCCGTGCGATAGCAGATCGGAAGGAATTGCACGCTCGTTGCCGTAATGACATCGGCGAGCCGTGGGTGTGAGTCCACGGGCTGGAGGGTTGTTGCATAGCAGCCACGGGTTGCACAGCCGTTTGACGCATCCGAAGTTTCGGGGGGGGCGAAACTGGATCTCATAGGTGATCCAGGACCCGGATCGCGTTATGCTGTTCTTTCAACTGCAACCCGGAAACGTGATTCTGTGACACCTCTTCAACATCCCGACGCGTCAACTCGGCGCCACTTTCTCGGTCGCGGAACAGGCATTGGCCTCGGCGCAATTGCGCTGTCTGCGATGCAAAGCGAAGTCGACGGTGCTGGCATTCTGGAGTCGACTCATTTTGCGGCGCGCGCAAAGCGGGTGATTTACCTGACGCAGTCGGGCGGGCCGTCGCAGATTGAGTTGTTCGACTGGAAGCCTGGTCTCGCAAAGCTGGAGGGAACACTGCTGCCGGACTCCATTCGAAACGGCCAGCGGCTGACGTCCATGACGGCCAATCAGAAGCAGATCGTGATGGGGCCGCGTGCAAAGTTCCAACGCTGCGGGCAGAGCGGAGCAACTGTTGGTGAATGGCTCCCCCATATCGGTGGTGTCGCCGACGATCTGTGCTTCATCAAGTCGATGTATACCGAGTACATCAACCATGCTCCGGCAATGACGTTTATGCTGACCGGCAGTCAGATCCCCGGAAGACCCTCCGTCGGCGCATGGGCCAGCTACGGACTCGGATCCGAAAACAGAAACCTGCCTGATTACATTGTGCTGGTTTCACGGATGAAGCGACCGAGCGACCAGCCGTTGTACGAGTACTATTGGGGATCCGGATTCCTGCCGTCTCGATATCAGGGAGTTAAGTTTCGTTCCGGCAGTGAGCCAGTGCTGTATCTGAATGATCCTCATGGTGTTTCCCGCCGGACAAGACGGCAGATGCTCAACAGTCTTGCGGACCTCAATCGGATTCGGCACCAACAAACCGGCGATCCGGAGATTGATACTCGGATTCGGCAGTATGAGATGTCCTACCGGATGCAGGCGTCCGTACCCGAATTAATGGACCTGTCCGGCGAGACTCCGGCAACCTTCGATCTTTATGGCCCCGAATCTCGTCGACCGGGTTCCTATGCAGCGAACTGCATCCTCGCGCGTCGACTTGCCGAACGAGGAGTTCGGTTCATTCAGTTGTTCCACCCGGACTGGGACCACCACAAGAAAATGACGGCATGGTGTCCGGACCGTTGTCGTGACACGGATCAGCCAACAGCCGGTCTGATTCAGGATTTGAAGCAGCGTGGACTGCTGGATGACACACTGATTGTCTGGGGCGGTGAGTTTGGTCGCGGTGTCGTGGGACAGGGCGACTTCTCCAGTCCGGAGGCAGGTCGAGACCACCATCCACGGTGCTTCACCTACTTCCTTGCCGGCGGCGGTGTGAAGTCCGGTTTCTCATACGGTTCCACGGATGATTACAGCTACAACGTTGCCACGGACGGAGTTCACGTGCACGACCTGCAGGCTACGATCCTGCACCTGCTTGGGATCGATCATCGAAAGCTGACGTATCGATTCCAGGGGCTGGATATGCGACTGACGGGTGTGGAAGAACACCATCCGGTCAAAGGCATCCTTGGCTAGATGTAAATTCTTCCGGCGTCGCTACAGCGGACGGGCAGTCTGTAACTACGCCCGCCAGAGCGTGGTCGGGTTTGGTGGTGAGTCTGGTGAAGAGCCCCGCCGTCTGTCGACGGTAGCTACGTTGGAATGCGCAGACCACCTGCAGGTCGGACTTCGTCACTGCGTTCCTCACTCCGGCCTGAGGTGACTTACCTGAGGAGCTGGATTTTGACGGTGCCGATTTCTCCGTTAAACGGGAATGGGTTGTCGTAGGTCCCCACGAACCCTCCTTCATCCCGACCGACATGCAGGCCGTCCTGTGGCATCTCATTAATGAGTCCTCCAACGTTGCCAGAGAGCAGAGTGACGTTGTTGTTGATCACCTTTACATCACCGTTCTTTGCCAGAGTCAGTGTAACCAGGCCGGTTGATGGTGCCATTCCTGCTTCCTGTGACAGCTTTCCACCACGTCGAGCGGCAAAATGCAGTTTGCCATCCTGCAGGTACAGGGCATAACCAATGGCACTGCCGCCCTGAGCGATCAGGACACCGCTGTCTCCCGCTTTCTCAATCCTCAACTCCACCTGAAAGGCTTTGCCGGCGATATTTGGCGCCTTGCTGCGATCCAGGGAAGCACCGCCCGTCAGCTGAAACTTCTTCTTCTTCGACAGCTTTGAATTGTTGCGGCGGTTGTAGGGCGTCAGTGGCAGCACGTATGTCCGTTCTGCATAGGCCTGCCACATTGCGGCCAGTTTCTGAGTACGTTGGGGCTGCTCGGCAGCAAGATTGTGCTGCTCGGCCCTGTCGACCTTCACATTGTAGAGTTCCCATGCTCCGTTTGCGCCTTTGGCCACGAGCTTCCAGTCGCCCACTCGAACAGCTCGATTGCCTTCGTGCTCCCAGTAAATGGCTTCGCGTTCGATTGGCTGGCCGGCGAATGCTGGTTTGAGGCTGCGGCCTTCGAGAGGAGTGATTTTCCGGCCATCGACTTCCTTCGGGTAGCTTGCTCCCGAAAGGTCGACGCAGGTGGCCATGATGTCGATGAGATGTCCTGGTTGATGTTCGAGGTCTCCATGCCGCTGGATACCCTTCGGCCAGTGAGCTATCAATGGCGTACTGATCCCGCCTTCATGAACCCAGTGTTTGTATTCACGAAATGGAGTGTTGGACACATTTGCCCAGCCACGCCCATAAGCGATGTAGGTGTCAGCTGGGCCGGGCATGACTCCTGGCCCCTGAATCAGCGGCCAGCCGTCGCGCGTTTTCTGCGGAATCATGTCGAATTGCAGTTCTCCGGGCTTCATTGCTGCCAGGGGTGCGTCTGGTCGGGAAGCCAGTCCATTTCGGGGCCCTCGTCCCAGTCCCTCTGCACAGCCGCCGTTATCCTGCATGAACAGGATCAGAGTGTTGTCGTAGGTGTCAGTCTCTTTGAGGGCACGAACGATTTTCCCGATGCCCTGGTCCATTCGATCCACCATCGCGGCATACACTTCCATGCAGCGAATTTCCCACTCGCGATGCTGAACCTGCGACCAGTTTTCTGCCTGAGCTGACATCTCAACGTCACTGCGGACGACCCCGAGTTCCTTCATTTTCTTCAGTCGCGACGCTCGCAGCGCCCCATAACCTTCGTCGTAGAATCCTTTGTACTTCTCGATATCTTCCGGCAGGGCATGCATGGGCCAGTGAGCGGCCGTGTAAGCGACGTACATGAAGAATGGTCTGTCCGGTTTCTGTTCCTGATGTTCGCGCACATATCGCACCGCGTGATCACTGATTGCATCGGTGTAGTAGTAGGTGTCTGGCCGGTACTCCGCATCCGTGACGGGCGAGACCTGAGTATTGTCGCGTGTCAGGCTGTTGGGGTCGTAGAAACTTCCCGCACCATGAATGGTTCCGTAGAACCGATCGAAGCCCCTTTGCCGCGGCCAGTTATCTTTGGGCCCGTCTGGCTGGACGGACTTGGTTACGTGCCACTTGCCTGCCATATAGGTTCCGTAGCCAGCGGTCTTCAGAACTTCGGCCATGGTTTGGCAGTTGCGATTCAGGTCGCCTCGGTAACCGTCGTGACCACTGTCTGACATCATGTGGCCAACACCTGCCTGGTGTGGGTAGAGCCCGGTCAGCAGAGAAGCTCGAGTTGGACAACACCGAGCCGTGTTGTAGAACTGAGTGAACCGCAGTCCTTTTGCGGCCAGCCCGTCCAGCACGGGAGTGTTGATCTCACTGCCGTAGCAGCCAATATCTGAATACCCCATATCGTCTGACAGAATGACGATGATGTTGGGCGGGCCCTGCTGGGCAATTGCTGACAGGCAGAGACAGATCCAGGTACAGACACTGAGAGCAGATTTCATGTTGGTCGCCAAATAAGGGATGCGATTGCCGGTTGCTCAGCGTGGCGACCCAGTTGGCGAAAATCAAGGATGGCAGCTGCGGGCGACCGGATCGCTGCGTAATCTCGTTTCAGCCGACGATTCTTCACCCTCCCTGGGGAGGCCTCACCCTGACCGATGGGCTGAACGCCGATCCATCTGCGACTCTCCCACTTCGCGGGAGAGTGAATAAAACTGCTGTGACAAATACCCGGGCTGAAACCATCAGTCTTCCGGGCGACTGCCGTCGCCACACATTTTGACAATCTTTGGGTCAAACCGGGCCACCATCTCAACAAGATCACACTGTTCGGCCATCACCTGTTCAATGTTGCGGTAGACGCCGGGAACTTCGTCCGCTCCGGCAGACAGGACCCGGATGCCGCGTTTCTCAAGTGTCTTCTGAATGCTGCGGAATCGGAACTTATCCTTTGCTTTCCGCCGAGACATGACTCGTCCGGCGCCATGAGCGGCAGACCGGAGGCTCTCAGCATTGCCTTTGCCGCGAACGACAAACGCCGGGTCCGCCATTGAACCGGGGATCACTCCCAATACTCCTTCTCCGGCAGGTGTCGCTCCCTTGCGATGGACGACGACGTTCTTCCCATAGTGTCGTTCCTGCCATGCGAAGTTGTGATGGTTCTCCACATCCTCAATCACGCGCGCTCCGAGCAGTTTTGTGACCAGTCGATGGATGACGTCGTGATTCGCAGACGCGTAGTCCCCCATGAGATTCATTGCAGCCCAGTAGTCGCGACCTTCCGAGGTGTTCATGTCGAGCCATGCGAGGCGCCCAAAGTGAGCGTGCTTTGGCGAAAGGTTACGACGTGCGATGTCTGAATAGGTGGAACACACCGCCGCGCCGGTTCCGCGGCTGCCACTGTGACTGAGGAGTGCAACATATTGTCCGGGTTCCAGACTCCACTCGGGGGCCGGAGTGGATAGTGTGACAACTCCGAACTCCACAAAGTGATTGCCGGATCCGGAAGTGCCCAGTTGTTTGCGCGCTTTATCTTTGCGTTCGCGAGTGACTCGGGTGACGGACCAGTCCTGGTCAAGGACGGCGTGATGTTGAGGCTTCTCATGCTCGGATCCGACTCCGAAGCGTGTCCCTGACTCCAGTGCATTGCGGTAGTGATCGAAGTTCTTTTGCAGTGAATCAACCGGCATGTCGAGGATGGACATTTTCATTCGGCAGGCGATGTCGACTCCCACCGCGTACGGCACAACGGCATCTTCCAGAGCCAGCACTCCTCCGATCGGCAGGCCATAACCAATGTGCGCGTCGGGCATGAGCGCGGCTGCGACACTCTGTGGCAACTGGCAGGCGTCATCCATCTGCCTGATGGCGCCATCATCCGTGTCTGACCCCCACTGTCGCCATTTGACCGGTTCTTTGGTCTCAGTAACTTCCGCTTCTGCGAGCAGGTCCTGAGCATCTCCGATGAGGTAAGCATGTCGCACGGTCGATAACGCCCCAGAGAGGATATCGACGGACTTTTCTTTAAACTGCCCACCAACAATCCAAAAAATATTTTCATAGGATGCGAGTGCCTTGGCCGTCGCCTCTGAGTTAGTCGCCTTACTATCATTGATAAAACGGACATTCCCGATGACACGAACAATTTCCTGACGATGCG
>CAJWGB010000115.1 GCA_913031625.1 uncultured Planctomycetaceae bacterium | reverse complement strand
AAATCATCTCTTCAGATCCAATGTTGACTGGGCCTGTGCGGGCGAGTTCCAGGTTGTTGCCGTCTTTTTCAGTTGCCGACACGACCTCAAGAATGTCGCCCGTATTGTTGGCCAGATAGATCGTGAACCTTGAGTCTTCTGCCAGTGCGGGACACAGCAGGAACATCGCTGCCAGAGAATACAATATTCCTCTGGCGAGAGCGTCTTTGAGACGTTTTGGTCGCCTCACGGTGAGGCCACAAATGAGCCGTCTGTTAACCCAATGCGTGAACGACGAGAAATGCTGTTCCTGCGGCCCCCCCTGCTCCGGCGTCGGATTGCCATACAGTCGGACGGGAAATTGAATAGGAACGAGTTCCATAATCAGGGCTGAAAACGGTGCTGCGGATTGCAGACACAGCACATGCCAGCCTGCGGAGCAACTCGGGTCGGCTTTGCGAGTGCCTTTGAAGCAGGCTTTGGCAAAGAAAGGACGCTCATGTTCGCGCTGCTTACTCAGGGACATCCTGGGGATACACGATCAATCGATCGTGGCAAAGCAGCACGATGTCATTTCTGCCATCCCCGGTGACGTCTACGATCAGCCCTTCGCGTGGCTGAGTCCCTCGAGATTCCGACTTGCTGACTAGTCGCTTCTCCTCAAACACTCGGAAGTGAGTCGCGGCCTGCAGGCCTCGGTCCGCATCCAGATTCAGTAATTCCAGACCGTCAATACTGGTGTCAATCACAGTCAGGTCTGTGGAGCCATCGCTGTTGATGTCACCAGCGATTATGTCCGCCGGATAGGAGTTCTCTCGGTCAGATTCCCACGTGGCGACTTCCACAAGCTTCTCCCCTGTGTTCCCTGAATACAGCACGCCGAATTGCTGAGCTCCAAACAGCAGCAAGTCGTCTCTCCCGTCCCCGTTCAAGTCTGCTACGTAGCTCGAATCGAATTTGATGCTGCCGAGTTCGAGCTCTTTCCATGGTCTGTAGAGACCTTCCGACTTCTGCAGAATCCTCAACCGTTTAACGCCCGTGTCGACCAGGACGATCTCGTCTGTTGCATCACCGTGAAGATCAAGGACGGCAACACCGGCGAGTCGAGCTTTCGATTCTCCCGCATTAAACTGGTCTGCGACGGACCATTTACCGTCTGCGAACTTCATCATTCTTGCAAAAGATTCCCTGGCGACGAACAGGTGGTCGTCGTGCACAAAGACCGCACCCGGAGTTGAGGTTCCAAGGTTCAGGGCCGGCACATTCCAGCGTGCATCAACTTTTCCGTCGTTGGCACCGGGCAGAAGAATCACACCCTTACTCGTTCCATTCGGAACTGCGAGCAGGTCTTTGATTCCGTCACCGTCCGCATCCAGAGTCTTGAGCTGTAGGCCGCGAGTGCCTTTGGCCCCGGATGGAACAGCTACTGATTCTCCAACAGGTTTCCAACCGTCCTTTGTCAGCGATAACTGGTGAAGTTTCAGGGAAGCACTGCTGCCCGAGCCTTTGGCTTCACAGACTGCCAGCGTCTTTGCGTTGCCGCTGCCGTAGATGGCCAATGCGGCCGGTTCAAAGCCGGATTCAGGACGATGAATGACTTCCGGAAACTGAAGTCGACCTTCTGAGAAATGGCTGACTGCAACAACTGCTTCCTTGTCGCTCAACAGGATGACTTCGGACGATCCGTCGCCATCCATATCTTCGATCAAGACACCAATGGCACCCAGTAGCCCCGGAAACGTTTCTGCGACGCCCAGTCCGCCGGACTTACTCTGGCGATAAACAAGGACCTGGGCTTTTTCTGGGTCAGTGACGACCACATCGGTGCGTTTGTCACCATCAATGTCACCGACAGCGAGAGCACGCTTCTCACGACCAGTTCCTTCTCCGACGCCGTACTGAACGAGGCGAGTCGGAAGCTCTGAATTGGATTCTCCTCTGCGAACCTGAGAAATAATGACACGCCCACTTCTGCCATCAACCGTCAGAATCTCCTCCCCAGGCTGCTGATCCACGTTATGAAGCGTGACTGAACGTGACTGCCGCAGATCAAATCTGATTTCCGGCCCCAATCGACCATTGTTTGTCTGAAGGCGGGCACACAATCCTTTATCTGCTCCATCAGTTGATTGATAGGTAAGATCCTGCCGGCCGTCGCCATCGACGTCGGCGATCTGCAGAAGAGAAAGCTGGGTCGAGGTGTTAATGAGCGGTTTGGGGGCGCCCATTTTGCCATTGCCTTCCTGATAGATCAGGTAGGTTGCAGTTTTGCCAATTACGGCGATGTCTGTTCTTCTATCTCCGTTCAGATCACCTTTGGAAATCATCCATGGTGCCGGCGCAAGGTCGGGCAGTCGAACGGAGAATCGCTCCGTCCACTCAGTCTTGCCCTCTTCCGGCTGGTACCGAATGATGAGTCGATCCGGACTCCCGATGTAGGCAATGTCAGTCCGGCCATTTCCATTGAAGTCTGCGGTCACGACTCCTGCGATCTGCTTGTCGACCGGGATCTGACGGACATCGAAACGCCAGTCCGATGTCAGTCGATTGATATTCTTGCCAGTTTGACTGGCGGCCTGCTTCGCTTGAGAGAGCTGTCGGAAAAACCTGAGGCAACTGGCGCGATTGTCGATGGCCAGAATGTCGATCAGCCCATCATTGTCGAAGTCTCCTTCGCACAGGCCGAAGGCTCGCTGATCGAGCTTGTAGAGCTCGACCCCCGTAAATCCATAGAACTGCGCCAATTCGTTTGGTGTATCAGCTTCGTCGGCAAAGGACGGGGGCAGGCTGAACGTCAGGGCAATGGCCAGCAAAAGGTGCTTCACGGAGATGTCTCGTTTCAATGAATTTCAATTTTTGTGGCAGGAAGACCGGGCAATCTCCGCATTTTGAGGTCAGTGGAGACCCCTTGCAAGTGGCCGTCATCTTAGTCCTGCCATTTCGGCGGCAGCTACGCATCAGATGCTGACCAGCACTGCTGCGACCGTGACCGGGCAGTCTCAATGAGGTCACTACCACCTCCGTTTACCGTTCAAAACACTGATAGATGATCTGTCTTGAGGCGAATTCAGGAGATTCGCTAAGTTACCGCAAATTCTACTACACACGGCACTTCCGTCAGGTGTTGCGAGTGAATCGCCTCATCTGTGGAGGTCAATGAACATTGACAGGCAGGGAAGCCATGTCTTCGGAACCGGCGCCAACTGTTTCAAACTCTCCTTTTACGTCTCCTCGTCTTCAATTCCTTTGTGGAGTACTGACGACCGCCGTTGTTCTCTTTTGCCTCGTGGAACATTTTCTGGCATGGACGCTGACTGCAGGGTGGTCGCTCGCGGGAAGCACGATTGCCGGTACGGGTTTGATTATCGGACTCATTGCGTCTTCATGGCTGCGTGCTGGAAGTAAGTCAGCGTGGGGGGTGATGGCCGTCAGTGTGGTGGCAGTTAGCTTTCTACAGAGTGGCCTGCTGGAAACACTGCTGGATAGCGGGATTTCCGTGTTTGGGCTGTCACCAGCCGCGTTTGTCTTTCCGGCACTGCTCACAACTATTCTCACTGCCCTCGCGGTGAGCCTGGTGCCCGCGGTGAATCCGTCTTTCCGTGCCGCTGCCATCGGTGCATTACTGGGACTGAGTGTCCTTTTGATTCATTCGGCTGCTCCGTTTCCGATGTGGATTTCGCTGCTTGCCCTTGTCTCATTTGCTCTGGTCGTGCACTGGCGAACTCCCTGGGGCAACGCGGGTGCAGTGGGTGCGGCAAACAGACGTCAATTGCTAGCGCTTGGAATCATGGGCCTGAATGCCGCTGCTGCGTTGCGGCTTGTGTCAGTATTTATGCCGCTCAGCATTGGCAGTCTGCTGGTGACCGGAGTGTACGTTTCCGCAGCCCTGTTCCCTGTTGGTTTGAAAAGTGTTCGAGAACGTCTGACAGGACGAGTGGCATTGTGGGGGGGCATGCTGGTCTGCGTTTTGCCAGTGATCGGATCGGGCTGGATCTCAACACAGCACCTGGAATGGAATGTCAGTGGTGATTTCTCAGTGCTGTTCTTTGGTCGTGGCCTCATCGCGGCAGGCGTGGTTCTGTGTTTTTCACTGTTTCCATTACAGTTGCTGCTGACAGTTTCCGCGCCCCAGGAAGAGGCGACGCCTGCTCGTGATCAATCCGTTGGGCCACTGGTCTGTCTTGTGGCGGGAGCAGTAGCCGGACTCTGGCTGCAGGCTATCCCATTGACATTCGTATTGTTGTGCGTCATCGGTCTGTCGCTGCTGATGGGCTTGATTCTGCCGCGACCTGAAAACCGACCAATCCGTCGAGTTGCATTTGTACCAGCGATCGCAGTCTGCCTGTCAGTTGTCCTGCTGAATCCAGTCAGTCAGTCGACCGAAACATTGCTGCTGTTCAGTGGTGCTGCGGCCAGTGTGCATGGTCAGGGTTTTGACCACGAGGTGATTCCGCATGCACTGGGGGTTCGGCTTCTTGATGAGCGGACGTCTGAGAATGGGCACCTCACCGTCTGGCATACTCACGGGGATGAAGTTGAGTTTCGGCGAAACGGATTCAAGTCAGGAGCGTGCTCCACAAACAGCAGCATTACTCCTCAACCAGTTGCGGAGTCTGTGACCTCACTGCTCCCGATGATTCTTCATCAGCGACCTGCCAGTGTTGCTCTCATTGGAGATGATACCGGGGCCGGGCTGCAGGCGATCTGTGAATTTCCGGTTGACACTGTCGCCGCCTTTAGAGTTGATCAGGCTGCGACGGCACTTGCGAAGAAGTACGTCTGGTCTCAAACGGATCAAATGCCTGCAGACGACTCGCGAGTTGTCATGCAGCATGTCGCGGCCGGGCTCGCCATTCGCTCACTGAAGGCAAATCCGAGAGACGTGATTGTGGTTGATCTGCCACAGACGTGCAGTGCAGGTGGCCAGGATCTGTATACGCTGGAGTTTTATCAGCAAGTCCATGCCGGCCTGAAGACGGGAGGCATCTTCTGTCAGCGAATCAGTGAGCATGATCTCGGAGGAGATGTCCTGATCCGCATGATTTCCACTGTCGATTCGCTCTTTGACCGAGCCATAATGGCCCGGGTCAGTAGTGGAGATATTCTCCTGATCGCCGGCCCTGTAGATCTGGTCGACCAGCAAATGCTGAAACGCATGCAGAAGGTCCATGTTGCGAGCGTGCTGGCACGCAGCGGATGGGACTGGTCCCAGCTGGCTGCTCTGCCTGTTGTCGATACCCACGATGCCTTCGGGATTTTTGAGCACATCCCGCGTCTCAGTCCCGCGACAGTCGACAATGGCTGGTTTGCATTTTCACTTCCGCTGGAAAGGATTCGCCGCGCCAACAAGAGCGAAGAGATTCGCGTTACTTTTGCGCCGCATCAGCGACGTCTGGCTGATGCCGCCCCAATGTCCAAAGAATACGCTGAGTTTGCACGTCGGTTCAGTGCAGTCGTTCAGCAGGCAGAAATCCTCAACGGGTTCCCGGACCAGCCAATGCCTTATCGCAAGTCGCTCCGAACGGAGATGTTGCGCAATCCGAGACCAGCCGTTGAGCAGATTGTCGACGGCAAAGTTGTGCAGAACGCAGATCCACGAGACGAGTATCGAAAGAACTATTTTCTGGCACTATCGGAAGCTGTCCTTCAGGCTGAAGCCGGATTCGTTAATCCTCGTGTTCTGAATCGACTCAACGAATTTGCAGAATCGTATGAGCCATTGCTGAGTCATTTTGCTCACCATGAACTAATTCGAATTCATGAAGCCACCGAACATCCCCGGCCGGCAATGGAGATGCGACACCGGCTGCACACAGTTTATTTCACAGAGCCGGGAGATATGTCTGTCCGACAGGTTGCCGATGCTCTCGACCAACTCCTGGACGACCCGGAGATTCTTCCCACGGTGGAGGCTCGGTTTGATCACACCAATTCCCTGCTGCAGGAACTCATTAAACGCTGGGAATCGCGTCGTGGGTACAAGCCGCTTTCGTCAATCAAGACACGCAAGGATACGGAGATTTCAATCCGCGTCACTAAATCGGCACTTAAACAGATGCAGATCTGGGCAAAGGAACTCAAACTGGATCCGTCGGCAGTCGCCATGCGTCGACGGTATCTGAACCATCAGCTGATTTCTCCGCTGCGAGAGTATGAGAGCATGGTGATTGCCCACCAGCGCAAGCACGCGGTTGCCGCTGCACGGGAGGATCTCCAACTGCCCCGCGAAAGTGATGAGCATAATGAGCTTAGTGGGTTCCCGGTTCTTGTGCCCGAAGACGCCCTGACAAACTAGACCGCATTGCTTTTAGCCTACCCATCCAATGCGGCGCGAGTTCTCTGTACGATTCCGCTGTCGCTGTGGCCACTGCCCTTCAGGTTAAAGACCGACAACGCCAGAAACCGGTCGCGCCATGCGGGACTGACGTGCTCGTAATCTTCCAGGACCGCAGAACTGAACTTGTAGTCGTGAGCGTCTCGTCCCTTCAGGAACAGGAGTCGTCGAGCTGCGGCAATCAACTCGTATGCGCTTCCGCCACCACTCAAATAAGCGTGCGCCATTCCCGCTGCCCGAGTTCGATCTTTGGAGATCTCCTGAAGTACTGACTCCAACGAGGCATCGGGGCCGTCGTGGCGTTCGAAGATTGAAATGGAACGATCTGCCAGCTTTCCACGCCCTTTTGCTGACTCACGGAACATGGGGCCAAATGAGCATCCCTGCAGCAGAAGCCGCTGTCGCAACTCGGTCGACCTGACATTGCTATACAGATAATGGACAGCGTTTGCTGTCGTCAGCCCGTGGAGTCCGATGATGCCGGGCTGCTTCATCAGCAACTCCCCGGCCCCAACGAATGCAGCATCCCAGATTGACTGCGGGGAAACTCCGGCCTTCAGGCCTTCAGCCGCCACCACGGAGAGGTCTGTTTCCGACGCTGACCTGGCGCTATCAATCAGGCTGGCTGTCAGGCCCGAGTCCGCCTTTCCATTCAGCCAGTTCTCCGGGATTCGCTCCAGCAGTTCGGCGTTCTTACGCCATGGCAGGTCAGCTTTGTGATTGCTTTGATCCGGACGTGACTCACCGGAGTGATTCAGGAGAGCGAACGCCAGGGAGCGGAGAACGGGCTCCGCAAACTCCCATCCGATGACCTGCAACGCACGCCATGAATTTGCCAGGTAAATTGCCTTATGGCCGATGGAGCGATAATCCCGGGCGGCATACTGAGCGAACAGGTTGAATACTTCGGTTGCACCAGCAGTTCGCACCAGCCCGGCAGTGGCGGCATCTGCCTTTTCCACGTCCCATGTTTCCATTGCCTCAACAAACATCTGTTTGGCATGCAGGGCATCAGGAACGAGCGACTCTCGAATCGGTTTCATCTTCCAGCCGCTGCGGCGGGCCTCGTCCGCCTGGGAAGACTTGAAGTAATCCAACGCCCAGAAGATCGGTAGCCATCGGTCTTCATCGGGGCCTGACAGGCTGGCGAGGTGGCAGGAATTTACGACCAGCACACAGTGGAACTTGAAGCCGACGCTGGGACGCGGCTGAACGTTTCGAATACCAGCGAGCAGGAGCGCTGCAAGGACTTCCCGGTACGATCGTCCCGCATGGATTTCCGCGGCCGTTTTTTCCAGCAGCTTCTCGCGAGGCGTCTCTTCAATCAGCCGGACCAGAGATTCAATGCCAGAGCCAAATCGGACGATCTCCGATGTCTTTCGTGCCTCATCTGCAGTCACCGGTGGCAGCCCTGGCAGAAACGTACCGGAAATGGCTCCGGCCGCGGTGCCGGCAACGAACTGGCGACGGGAAGATCGACTGGCCATGAGGGATGCTCCGGATTGCTGGTGGCGAAGCCCGACTCTCCTGAGCCGGGGGGCGGCGGCAAGCCACCATCACGTGGTTTCGACGGGCCCTAATCTACCGCCTGCCTGCGAGTGTCGCTATTCACTCAGGGATCCGACCATCTGCGACCTGCCAGAGCATTAGTTTGGATCACCGTTATCGAGTGCCAGCCCCTGCAGCTTACTGCCCTGTGGAGTAAAGAGCTGCATATACGCCCTGCCATCGATATCTTCCGACAGGAATCGTACGGACCCATCTGCCATCGCAATATTGACGCCTCCGGGATGACTACTGTTTGGCCATGGAGCTTCACCCTCCGGATCATCGAGCCCGGAGTTAATTGCCTGGTTACCGGAGTTGGCTCGCTCAAAATCCACGTTGCCAGTGCTGCAGTCATTGCCGTTGCAGATCTGATGTCCGAAGAAGCCCCGGTTTCGTCGAGCGTCGGCTGTGGCCCACGTTGAGCGGTTGATGTCGGTGCGGAATGGGTCGTAGCCCGTCCGGAGATTCTCGGCGATCATCAGCGTGTTGGAAGTTCCGTCGATCACGGTTGCCGGTCGATGATATCGATGAGTGCCCTCGTATCCGGCAGTTCCCCGAAACCCGTAGTTTTCATTAAAGAACAGTCCCAGCCGGTAGAAGATTTCGCGGTCTGACGGACTCATTTCGTCACTGTCCAGTGGGAGGCATGTCTGCCCATTCCCATTCAGGTCAATCACGTTATAGAACGGATCCGTGATGCAGTCATGAACGCCGAGGTTGAGGGATTCGCCGATGCCTCCATTGAGTGCGTAGCTAAGGTCACCGGTGCCATTGACGGTGTGGTCTGACGGACACACAAGCACTTTGAGATGAATCTGCGCAAGGTCGGCATTGGGAGCGTCGAACATCTGAAGGTCATGGTTCCAGCGGTCCGACAGGTCCTGGCGATCAAGATACGGCAGCAGTTCCACGACCCAGTTGTGATGTGGTTCCGGAGCAGTCTTGTCAGTGACGTTTCTTCCTCCCCAGAGTCCGGCCGCCGGATAACGGTCATTGGCCGCGACCCACCCCTGCATGGCAATGCTGATGTTGCGCAGGCGATTGGCGCATTGGATACGCTCGGCGGACTGCCGACTGTTCTGGATCGCGGGCAGAATGAGTGACATCAGCAACCCGATGATGCTGATCGACACCAGCAACTCGATCAGAGTAAACCCCTGTCGACCAGCGTTACCTGAGTGGCGCATCTTCTTTTGGTTGCTGTTCATGAATCGGGTGCGGGAGCGTGTTCTGTATTCCATTGCGCTGCCTCCTCTTCACTGAGATGGAAGATGTGAACTGAATGGCCGATTGTTTCAACAGGCTTGAAGTCATGCAGATAGGAAAACTCTCCGTGCCTTCCGTATAGCTGGTGCACACTGATTGCATACCAACCGGCCGTGGGGCCGACGCTTGATGTCGTCACCCATTCTCTGTCGTTTTCGGCCTGCGGAGCGTAAGGAGGGTGCTCATATTTGAGTCCGGCATCGCGTGGATCGAACAGTGAATGCAGCGACAGGAAGAATGGTTCTGCATCGGGGTGCTCGCTCTGCCATTCTGCAAGCAGCAGAATTTCTTCGCCCCAGTCAACGCTGGCGTCCAGCAGGTGCTTTGGAGCATTGGCAGGACCGCCGGCGGCGACGTTAAAGAATGACTCACTGTGTGGATAGACGGACAGACTGCTTAGCCCAGCCAACGCAATCAGGCACCATGCTGCTGCTCGAAGGCCCTTCTGTGGTATGAACCGATCTGAGACGGCCAGGCCCAGAAAAATGAATAGCGCGGGGTAGCACGGCAGCAGGTAACGCAGATAGCGGGAGAATCCTGTCTGCGAGGAGACAAGCAGCAGGACGACGGCTGCCGGCAACAGCAGGATCAGCAATTCGCAGGCCAGTGAGTTTGCGGCAGGTTGATTGTCTGGTGTTCGAATTCGTCGTCTGAGCGACCGAACTGAAGCGGTTCGACGGGCGGTTCGACGGGCGGTTCAACGGGAGGCTGAATGTCGTCGGCTTTGACGATGCCGTCGTTGAAGAGAATCTGCTCCACGTTCGTAATGAGATTCTCGTGCGTTTCACGATTGAGCGAAGGCCCAAGGATCTGAATTGAGCCATCAGCCAATGCACTTAGCTGGAAGTCGTCAGCAACGCCTTCATAGATGACAAGTGTGTCAAGACCCGCGCCGCCGTCGATCAGGTTGTTACCGAGTGGCGCATAGATTGAGTCGTCGCCTCCAAGCGCATTGATTGTGTTGTCGTTCTCATCGGCTGAGATCCAGTCAGCCGCGTCGCTGCCGTCGATGGCGGTTGCAGCCATCAGAATCATGGGTTCAATCGAAGTGATGCACGCGTTCTTCCGAGACATGAGGGCTGCCTGAAGTTGAGATAAGAGCTGCCTGAGGAAGCAGCAGCAGGATTGAGCTGGATTTTTCCCGATCAGGCGTGACGTGTCGAAGAATTGATCCCGGTTCCGGGCCGAATCACTGCGCCGCTGCTAAGACAATCCGTTTCTAAGTCAATGTTGCCGAATCGCAACATGCAGCGTGTCCAGATCGCATCAGATTACAGGACGGGCGAATCTCCCGGTCAGCCATTCTTCCTCCGCTCATTGTGGCTCGGCAGGAGCCTCTCACTCCCAGATCAGCATTGCTCAACGAAGCTGGCCCGCCGCCGGGGACGTATGGTCGGACTGGTGAACTCTTTCGCCGGGTGGGCCTTCGGCTGCCGGTGAAACGATGGTTGTAGCGAAATGCCGTTGCTGATTTGTGTTCAGTTTTGAGTTCAGTGGTCGGGGACAATCTGCACGCCTAGAATCAATTACCCGAGGCCGACTTGCGATTCACTTCCCCACTCCGAGCATGTTCATGGCGACCGCAGACTTTAAAGATCGACTTCTGGAATGCCTGGGTGGGCCATGGCCGGAGTCCGGACCTTTGCAGACAAGAACGGTTGAGACTCGTTCGCAGGACGGATACCGCATGGAATTGCTGTCCTATCTGACCGAACCCGACGAACGTGTCACTGCATGGCTCCTTGTGCCGGATGGCGTCTCAGCTTCGAAGCCAGCCCCGGGGATCTGTCTCTGGCATCAGCACAACGGGCAGTGGCACCTTGGCAAGAGTGAGCCGGCTGGGCTTGCGGGCAATGAGATGCACCATACGGGTGTCGCGCTGGCCAAAGAGGGATACGTTGTGATTTGCCCCGACGCATGGGGATTTGAAGACCGAGAAAAGGGTTATCGTCAAAAAGGAGGGAACCTTGAGCGGTTTCTCTTCCTGCAACAGGTCGTCTCCGGCCGCTGTATGGCGTGGAAGAACATTCTCGATATGCGTCGCGTTGTGGACCTGATCTGTACGCGCCCCGAAGTCGATACGGATCATCTGGGGTGCTACGGCCATTCGATGGGTTCCACGCATGCATGGCTGGTGGGACCGTGGGAGCCTCGGCTGAAAGCGATCGTCGGCAACTGCTGCCTGCCGACTTACGATGCGATTCACGAGCACAACATGTTGCACTGTTTCCCCAACTTTGTGCCCGGCATCTATGAGTATGGAGACATTCCGGACATCGCTGCGCTCATTGCTCCACGGGCACTTCACCTGAACCTGGGAGAAAATGATGGCGGCAGTCCAATCAAACAGGCGCGAGAAGGTGTCCAGACGATTCAGCGTGCCTATGAGTCGATGCACGCGGAAGACCAGTTCAGCTATTTCATTGAATCGGATACCGGGCATGTGCTGAGTCCAAAGATGTGGAGTCAGACGCGAGACTTTTTTGAGCGGCATCTTCGCAACGCATAGTTGTCGTCATGAGTATTCCCACCGTAGCCGGACTCGATTGTTTTCACGCCTGCACGCGCGACTGGTTCGCGCAGGCGTTTGAAAGCCCGACGCAAATTCAGCTGCAGGCATGGCCGCGGATTGCGTCCGGCGAGAGTACCCTCCTGCTGGCTCCAACGGGATCAGGCAAGACGCTTGCCGCGTTTTTGGCCTCACTGGACCGACTGTTTTTTGCACCGCCGCCGGAGAACCAGACGGGAGTGCGTGTCCTTTATATTTCTCCGCTGAAAGCACTTGGCGTCGACGTAGATCGCAATCTGCGTGGACCTTTGGCCGGGCTCCGTGCATGGGCCGAACGTTCCGAAGTGGCTCATCAGCTTCCGACAGTCGGAGTCCGTTCAGGTGACACTCCTGCGCGTGACCGAGCGGCCATGCTGAAGAATCCACCTGAGATTTTGATCACGACGCCGGAGTCTCTCTACCTGATGCTCACGTCCAGTGCCGAGTCCATTCTGGCCGGTGTGGAAACGGTGATTGTCGATGAGATTCACGCGGTGGCGGCCACCAAACGCGGCGTTCATCTGTTTGCCACACTTGAACGGCTGGAGTGGCTGCGTCGCGAGCATGCAGATGGCGATCTTCGTCCGCTGCAACGGATTGGGCTGTCTGCCACACAGCGTCCGCTGGAAAGGATCGCCCGGTTGCTGGCAGGCGGCAATGCTCCGATCGATCAGGAGGCGGGCGTTGTGCCGCGTCCGGTTGAAATCGTGGACTGCTCGGCGGAACGAAACCTGCATCTGGCGATTGAAACTCCAGCTGATGAAATCGAAGAGGAAACTGAAGCTTCTGACGACCTCGATCTGCTTCCTGCAACACCCGCCATCCCATCCGTTTGGCCGTCCATTCATCCAAGACTGGTCGAGCTGATTCGCACGCACCGCTCGACGATGATTTTTGTGAATAGTCGGCGGCTGGCGGAGCGACTGGCCACTGCCATCAACGAACTGGCCGAAGAAGAACTTGCTTTGGCCCACCATGGCTCCATCGCCAAAGACACTCGTGCACTGATTGAAGACCGTCTCAAACGAGGAGATCTGCCAGCCATCGTGGCAACCTCCTCCATGGAACTGGGCATCGACATGGGCGCGGTGGATCTGGTGATCCAGATAGAGGCGCCTCCGTCGATCGCTTCGGGCCTGCAGCGCATTGGTCGTTCGGGACATCATGTGGGCGGGGAGTCACGGGGAGTCATTTTCCCTAAATTTCGAGGTGATCTGCTGGCCTGTAGTGCGGCGACCGGGGCGATGCAGGCGGGCTGGGTGGAGGAAACAACGGTTCCTAAGAACCCGCTTGATATCCTCGCGCAGCAGATTGTGGCGATGACCTGTCGAGTGCCGATGGCCGTGGAACAGATCTATGCGGTCATTCGAGGTGCCGCACCCTTTTTTGAATTGCCGTGGTCATCCTTCCTGAGTGTGCTGGATCTCCTTTCGGGACGTTACCCGTCCGACGAGTTTGCTGAACTGCGCCCACGGATCAACTGGGATCGCATTTCCGGAACGGTGTCCCCTCGCAAGGGAGCTCAACGACTCGCGATCTTGAATGGCGGCACCATTCCTGATCGTGGACTTTACGGCGTCCACCTTGTTGGCAGTGATGGCGAAACGGCCGGCCGAGTCGGGGAGCTGGACGAAGAGATGGTCTTTGAGTGTCGTCCCGGCGACGTGTTTCTGCTGGGTGCTTCCTCATGGAGAGTAATGGATATCGACCGTGACCGAGTTCTCGTGACTCCTGCTCCCGGCGAGCCTGGCCGCATGCCGTTCTGGCGAGGCGATTCGCTCGGACGCCCGCTGGCGTTTGGGCGGGCGATTGGTGAGTTGACACGAGAGCTGACGAACGGAAGTCGCCGTTCATCGTTGAAGGTACTCACCGAAGAACGTCACCTGATGCCTTCCGCCGCGGAATCGCTGATTGATTATATTCAGGAGCAGGTCAAGGCGGCGAACGCCGTTCCTTCGGATCAGACCATTCTGATGGAGACCTTTCCGGACGAAGTGGGGGACTGGCGGGTCGTTCTGCTGACTCCGTTTGGTGCGCGTGTCCATGCACCGTGGGCCACGATTGTTGCTGCTCGGCTGCGACGCGAGACGCAGGACGAAGTAGACATGATGTGGACGGACGACGGGATTGTGTTTCGTTTGCCGGATGTGTGTCAGATCCCGCCTGTTGACCTGTTTCTGCCGGAACCGGAAGAAGTTGAAGAGGAACTCATCGCGGAGGTCGCAGGCACCGCCATGTTCGCGGCGCGGTTTCGGGAGAATGCGGGGCGTTCCCTGCTGCTTCCCAGGCGTCAGCCAGGCCGGCGGACTCCGCTGTGGCAGCAACGTCGACGGGCCGCCGATTTGCTCAAGGTTGCCAGCCGCTTTTCATCGTTCCCAATTGTGATGGAGACGTTTCGTGAGTGCCTCCGTGACGAGTTCGACCTTCCCGGACTGTGCAGCATTCTGAGTGACGTTCGTTCTCATAAGATCCGTGTTCAGCAGGTGCAGTCTGAAAAGCCGTCGCCCTTCGCTGCGGCAGTGATGTTCAACTACGTTGGCAACTTCATCTACGACGGAGATGCGCCTCTTGCCGAGCGACGCGCTCAGACTCTTTCGCTGGATCAGGCGCAGCTTCGCGAACTGCTGGGAACAGTCGACCTGCGTGAGGTCTTTGACGCAGACGTCATTGTTCAGTTTGAGCGTGAACTGCAGCGGCTGGATGGCTATCAGGCCAGGCATCCGGACGACGTGCATGGACTGCTGCTGCAACTGGGCCCGTTGAGTCAGACTGAGATTATCGACCGATGCACTGAAGAGACTCGGCCGTCAATTGAGGCCTGGCTGAATGAAATGCTGGATGCTCGACGCATCTTTTCTTTTCAGCTGGAAGAACGGACCTTGCTTGCGGCGGCCGAAGACGCCGGGCGCCTGCGAGACACATTGGGAATCATGCCGCCTCCCGGATTGGCGGAAGCGTTTCTCGCGCCGGTTGTTGAGGCCCTGTGTGACCTGGTCTCCCGATTTGCTCGAACACACGGACCGTTTACGGCTGAAGATGCAGCACGAAGACTGGGCCTGACTCGGGCAGCCGTTCTCTCCGCGATTGCCGATCTCGTTGCTCAACAGCGATTGGTGGAGGGTGAGTTCCTTCCCGGAAGAACGGGTTCGGAATGGTGTGAGACCAATGTTCTTCGACAGCTGCGGCGCCGCAGTCTTGCAGCTCTGCGACAGGAGGTTGAACCGGTTGATCCCGAGGCACTGGTGAGGTTTCTTCCTCAGTGGCACGGTATCTCGGAGAGACGGAGAGGGCTGGACGCACTGCTGGATGTGGTGGAGCAGCTTCAGGGAGCTCCACTTCCGGCGTCCACGTTGGAAGAAGAAATCCTGCCGGCTCGGCTCCAGGGATTCCGAGCGACTGATCTTGATGAACTGGCTCTGCAGGGGGAGGTCATCTGGAGGGGATTCGACAGCACGGGACCTTCAGACGGGCGGATTGGGCTCTATCTGGCGGATAGTTTTTCCCTGTTGGCTCCGCCTGCCGGCAGAGTTGAAGGGGCCACTGCCCAGGCAATTCGGGATCTGTTGCAGAACCGTCAGGCGCTGCTATTCGACCAACTGGTCTCAGCAACGGGTGACTTCCCGAATGACCTGCTGCAGTTACTTTGGCAGATGGTCTGGGTTGGGGAACTGTCGAATGACACGCTGACGCCGATTCGTTCGCTCAGGCGTTCCGGTCAGCGTCGTTCTCAACGGTCATCAGTGAGCCGGACGCGTCGCTTTCGTTCGCGTCGTCGGTCAGCGTTACCTGGCAGCGAGGGACGCTGGTCCCTGCTTCCCAACGCGGATCAAGCGTGCACTGAGGAACAGCCCGGTCTGACTGAACGTCAGACTGCGACCGCGTTTCAGCTCATTGAGCGGCACGGCGTCCTGACAAAGGAGATGCTGGCACGGGAAGAAGTGGTGGGAGGATTCGCCGGGCTCTATCCGGTGCTGAAGGCAATGGAAGAAGCTGGACGTGTCCGGCGAGGCTACTTTGTGGCCGGCCTGGGCGCGGCTCAGTTTTCTTCACCAGGCGCGGAAGATCGTCTGCGCGGATGTCGAGAGCCGGCGGAAGAAGGCTCAGTGCAGGTGTTCGCCGCAACAGACCCTGCCAGCCCATGGGGCAATGCGTTCAAGTGGCCGGATTCACCCGCAACGGCACGCCCTCAGCGAGTCGCAGGTGCTCGAGTCATTGTTGTGAATGGTTACCTTGCAGCATGGCTCAACCGAAACAGTAACCGACTGATCACCTTTAGCGCTGATCAGAAAGGCCTGACCAAAGACTCACTTGCAGCGGCAGTCGCAGGACTTGCCGAACCAGGTTTGCCGCTGCTGTTGAGTCAGATTGATGGCGAGGCGGCTGCGGACTCGGAGTTACGCTCTGAACTGGAGTCCCATGGATTTCGGTTGAGTTCCCGAGGCCTCCTACATCGCGGGCATTGATGTCGGGCGAATTGATTGTCGCAGGCCGGGGTGAGAAGCGGAACGCCGAAGTCCGGCGGGTGTGATGACGATGCTTAACCGCGCTCCGACGTGAATGCTGCCCCCCCTCGCAGCGCTCGCCTCGGCCTATGGTGTGATTTCACTTCGGTCTGCACCGACGATCATTCCGCCGACCTGGTGTTGCGCCCATGCAACCACATGAAACTCCCTGGCCTGAAAGTCACTCGGTGGGGCAAATCGAATTTCGATCTTCTTTCGGTTTAGACGTTCCGACTTCAGCTCGTGAATGATATTCACGTGAGCCAACGTCCGGCGATTGTTCTCTCCGGCTGTGACTTTGCGAGTGGCCTGATTTCGGACGAGCGCTACGTTGAGGAGCATCTTTTCGCCGGGCTGCGTGTCACACTGAACGTGTATCTTGCCGTCTTTTAAACTTGCGATTACTTCGATCGGATGGACGGCTTCTGAATCCAGTGCCTCGGTGACGGTAGTGTCGGACAGTTTTTTATTTGAGCCCACGAACTGTTTCCGGCCATTCACAATCATCTGCGGGGTGTAAATGCGTTTTGACTGAAAGACATTGGCGTAATCTCTCTGTCGTTTTGTCACTGCGTCGCTGCTGAACGGGTCTTTCCAGCCGAGGTGATTCCAGTAGTCGACATGAAACGACAGTGTGTAAATCGGAAGCTTCTTCGCTCCCGCAGTCTGAGCCAGTCCGGCGAGTACCTGATCGGCGGGCGGGCAACTGCTGCATCCCTCAGAGGTGAAAAGTTCTACAAGAGTGAAGCCCTTTGGTGAGTCTGGCTGAACGGATATCTTTCCGCCCGCGACCGTGATTTCACCGACTGATGAACTGTCTTCACCAGCCTGGAGGCGGGTAGCCTGTTCGGAGTCAGGCGAACAACCGCAAAGGGACGCCAGACCAACGAAGAAAAGACAAACTCGCATTGGAAGATTCCATGACCATGTGGCTTATCCATGGGACAACATGTGTCTGGAGGATCTTACCTGGAGGTACTCGGATTCGAAACTCGTTTAACCGGCAGCCGCAGACGCACGCGGTTTCACGGTAGTTAATGCCTGCATACGGATGCCGGTTAAATGCTTAATGGGGGGGCGGATCGGCGAACGAGCCCATCGTGGGATTCTCGACGGACCGATAGTCTCCAAACGTCATGCTGACCGAACGGGCGTGATCTCCTGCGTTGAAGTTTATCACCGTTTCGAGTGCCATGCCCTCATCGCAATAAACCGGGAGCGAAAACAGCGAGCCAAAAGGCGGGATAGAGCCGGGCGTCAGCCCCGTCAGGTCCACGACTTCGTCCTTCGTGGCGAATCGCAAACGTCGATTCTTAAGAGTTTTCTTCACCTCTTTTGTTGCCAGACGACGGTCTGCCGGCATCACAAACAGACTGAACTGCTGATCGACTTTACACACAAGTGCTTTGGCTCCACTGGATAATGAAGTGCCTCGAACTGCTGCTGCCTCTTCGCTGGTGAAAACAGGCGTATGTTCCAGGACGTCAAAGGAGACGCTCTGAGAATTAAGCAGTTCTGTGATGCGGTCAAAGACTGACGGAACGCTGGTCATGGCATTTGAACGGTTGGGTTACTCTTAAAATCAGCAGTGTGTTCTGCATGTTGGGATAAACTGTTCCCTCAAAGTCCGATGCGGTTCTTTACAGCATGCTCAGCACTATGAAAAGCGAGCCGGTCGTTGAGCATTGCAAAGTACGAACGAGCCTCCTCCAACTCCCTCACGGTCTGTGAACTCAATCTGTTCGAACAGGGGGACTTTCTGGCTGTGGAATGAGGCAGCGATTGCAGATGATCTGGGAGCCGTTGTGTTACTCAGGATTCCACGCAACCGCAGTTTGCAGCGGGCAATCCATGAGCGACTCTCTGTGACTGCAGCCACCATTGCCCTGGATGGCAGATGCGCTGATGGATCCTGCGATGCTGATGGTGTCCGCACCATCCAAAGAAGTGGCGTCTGAGAGATTGCCACCGTAGATAGTGGAATTATTGAAATCGTCGGCCTTGAAATAGATGCTGTCAGCACCCAGATCACCAGTCACATAAGCACTTGCACCCTTGCT
>CAJWGB010000114.1 GCA_913031625.1 uncultured Planctomycetaceae bacterium | reverse complement strand
GACCTTCGAGTTTGCACTGGGATAGCGGCTCAATCACATGTAGCTAAGGCTACGCGCACAACGACAGATTAAAAGATGAAAAAAGTCTACATCAGAACCGTTGGCTGTCAGATGAACGTTTTGGACAGCGAAATGGTGATTGCGGATCTTAAGCGTCACGGGTACGTGGTAGTCGATACCCCTCAAGAAGCCGACTGCGTTCTGTACAACACTTGCAGTGTTCGTGAACACGCTGAAGAGAAGGTCTATAGTGCGCTCGGGACGATTCGACAAGACAAAGAAAATCATCCAGAGAAGACGATCGGGGTGATGGGCTGCATGGCGCAGAAGGATCAGGATCTGATCTTTCAGAAAGCCCCTCATGTCGATCTGATCGTCGGCACCGGCCAGCTTGGCGAGATCCCTCGTTTGATTCGCGAAACCAGGGACTCGGCTGAACGAGAGCAGCAAAAGGCCGTCAGCCTGGGGCGTCGAGACGGAACTGTTGCGGAAGTGAGTGGCAGCTTTCAGAGCTACGACCCACTGCGCGATCCGGAAATGCGGCCCAGTCCGTACCAGGCCTTTGTCCGCATCATGATCGGCTGCGACAAATTCTGCACATACTGTGTGGTCCCGTCCACACGCGGGCCCGAGCAGAGTCGCCCCCCGTCTCAGATTCTGAGTGAAGTCCATGTTCTGGCGGATCAGGGTGTCAGAGAAGTCTGTCTGCTTGGCCAGACTGTCAACAGCTACAAGCACACCGAAAATGGTCAGCTGCACCGGCTGTCCGATCTGATCTGTGCCATCAATGATGTGGAGGGCATTGAACGCATTCGCTTTGTGACCAGTTATCCCAGGGATATGACGGATGATCTGCTGCAGGCCGTTCGTGACATCCCCAAAGCAGTTCGCTATCTGCACGTTCCCCTGCAGCATGGATGTGACGAACAACTGCGGCTGATGAAACGAGGATACACCGTCGCGGAATACCGTGAGATGATGGCACGAATCAACGAGACGATTCCCGGCTGCAGTGTCTCCAGTGACTTTATTGTCGGATTCTGCGGCGAGACAGAAGAGTCACACCAGCTGAGCATGGATTCGATCCGCGAGCACCGATTCAAGAACAGCTTTATCTTCAAGTACAGCGAACGACCGGGCACCAAGGCGGCCGATCTGATGCCTGACGACATCCCGGAAGACGTCAAGAAACGTCGCAACAACGAGATGCTCGCATTACAGAATCAGGTCAGCGAAGAGGATAACGCAGAGTTCATTGGCCAGCGTGTCAGTGTCCTGGTAGAAGGACTCAGTAAGACAGCTGAGAAACAGGCCGCCCGCAATGACGAGGGTGGAGGCTCCGGACTCGCTCGCCAATTGATGGGGCGATCCATGTGCGACCGCATCGTAGTGTTTGATGGCAACCCGCGTCTTGCGGGCAGCACGGCAGAAATTGAGATCCACGACTGCACCGGCACAACGCTGATTGGTTCCATCGTCACGCGACAGGTGCAGCATGGCTCTTCCGAGTTGCTGCCAATCATCGGCTGACCCAGTAAGCAGGTCAGGTTTCAATCTGACGAAACCGCGTTCACGGCACTGTGCGGCTGCTGAGGTGTAACACCAGGGCGGGGGGGGGAAATAGAGGCGACCATCAGGTCGTCAGTTTGAAACCTGACCTGCCTACACACCGACTCAAAACGCGTCTTTGCGGACCGGGTTTTCTTCAAAGCAATACAGCTTTGTATGGCTCCTCAGCAGAAGCTGTTTCCCGATCACCACAGGACTGGAATCTGTGGCATCGTGGATGCGATTCACGGCTATAACCTTGAGTCCGTCATCACTGTCCCTGAGAACGACACAGGTTCCGTCACGGCCAAGAAAATAGAGATGTCCGCCGGCAACGACGGGAGACGCATACACGCTTCCCAGTCCCGAAAGCCGCATGGGGTCCCCGATTCGCGTGCCGGTGTCCGCGTCGAGGACTGATAGAATGTCACGGTTGCCGGAAGTAAAGATCAGGCGATTTCTGTGAATGACGGGAGATGGCACATATGGTGTGCCACCGGAGTGTTTCCAGTTCACGCTGTCGTCACCGTCCAGTTCACCGGCTGAGTCCAGCGGAATCGAAACAGCCAGCGAGCCCCGGTATCCGCTCATGGCGATCACCGAATCTCCATGACGCAACGGAGAGGGAATCGCGTTCACGGTCTGTCCGGCACAGGAGAACAATTCCTTGCCGTTGGAAAGGTCATATCCGCGGACTCGATGAGTTCCATTGCAGACGACAATTGTGCGGCCGTCGTGTTCAGTGACCAGCGGAGTATTCCATGAGGTGACTTCGCCCTCGCGAGCCGTCTTCCATTTCACAGCGCCGGTCTGAGTGTCGAGACAGGCGATAAAAGAGCCTTCTTCCTGGTCCCAGTTGACAATCAGCGAGGTGCCATGGACGACAGGAGTCACGGATTCTCCCCAACCATAGCGAGTGTGCATGTTGCCGAGATTCTGTTTCCACAGCAGTTCACCCTTAAACGAGAAGCAGAAGATTCCGCGGGAGCCAAATGAAACATACAGTCGTTCACCATCAGTGGTCGGTGACGATCCGGCATAGGTATGCGACGGATGATGCCCTTCGTGAGGAGCTTCTGCCACGGCGGTGCGTTCCCACAGCATTCGGCCCTCCTCTCGTTCAAAACAGGTGACAAGGAATCGATAGACGAATCCATCCGGTTTGGTCTTATTAAGAGAATTGTTTACGGGCACGACGTCTGGATGCTGGTCTGTCTTTTCAGCGGACAGAACGAAGATCTGCTTCCCATGCACGATCGGTGTGGAGGTCCCGATGCCACGGATATCAGATGTCCAGCGAACGTTCCTGACGTCGCTCCACTCAACAGGGGGCCTGGCACTGTCCGCAGCGATTCCGTTGGATGTTGGACCTCGCCAGTGATGCCAGTTCGAATCCTGTGCCAGGGTCGCCTCATTGCTGATCAGGAGAACCAGCAGTGTGGGCATTGATTTTACGAGTACGAGTCCGAAGATACGGGCAGCTGACTTCATGTTCTTACCTGGATGGATTGACGATGTCTGACCTGACGGATTTTCTCTCCGAACAGCTTGATGCGATTCGTGAGCAGGGACTTTACAAAGCCGAACGAGAAATCGCTTCGCCCCAGAAATCAAAGATCAGTCTGGCTGACGATTCTATCGCTCTGAATCTGTGTGCCAACAACTACCTGGGACTCGCCAGCCATCCGGAGATCCTTGCTGCCGCCCGCGAGGCCCTCGACACCTGGGGCTACGGAATGGCGTCGGTGAGATTCATCTGCGGAACCCAGACTCTGCATCACACCCTGGAGCAGGAACTGAGCAGCTTTCTGGGAATGGATGATTCCATCCTGTACAGCTCCTGTTTTGATGCCAACGGTGGGCTCTTCGAGACACTGCTTGGGCCGGAGGACGCGATCATCTCCGACCAGCTCAACCACGCCAGCATCATCGACGGCATACGGCTCTGCAAAGCCCGGCGTTTTCGGTACCAAAACAACGACATGGCAGATCTTGAGCAAAAGCTGAAAGAGTCTGCCGGCGCTCGCCACCGACTCATTGCCACAGACGGTGTGTTTTCCATGGACGGATACTACGCCCGTCTCGATGAGATTTGTGACCTCGCTGACCGGTATGGTGCCAGTGTCATGGTGGATGACTCACATGCCGTTGGATTCACAGGAGCCAACGGCCGTGGGACCCACGAGCTATACAACGTCATGGATCGTGTGGACATCCTGACGGGAACATTTGGAAAGGCGCTTGGCGGAGCAAGTGGTGGCTACACGGCCGCACGACAGCCAATCGTAGACATGCTGCGCCAACGGAGCCGACCGTACCTGTTCTCCAATACGCTGGCCCCCCCCATCGTTTCAGCAACTCGCAAGGCTCTGGAACTGGTTGAACACTCCGGCGATCTGAGAAACCAGCTGCAGGAGAATACTCAGTGGTTTCGTGAAGCCATGACCACCGCAGGCTTCAACGTGCTGCCAGGCAAACATCCCATTGTGCCTGTCATGACAGGTGATGCTGTTGTCGCCACCGAATTGTCAGCCCGACTGCTGGAGCAGGGAATCTATGTTGTCGGGTTCTCTTTCCCTGTGGTCCCGCGGGGTGAAGCAAGGATTCGAACCCAAATGTCAGCCGCTCACAGCCGGGAAGAATTAGAGGGAGCGGTTGCAGCATTTGTCAGTGCGGGCAAAGAGCTTGGAGTGATTTAAAATGCCACTCAGTAGCAAAGCGTTGTCCCGGGACAACGCCGTAGTGGATTTCGCCGGAAATCCCGAGCCCTCAGAGTGCTGCCCCTGCGGGCCTGCGGTTGAACAGGACTTCCAATCGGACTGATCTTCAGATCAATCCCACCACCATGACGCGTCTTCAGGACGGCGGACTTCCGGCTGGTCAGATTCAGCAAGCACGTCAGTTCGGCTCAGCATCTGAGCCGGACGAATTGTCACTCCGCCTCCGATCAACGCCAGCATGCGTCCCGCGTTCACGGCGCGAGTATTTGCCATGGAAGGAACTTCTTTCGGCACCACATACCTGCGCGTCGGGAGCGTCTTCGCATCCACAAACAGACGGGGCGTCCAGCCAACTCGATCCGTCAGTCGGTTGGCATCAATCAGCGCCGCAGTAATGGCGAGATCAAACAGGTTCTGAATTCCCGCAAAGCTGGGAACCTGTTCACAGAGTGCTTCGATGTGTTTGTTGAACTGAGTCGTGTACTTCTTAACACTAACCGCTTCGAACGGTGAAGCGCTGCGATTTCCTGCCTCGTCGACCAGTTCCTCCTGGGCCATCAGCTGCAGCCGTGGCCCAGAGATATGAAAGATGTTTCCATCCGGCGAACGTTCAATCACATCGTAGCGGGGGGCAAACCACCAGCGACTAAAACTGGTATCGTTCAGGCTGACTGTTTCCAGATGGCTGCGGAAGCCGCGAACACGAGGCCGATCAATTCCCAGAGCAATACGTTTCAGAAGGTAGTCGGCTTCCACAGTCGTCAACGCTGCCTGGCTGTCTTTCGGCAGTCCGAAAACGGTGACGTTCCAGTTCCCGAGGATGCGAGCCAGATTGTGAAAGTTCTGACGCGCCACTGCAGGTGTGACAGGTGCCGTGTTGGCATTGCTGACACGGTTTGTCTCTGCCAGCCGCTGAGGGTCGGGGTCAAACGAGCACCCCAGTGTGTTATTGAACGACCGTAGTCGGAACATTACCAGCAGGTCGTCGAGAGTGATGACTGGTCGACCACTTTCGGTTCCGATCACGCGTCCATTCAGCCAGGGAGCGAACGGCTCTGCCGGGCCACAAAGCAGCAGGTCTCCGTGTACCGGGTCTGCAACGATGTAGTCGATCCGCGTCAGTCCAGCCAGGTACCAGCATTCCGTTGGAATGTCTTTTCCGGCATCGACGTACTCCTGACAGGCAGCTTCCAGTCGATTCAAAGACACTTTGCGGAGCTTGCTCACCATTGAGAGGTCGCCCGGCAGGTGCTGGTGTGCAATCTCCTGCATCTTTTTCTGAGCGAGTTTCATATTCACTCGCTGAGCCTGAGGATGAGAAATCACTCCCTCCGGCGAGATCGCGATTCCGCCTGGGAACTGACCTCCTCCGCCTCCCGGGCCCTGCCCACCAAACTGGCCGCCAAAACCGCCCTGGCCGAAGCCTCCCCCCTGACCAAACTGGGCGTTTGCCGCAGGAATCAGCATACAGGCCGCCAGAAATCCGCAAATGAACATTGTGGTTTCCCGAACGATCAAATGAACGAAATCCGTCGTCTTCATGGCGTCTCCTGTTTCGCTGTCCCGGGATCAGATATAAGTCGCCCTCGGACGTGCAGGTGGCACGTCGCACCTCTGTTAACGCGGTTCGCTGATGAAGATCCAGCAGTTCCTTGAACATTATGGCGTTCGGAAAAATCCGTTCAGCGAAGAAGATGCCCAGTCGGACCATATTTTCCAGAATCACTGCGCCGATACGATCTACCATCCGGCGTGGGACAAGCTTCTGGGGGACTGCGCAAACCCCGGCACGTCAATCGTATTTGGTGAGAAGGGAGCCGGCAAAACGGCCCTGCGACTGCAACTCGTCAAGGCCATCAATCAATACAACAGTCAGCACCCCGATGAACGAGTTTTCATCATTAGCTATGACGATCTCAATCCGTTCCTCGACGCCTTCCGAGATCGCCTGAAGGGCCGCAGACGTGACCCGGAACGAGCACTTCAGGAATGGAGGCTTTGGGATCACATGGATGCCCTGCTGACTCTTTCCACGCGCCGCCTGTGCGCAGTCATTGCCGACGACCAGGAGAAAGACCCGGACATCCAGCTCCAGCAACTGAAGTCACTTCCCCGGCTTCGAAAGCGAGACCTGTTGTTGCTCGCAGCGTTTTACGACCAGTCTTCCGATCAGTCTCACTGGCAGCGCTGGAAGAAGATGAAGTTCCGTTTGAACTTCTTCTCCCCCACCGCCAGTTGGAGAACAATCACCGGCTGGGTGGTCACTGCTGCCACACTCGCATTCGCGTTTCGAAATATCGGTGAAACAGGACTCAGCACATTCAAGGTGCTCGGCGACTGGTGGCTGTGGGTGGCCATTGTCGCCGGGTGGCTTCCGTGGCTGCGGCATATGTCCGGATTGTGGTGGCGAGCACGACAAATCGCAAAACAGATTCGGATCCTTGAACACGGCACCCAAACTCTGCGCAAGATGCTTGCAAAGTTTACGACTCAGGAGATTGGTGGTCAGCCCATGCCATCTCGAGATCGCAGCGATGACCGCTATGAGATGCTTTCGAAGTTGCAGCGTATCCTGAAGCCCCTGGGATTCAGCAGCATGGTGATCATTGTCGACCGAGTCGACGAGCCTCACCTGATCAATGGCTCTGCAGAACGAATGAAGGAATTCCTGTGGTCGATGTTCGACAACAAGTTCCTGAAACACCCGAGGATCGGTTTCAAAATGCTGCTTCCGAGTGAGGTCGTTCCATTTCTTGATCGCGAACAAAAAGAGTTTTATGAACGGTCACGCCTGGATAAACAAAACCTGATTCGAAGTCTGGAATGGACAGGCGAGTCACTGCTTGACATGGCCACGAATCGCATTCGTGCGTGTCTGGATGACTCTGCCGAGTCATCCGTTTCAGTTCGTAACTTTTTTGATGACGATGTCTCTGAGGACCACGTCATTCGCAACTTTGCAGCACTGCGTGTTCCTCGTCATCTGTTTCGATTTCTCTACCGACTCCTGACGGAACATTGCAACAGTGCGACAGAAGACAACCCCAGTTGGAAGATCTCTGCTGCGGAATTCGACCGCGTGCTGGATGTCTACCAGCGAGAAGTCGCGGCGATGGGAACGAGTTGATCGAGGGCACTCGTTCAACGGTAGCCAGCAGTCGTTTCACGGCAAGCTGGAGGCGTCTGCGTTCAAACGAACTGGAGACGGTTGTGCGCGCCGGGCTTGGCTTCGACTCCCCGGCCTTCTTTTTACTCTTCTCGGATCTTTTTGAGCGTTCGTCGGATTGAATCTCGCATACGCCGGCTGTCAGTTTCGTTCGCCAGTTCTTCCAGCCTGGGAATGGCTGCCTTTGCATCCGGACCTATCTGACCGATCAGATACAGTCCGAAATAGACCTGCCGTCTCTCGCGACTCTTCAGGCCGTCCAGAAGGACAGGTAGTGCATCCACTTCTGCCGTGTTGATCGCTCGCAAAGCAGCGGACGCCGAGTTTGTATCTTCGTCGCTGACCAGCATGGCAAAGAGTTTCGGGACCGCAGGAGCAGCCGCTTTTTCCAGGTTGGCCAGGCCCTCGGCTGCCGCTCGTCGCACTGTCCAGTCGCCGTCATCCAGACCTTTCTGCAAAACGCCGACAGCCTCCGAGGGTTCGGTCCAGGCTGTGCGGACACACTTCAGGGCGGCGATTCTGAGCTCGGAACTCTCTGACTGGATCAGGGCTTTAAGCCCATCTTTGGCAACCGCTGCATACTCTTTCATTGCCTGAAGCGATTCGAGAGCGGCGAGCGCCACTTCCCGCTCATCCGTCAGGCGACTCGCCAGACCAGCGGCGCACTTTTCTGAAGGCGGGCAGACGATGCCCACGGTCCGCGCAGCGGACAAGCGAACTGACAGATCGTTGTCCTCCATGAGTTTCATCAGGGGATCGGCAGCCTCCACCGCGTCTCCTTTGAAGACAGCAAGTGCGTCTGCAGCACTCGCACGAACAATGGCCTGATTATCAGACAACGCGGTAATGATCTGGGGCAGCGAGGGCTTTGCATCCGTACCAAGTGCCTGCATTCCACGAATTGCTTCGCTCCGGACGATCGCAGAACTGTCGCTGAGTCCGGTCGTGAGTATTGGCAACGACTTTTCCACATCAACATGCAATGTGCCCATCGCCAGAAGAGCAGCTGCCCGCACATGTTCGTCCGCATCCTCTGCCCTTCCAATCACTGCAGTGACTGTCTCTTCCGACAGTCGGCGAGAATTACTGAGAGCATAAACAGCAATTGCACGTAATCCGGCATCATCCGAGGAAAGGCAATCGGACAACGCAGCGACAGCTTCATTCGGGGTCGGCCGAATCTGTCCCAGCGCATGAGCAGCGGAGACACGGACCGCCCCCTGTTCTTTCGTGAGGGTCATGATGAGCCCGGGAACGGCCCGCGGACCGATCGCAGCCAGAGCAGCGGCAACCCGGTCTGATGACTGTTCCTCTTTCGCCGCAGCCCGCAGCAAAGCAGGAACCGCGATTGCTCCGTGTTGACTGATCGCCCGGATGACTTCATCCGAACCTTCCTCATGACGTAACGCCGCGACAAGCGATGGTAAAGCCGGGGCGGCCAGGGCCCCCAGAGCTGTGAGTGCGTATGCGGCGGCTCGGCGATGACTGGCGTCTTCGGATTCGAGAAGCTCCGTCAGACTGGGTAACAGCGCCGACGCTGCCGTTCCCTGCTTCTTTAACACCAGAACACCAGCAGATCTCACGGACTGACTGGAATCACGCAGAGCAGTCAGAACCAGCTGTGAAACATCATCCTTTTCAAGAGTCGCCGTAGAACCAAGTGCAGCCACAGCCACGCCACGAAGATCTGCATTCTCGTGTGTCAGGAACGCCCTGAGGCCTGCCACGACAGAATCGCGACTGATGCCGGTTTCACGAAGTGCGCGGATCACGGCGATCTGAACTTCGACGTTATCATTCGCGAGCAGTTGCTCAAGTGACTCTTCTGCAATCGGCCCAAGGCGTCCAAGCGATCTGACCGACGTTTGAACAACAACTTCGCTTTCGTCTTCCAGGGCGGGCTGCAGCATCCTGATCGCAGCAGCTGCGTCGTCCTGCATCCATCCCAGCGCTTCAGCAGCTCCCGCCCGCACGCGATCACTTGAGTGTTTCAACGCCTTACCTAAAGCGGGCAATGCCGGTGGACCAATTTTGCCAAGCGCCCATGATGCCCGATAATGTTTCTGATCCTCGCGATCTTCGAGGCTCCCAATCAGAATGTCTGTCGCGGAAGCGGCCTTCGGCCCGAGTTTTGCGATTGTGAGAACAGACTGCGTCCAAACCTGAATGTCCTTGTCCTCGACTGCCTTCACAAGTGCCGGCAGTGCCGACTCGGCACCACTTCCCAGTCTGGCAAGCGCATAAGCAGCATCGCGACGAGTCCTCAGCTCTGACGAACTCAGATTCTCTGACAACTGCTCAACTGATAGTTCGTCAGCAGTCGCAGATGAAAAGAACAGCGACACCGTCAGCAGAATGAGATAGCGAGCAGACATGGGGTAACCAGAGTGAGGAAGGAAGTTGCCTCAGATTCGGGAACTGATTGCGATCTGCCATTCAATTCCGAGACCCGGGCGGGGAGTGACGGGGAATCCTATATTCGCGTTGACGCTGCAGTTCGCCACCGGTAGCATTTTGAGCTGTGAACAATTGTCTTCAGTTATTGTCATTTCTTCCATGAACTTTGTGATTGCTGCAATTCAGATTATCAGCATTTGCGACGTGATCGTCAGCGAAGACTTGTGACGTGCCTGAGGAAAACTGAATACAACCGTAAGCCCTCAGGTCACCTGAGGGCTTTTTTGATGCAATTGGCCATTCTGCAGAATCTGCGGAAACTGGCATTTTCGAAAGTTCGATTGTCCTAGAACCAGTCCGTCGATTTTCGGGACTGCCTCAAACAGACACTCCAGTATCCAGACTGAAAAAGATCTCATGGCGCGAATCCAGCTGTATGACACAACACTGCGAGATGGTTCTCAGGGCGAAGGCGTCAACTTCTCCCTGCAGGACAAGCTCATGATTGCCACCAAACTGGATGAAATGGGCTTTGACTACATTGAGGGTGGCTATCCACTTTCCAATCCCAAAGACGAAGAGTTCTTTCAGCGTGCGGCTGACATGGACTGGAAGCATGCAAGAGTCACAGCCTTTGGCATGACCCGCCGAAAGGAAATCGACGCCTGTGACGATGTGGGGATGCAGGCTTTGGTCAACAGCAAAGCCCCCGTGATCACCATCGTCGGCAAGACATGGGATCTGCACGTCACGGAAGTCCTGCGGGTGTCTCTGGAAGAGAACATTGCGATGATCGCTGACAGCGTGGCTTACGCAAAGTCCGAAGGCCGAGAGGTAATCTATGACGCCGAGCACTGCTTCGACGGCTACAAGGCAAATCCGGACTACGCCATCCAGACATGGAAAGCGGCGGCGGACGCCGGCGCAGACATGATCTGCATGTGTGACACCAATGGTGGTTCACTTCCGGAGGACATTGCAGAAGCCGTCAAAGTGGTCGAAAAAGAAGTCGGCATTTCCATCGGCATTCACACACACAACGACAGTTCGCTCGCAGTCGCAAACTCACTCGCGGCTGTGAACGCAGGTGCAATTCAGGTTCAGGGAACAATCAACGGCATCGGTGAACGGTGCGGCAACGTGGACCTCGTGTCCATGGCAGCAAACCTTGCGTTGAAATGCGGGCATGACGTTCTGACAAGTGACGGAATCTCCCGCTTGACTGAGCTGTCGCGGTACGTCTACGAAATGGCCAACATGAATTTCCAGAATAGCCAGCCCTTTGTGGGCGCCAGCGCATTCGCACATAAAGGCGGCATGCACGTTCACGCGGTCAACCGAGTCGCTCACAGCTACGAGCACGTCCCGCCCGACTCCGTTGGAAACACACGACGAATCCTGGTCAGCGAACTTTCCGGTCGTTCCAACATCATGGCCAAAACAACCAAGTTTCGGCTGGAAGAAGATGGGGAGCTGCAGAAGAGGATCCTCGATAAAGTCCAGGACCTTGAGCATGACGGTTATCAATTCGAAGCTGCGGAGGCGTCATTTGATCTGCTTGTGATGAAGCAGGCCGGAACGTTCAGCCACTCCTTCGAGCTTGATCACTATCGAGTGAACATCGAAAACCAGTCTCGAGAGCCCGTGACGGATGCCGTCATCAAGATGCGAGTCGGTGACGAGGTCAAACTTGTCGTTGGTGAGGGGGACGGACCGGTAAATGCACTCGATGCGGCACTGCGAAATGCACTTCGAGGAACGTTCCCAGGCCTGAAGGAAATGAGCCTCGTGGATTACAAAGTGCGTGTAATTAACAGCACTGAGGGAACGGCAGCTCGTGTTCGGGTTGTCATCGAGAGCAAAGACAAAGAGAACGTGTGGTCAACAGTGGGCGTAAGTGAAAACATCATTGAAGCCAGCTGGATCGCACTCGTGGACGCCGTGGAATACAAGATCCACAAGGACCGAGGTGTGATGCAGGCCACGACCGAGCAATAAACAGATTTAGACTCTGTAGTGGAATTCGTCAGAATTCCCATGGGCACTTCGGCCACGCACCGTGCCCTGGACCTATCCCAGCACATTGATCGAGAATACCTATTCTCAGGGGCTTCGAACGGAGTCCACCAATGGAAAGACGGACAGATGACAGCGGAACTCTCCAAAGCTTACGAACCACAGAACGCCCAGACACGATGGATTCGCCATTGGGAGGAACAGGGGTACTGCAACGCCGATCCTCATCCGGACCGTGAGCAGCACACCATCATGATCCCGCTTCCCAACGTCACGGGCGCGCTGCACATGGGCCACTGCCTGAACGGCACGATTCAGGACCTGCTGACTCGGTGGCGCCGCATGCAGGGTCGCGAAGCACTCTGGATGCCGGGAACCGACCATGCGGGCATCGCCACGCAGGCAGTTGTCGAACGCCGGATGCTGGAAGAGGAAGGGATCACGCGACACGACATAGGACGCGACGCGCTGGTTGAGCGAATCTGGGACTGGAAAAACCAGTATGAAGAGCGGATCCTGAATCAGCTGAAGCAAATCGGTGCCAGCTGCGACTGGAGACGTGTTCGCTTCACGCTGGATGATGTCTGCAGTCGGGCAGTCCGCCGTACCTTCTTCAAAATGTTTTGCGACGGACTGATCTATCGAGGCAAGCGTCTGGTCAACTGGGACACACATCTGCAGACTGCTGTTGCTGACGACGAAGTCTTCTCTGAAGACGTCGACGGGCACTTCTGGACGTTTAACTATCCGGTTGTCGACGGCGACGGAAACCCAACGGATCAGAAGATCAGATTCTCAACAACCCGCCCCGAAACAATGCTTGGTGATACGGCCGTCTGTGTTCATCCAACGGACGAGCGGTACACGGACCTGATTGGCCGGCTGGTTCAGATTCCGGTCAACGGCCGCTGCATTCCGATTATCGCTGATGCTTTGCTGGCGGATAAGGAAAAGGGAACGGGAGCCGTTAAAGTTACGCCGGCGCACGACCCCAATGACTACGCCTGTGGCCTGCGCAATGACCTCGAGATGATCAACATTCTCAATGCCGACGGAACGGTCAATGAAGACGGAGGAGAGTTCGCCGGTCTCGACCGTTACGACGCGCGCAAGGCCATCATCAGCAAAATGGAGGAGCTCGGTCACTACGAAGATGTCGAAGATCGGAAGATTCCCGTCAAACATAGTGACCGCAGCAAGACACCCGTCGAACCTTACCTCAGCGACCAGTGGTTTGTCCGGATGGATGACCTTGCCCAGTCCGCCATGGACGCTGTTGAAGACGGCCGGGTTAAGATCTTTCCTCAGAGATATAAGAAAACGTACCTGGACTGGCTGGGAGAAAAGCGAGACTGGTGCATCAGTCGTCAGCTGTGGTGGGGACACCGGATTCCGGTCTGGTCAAAGAAGGTTGAAGATCGAGCCGCCGCTGTCTCAGAGTTGAGTGAATTTGGTGCAGCTGCAGGCGAAGGGGACCGGGTCACCTTCAGTGATGAATGCTCCTCAACACTGGCGGCTCAGTTCGCCGACGGAATCATGCCCGGTGACGAATTGCTGCTGGCCTGTGTGGATGCCGGCAATGAAGAAGTTGAAGCCCGTCTGGCCGAATTAGGATTCGCACAGGACCCGGACGTTCTCGATACCTGGTTCAGTTCTGCACTGTGGCCACATGCCACGCTGGGCTGGCCGAACGTTGATTGCAATCCTCCTCGGACAGACGGCGGTGCAGACGGCGACAGGAACGAAACTCTGGACTTCTTTTATCCGGGGTCCGTCCTCGTCACCAGTCGAGACATCATCACGTTATGGGTTGCCCGCATGGTCCTGACCGGCCTCTACAACATGGGTGACGTCCCCTTCAAACACGTTTACATTCACCCGAAGATCCTGGATGGTCTTGGGCAGACAATGTCAAAATCCAAAGGGAACGGCGTCGATCCGCTGGAGCTGATCGACAAATACGGGACAGACGCGGTTCGGTTTACCATTTCCTCTCTTGCCGGTGAGACGCAGGATGTTCGCCTCCCTGTTGGGTACGAGTGCCCACACTGTGACGCTGTTACGCCTCAAACGAAGGAACATCAGGAAATGAGGCCGATGGGCGGAGCGACTCCATCCATCAAGTGCGGTAAGTGCAAGAAAGAGTTTCAGTTTCCCAGTCCGTGGTTCACGCCGGACGAAGGGGCGACCGTTGCACGCATCGTAAGTGAACGGTTTGAGTACGGTCGAAACTTCTGCAACAAGCTCTGGAATGCATGCCGCTTTGCATTCATGAATCTGGAAGGTTACACGGCCGGTCCCGTCAGTGATGACGAGCTGCAGATGGAAGATCGCTGGATCCTGAGTCGCCTGTCAGCCACAGCAGATGAAGTCACGACTCAGCTGCAACGGTACCACTTTGACAAAGCGACCGGCACGATTCGGGACTTTACATGGAACGAATTCTGCGACTGGTATCTGGAGATGATCAAGCCGCGGCTGCGGGATGATGCATCGCGGCCGGTTGCACAGCGACTGTTGGTCTTTGTCACAGACACTCTACTGCGACTGCTGCATCCGTTTGCCCCATTTATTACAGAAGAACTGTGGGCCGTTCTTAATGAGCTTGCTCCGGAACGTGGTCTCAGCGAACCACAGACTGCCGAGGCGAGTGCAATGGTCGCACGATGGCCCGAGCTGGAAGCCACACAGGTGGACCCCGAGCTGGAGACGCGTTTTGAACGCCTCCAGGAAGTCATTGTTGCCGTTCGTAATGTTCGCGCGTTCTACAAAATCAGTCCAAAACAGCCACTCAAGTTGTTCATGAGGTGCGCTCCGGAAGTTGCCGAACAGATGCAGGCCGTGGCAGACCAGTTCGACAACCTCTCGCGAACCATGCTGGAAGCGGCCGGCGTCGACATTAATCGGCCTGGTGCTTCCGGAACGTTCAGCCTGAATGATGCGGAAGGGTATATTCCGCTGGAGGGTCTGATCGACACCGAGGCTGAACGCGCGCGGCAGGCTGAGAAACGTGAAGAAGTTCTTAAGCACATCTCCGGTGCAGATGCCAAGCTGTCCAACGAAAACTTTGTGAATCGTGCTCCGGAACAGGTCGTTAATGACGTTCGGGAAACACGGGCAAAGCTACAGACTCAGCTGGAGAGTATCGATCGAATGCTGGAGGAGCTGTCGGCGAGCTGACAGAATAGTGATCAGCGGCCGACTGTTGCTCACGGTCCTGCTATCATGAGGATGTTTCTCCTCCCGGATTGGCACACCTATGCCTGCTCCTGTTGAACGAATACTGCTGCTGACAAGTGAGTTGTCCTTTCGTGGGTCAACCATCCTGTCACTGCGGCTCGCGCAGCAACTCGCTCTGCAGGACATCGAAGTCGTCACTCTGTGCAACAAACGACGCAAGCTCAGTGAGGAGCTGACCGGGAACGTTCGGATCATCACACTGCCAGGGTTCGACCTTCCTCTGTGGGGACGCATCATTACGCGCACCGTGCTAAGCAACACGGTCGAACAGCCGCCGGATATCATCCATGTTGTCGGGCCGGCAATGCTGCCTCAGGGACTCCGCCTTGCTCGGCAGCTGAACTGCCCGCTCATCCTTCATCTCACTTCACAGTCGGAAGCGGAAGGGCTGCTGCTTCCCGCTGATGCAGAAGAATGTCGTGCTCTGGCGTGCGTGAGTGAGAGTGTCCGGCAGGCTGTCTCAGACAGGTACGATCACCTCGAGCAGCGCGTCATTCTGCCAGGAGTACCGCTTGACCCGGAACTTCCCGCTGACGTACTTCAGGACGACAGGGTGCCCGTGATTGGGATGGCGGGTCCACTCGAAGTCATCAAGGGCGGTTCCTATTTTCTGCGAGCCTGCCATCGTGTGATTGAGTCCGGGCGACAGATTCGTGTGGTCGTCACCGGGTCAGGGCCGGAGGAAAAGAATCTGCGGAGACTGGCAACATCGCTCGAGCTCGGAGATCACGTCACGTTTGTCGACGATGGAACCTGTATGACAACCTACCTGTCCGCCATCGACATCTTTTGCCAGCCGTCTGTCCAGCAGGGATTTGGTGTCATCATGCTTGAGGCAATGGCGCTCGGGCGACCCGCCATTGCATCCGGAGTTGGAGGGCTGCTGTCAATTATTGAGGATGGGCGAAATGGTCTGATTGTTCCTCCGTCAGACAGCCGGGCACTCGCGGACAGCATTCTGCAACTGCTGGATAACGTAGAACAGACAAGAAAGATCGCCGTTTCCGGTCGCAACCTGGTAGAAGACCAGTTTACCGTTGATCGAATGACGGCTGACATGCTGACACTCTACAACGATATCGCGACTCCCAGGGCTCCAGAGACGCCGTCGATTCCGATCAGTGATGTACGCTGACAGCCGATGACAACGAAAACAGCCTCATCCCGATGGATGAGGCTGTTCTGGACTGCTGATTCCAGAGATTAGCTGTGACTCCCGCCGCCATATCCCGATCCGCTACCGGATCGGGAATGACCGGATTTCAAATGACCCGACTTCTAGTGGCCTGACTTCGAGTGACTTGACTTCGAGGGACCCGACTGCGAGTGACCCGACTTCGAGTGACCTGACTTCGAGTGACCCGACTTCGAGTGACCTGACTTCGAGGGACCTGACTTCGAATGAGCCGACTTCGAGTGCCCCGACTTCGACCCGCTTAGAGATGGCTCTTCTGGCAGTTCCGGCCAGTATGGGTCAACGACAACAGGTGGCTCTGGTTCGTACGGAGGGTCCACTGGAGGCTTATAAGGAGGCTCCGGCCCCCATGGTTCATGGTAGTCGGATTCACCATCACCAACGTGAATGCAGACCTCAGTGCTTACGACAACGTCATGGTTGCCGTCGACAATTGAAATCGTCAGCGTTTCGTGTCCCGTCCAGCCCGCATACGGGAGGAACGAGACGGTTCCGTCCACTCCGAAGGAAATGGTGCCGTTCAGAGGTTCCGCCTTATAGAACTGGCCATTCTTCAGAGCTGGCAGATCTGGCAGAAACTCTGCCAGGCCACCTTCATCGATTCTATAGATAGTCTTTTCCGGAGGATCGACTGGAGGATGTGACTTGGACTGACTGGCAGATTTCGAATGACTCTTCGAGCCGCTTGCCGACTTCGAGCCGCTTCCTGACTTCGAGCCGCTTGCCGACTTCGAACCGCTTGCCGACTTCGAACCGCTTACCGACTTCGAACCGCTTACCGATGGGTCATCGGGGGTATCCGGCCAGTATGGGTACACGACGACAGGTGGCTCAGGTTCATACGGAGGCTTGACTGGATGTTCATGTGGATGCTCCTGTCCCCACGGTTCATGGTATTCAGTTTCGCCGTCACCAACATGAATACAGACTTCGATACTGATGACTTCTTCATGATGACCGTTAACGATGGAGACAATCAGGGTTTCGTGGCCAGTCCAGCCTGCATACGGAAGGAACGCCACGGTGCCGTCATCATCGATTGAAATTGTCCCGTTGAGTGCTTCGACCTTATAGAACTGTCCCTCTGCCAGCGGTGGAAGGCTGGGCTTAAACTCCACCAGTCCACCTGCTGCGATCCTGTAAGTCTGCTTTTCAGGAGGATCGACGGGGGGCTCAGCGGGCTCTGAATAACTCACAGAATGAGAATTGCTGCCTGACTTTGATTCGCTACCCGACTTCGAACCACTACCCGACTTCGAACCACTGCCTGACTTCGAACCGCTGCCTGACTTCGAACCGCTGCCTGATGGGTCGTCACCATAATCCGGTTCGTGGTATTCCGGCTCGTCATATTCCGCATCACCATCTGATTCATCGTCGTACTCCGGTACTTCCGGCTCTGACTCCCGGTTTTCACCGTAGCCCAGATCCGCTGTGAGTACTTCGCGATCCACGAAGTTCAGTTGTTCCACATTCTCCGTGATGTATTTGACGTGACCGTAGATTCCCTCCCCCTCAATCGTCAGCTGATCGCCCTCTGGTGTGATGCTGAAGTCAGCGAACAGGCCTTCCACGGCCTGGATATCGTGTCCGTCTCCGCCATCGATCACGTTGGTTCCGAACGCGTCGAAAATCAGATCGTCTCCGCCGCCGGCTGAGATTGTGGTGTCACCCTCAGAGCCATCGATCAACTCTGAAATTTCTGTCCCATCCACGGATGCAGAAAGCAGAGTGAGGGACTCAATGGATTCGATTGCTGGTTGGCGATGTTTTTCGGGCATTGGCGGGATCCTCGAGCGACGAATGAACTCAATAATCCAACTATGACCGCAGTCATAAACGTGGGGAAAGCAGTTTCCTGATTGATGCTTATCCAGAGCACATTGTCCACAGACTTTGCGGAGCTACTATAGAAAGTTGTGTTTGAGGAGAGATTGAAAAAGGCGGCTTGTTTCGCGATGAATTGGTTACCTACCAAAGTTTCCAGCTCATTTACGAAAGGCA
>CAJWGB010000113.1 GCA_913031625.1 uncultured Planctomycetaceae bacterium | reverse complement strand
ACCTATTTTTGGTTTTTTATTTTTATTTATTATTGAAAAATAACAATAACCCATTAAAGCGAATTGAAATAGATTTGATCCACTAACAATTACATTTGCTCCCAAATCTAACATTAAAGAATAATTTTTTTTATTTGGAATAATTGAGCAGATTGCAGGTCTATCAATACCATTTATCATACCCATGTGGAGTCTAGACAATACCATAATTGCCGCTGTACTTCCTGCTGATACGCGTCCACAAGGACCTGCGTCTCGAGAGGGCTCGGACTGCGGGACGTGACAAGCCGAAAACCGAATCTAATCTGTTCAGACTGTTTAACAGAATGACTCAACATTCGAGCCCCCAGGTGACGCGATGCTTCGACAAACTGGGGCGCATTCATTAGCAACAACGCCTGCAGGGGCGTATTCGTCCGCGAACGTCGAATCGTACAGAACTCACGTTCCGGAGCGTCCAGAGTCTTCATCATGGGAGCCGGTACTGTTCGCTTCCAAAAGGTATAGAAGCTGCGACGGTACAAGTCCTCTCCAGCCCCCTGAGGATATTTCTTTGAGTACCCCGGACGATTATTCAACTCAATCCAGAGTCCATCAGGCTGATAGGGATAAACACTCGGTCCACCGATACGTTTCACCAGCAGTCCACTGACCGCCAGAGCTCCGTCTCGAATGTCCTCGGCGTCCAGACGCATTCGGGGGCCCCGCGCCAGTAGCCTGTTTTCCGGATCCGCTGCATAAGCTTCTCTGCTGGCATGAGACGATCGACGATACGCAGCCGACATCATGATCAGCTTCTGCATCCGTTTGACATCCCACCCGGTTCGGACAAACTCGCTGGCCAGCCAGTCAAGCAGCTGAGGGTGACTTGGCAATTCTCCCTGAATGCCAAAGTCTTCAGAAGTTTTGACGAGACCAACACCGAACAGACGCTGCCAATAGCGATTCACTGCAACCCGCGCGGTCAGCGGGTGATCAGGGCCCGTCAGCCACTGAGCAAGATTGAGGCGACTGTAGCTGGCGGATTTCCGAAGCGGAGGAAGCATGGCGGGGACTCCTGCCGAAACTTCCTGCGTCGGCTCATTGTACTGGCCCCGATTCAGGACGAACGTCTTTCGTGCATTGGGCCGGTCCTGCATGATCATCGTGGCTGGAAACGCAACGGACAGCTGTGATTCAATTCCGGCAATCTCTGTCTTTAACCGCTGCCGCGGATCGTGATGCTGCAGAAAATAGTCGAGGAGCGTTTTCGCGTCCTGCTCACTCCATTCACGCTCCTGCTGATTCGCAATGCGGCGAATTTCAGCAGGGATACCTTTCAGGCTGAGTTGATCGGCATGATCTGGTGTGACTGAAAGACGTGGCCGACCGACACCGTGACTCCCAAATCCCGCTTCATGCCTCAGCCGAAACTTCAGGAGCGTGCCGCCGGAAAATCCAAACGGCGTGTCGGCGACAAACAGAGCAGTTGCCGGCAGTTTGCGGGTCGGTCCGTCAACGGCCCAGCCATTGTTTCCGGCGACGGTCCGATCAATCGTCCTGGCAATCTCATAATTATTCTGGGAATAGTCTGCCTCTGCCCGAGTAAATCGAACTTCTACAGACTGCTTAGGATCACTGACTGAAACTGCCGTCAATTCAAATTCAGAAAGTACGAAATTCGAATTTGAATGACGGCCCGGGCCACCTCCTGGAAGTGACGAATGCGTCAGGGCCTCCAGTCGGATGGCGGTGATCCGTTCTTCATCCGAGCGTGCCGTGATATCATAGATATCTTTAGCAGGACTCTTTCCGCCGACAAGAATGGAATCATCATCCAGCAGAGTCAAAGTGCTTCCACCAGTGGACGAGAACTTGTCCGGATGGAGGACAGCCCAGCCAGCCTGTTTGTCTGGGCGAATCCGAGCCACCCATTTCCTGAGATCAGCAGACGGATCAAACGGCGCGGCAAGTTTTGATTTCAGCTGAGTCAGCTTCTCACGCAACTGGCTCTGCTGTTCATCAGCCAGCGGAGATGGGATCTTCTCCATTGGATTAAAACCGCGCCCGCCTTCCGGAACCTGATTGAAGAATGCGTAAAGCTGATAGAACTCCTTTTGAGTGATCGGGTCATACTTATGGTCGTGACACCGTGCGCAGCCGGCAGTCAGCCCAAGCCACACCTGGCTGGTTGTGACTACACGATCCATCACGTATTCCGTCCGATACTCCTCATCAATGATACCGCCTTCAATTGTGATGCCGTGATTGCGATTAAAGGCTGTCGCAAGACGATGTTGTGCAGTTGCGTCCGGCAGCAAATCACCTGCCAGTTGCTGAACCGTGAACTGGTTGAAGGGCAGATTCTGGTTGTATGCGTGAATCACCCAGTCACGCCAGACCCACTGCTGACGTTCAGTGTCATACTGGTAGCCGTTTGTGTCAGCATAGCGGGCCAGATCCAGCCAGTGCCGCGCCATGTGTTCGCCGTATTCAGGCATCGAAAGGAAACGGTCAACCATGCGTTCGTACGCTCCCGGCTGATGATCCCGTTCGAACATCTCAACCTGAGCGATTGAGGGAGGCAAACCTGTGAGGTCAAACGCAACTCGCCGAATCAGCGTTGTTCGAGACGCCTCAGTACCCGGAACCTTTCCGGACTGTTCAAGACGGCTCTGAACGAATGCGTCAATGGGGTTTCTGATTTGTGAGTCGTCTTCTACCTGCGGGACCTCAGGACGCTTTACCGGCACGAATGACCAGTGAGCCTCGTACTTCGCTCCGTCTGCAATCCACTGCCTGAGCACACTGATTTGCCGTTTCGTCAACTGCTTCGGCCCGTCGACGGGGGGCATTCGATGTTCCCGATCAGTGGAGGTTATCCGGCGGTAGAGTTCACTGTCCTCCGGGGAACCCGGGACGATCGCCTGTTTGCGTGAATCAGGAATCGCAGTCGCGGCGTCAAAAGAATCAAGACGCAGGTCCGCTTCCCGAGTTGCGGAGTCCGGACCATGACAGGTGAAGCAGTGGTTGGACAGGATCGGCCGCACGTCGCGGTTGTATTTCACGTCGTCCGCCCGTGCCGTACAGCCGATCAGGATCAGAACAGCTCCAATCGTGCCTGGGATGGCCTTTAGTACGAAGAGGAGGCGAGTGGCGAGCATCTGAGGTTTCCTCGATAACGAGCAGGTCAGGAAACCTTCTCAAGTTTTGAAACGCGGCCGGTGCCAACCCATTCAGCCACGTAGATATCACCATTCTCACCGAAGCAGGCGTCGTGCGGATGCACGAACTGTCCCGCCTTCCATTCGGCCGGCTTGCCACGAAGGTTTTTAACTGCGTTCAGGCGATCAAGACCAACTCCAAGTTGTGCAACCACTTCATTCTTCTCGTTGAGCAGCGACACGCGAGCCTTCAGTTCCGGCACCAGCATCAGGTTACCGTAGGTATCAATGTTAGCAGGGAGCCCAAAACCATTGAGTGTTTCAAGGTACTTGCCGGCCATGTCAAAAATCTGCAGTGTGCCATGGGCACGGTCAGTCACGACAATCGTGGGCTTGCGTCCCGGGCGACGGTCAACCCACAGGCCATGAGCCGTATTGAATGTTCCTTCGCCCCTGCCTGCACCTCCGAAACTGCTGACCCAGTTTGCGTCTTTGTCAAAACGATGGATGTGGAAGGTGCCGTATCCGTCGGCAAGCAAAAACCCACCGTCGTCAAGGAACGCAAAGTTCGTGGGAAGAAAGCCCTTCCGAGACCAGTTTGCCTCGGTACTCACATCCTCGCCGGGAGCATAGATCCCTGACTCCATAGGAGCCTTCTTGAGCCAGACAAGTTCGCCGTCGAGGGTCATTTTGGCAAAGCACTTCACCTGCTGATACGCCGCCACGTAAAGGAACTCTTCGTCACCCTCCTGGCGAACTTCTATCCCGTGACCACCTCCCTGAAATTGTGCTCCAAAGGCTCGCAGGAACTTTCGCTCTGCATCAAACACAAAGATCGATGGGTGATCCTTTTGGTTTCTTCGCCCTTCATGAATCACGTACAGGTTCCCGGCACGGTCGACAGCAACATTATGAGTCGTCTGCCATGTGTACTTGTCCGGAAGCATCGGCCAGTCATGCCGAACTCGATACTTGTGCTCACCTTCGCCAACAATCACCTCGTCAGAAGTACGACTGGCAGTGAATGCCATCGGTGCCGCAGTGAGCACCGCAGCACCAGCTGCCGCGGATGAAAGAAACTGGCGACGGGATTCGGTTGGTTGCGTCATGACAGGAGTCCTCAGGAAGTTGATGTAAGAGTGCGTGATTCAGGCTGGCAATCCATCAGGGAATCTCAAAGCCAAGGCTTTTTGACAGGAAAGCCCACTGATCGGCCACTTCCTCAATAATCTTGGCAGTTGGCTTACCGGCTCCATGCCCGGCCCGCGTTTCAATTCGAATGAGGGTGGGGTTCGTGCCGGACTGGCACGCCTGAAGATGAGCTGCAAACTTAAAGCTGTGACCCGGAACAACTCGGTCGTCCGTGTCCGCAGTGGTCACAAGAGTCGCCGGATACTGCGTTCCGCCTTCGAGGTTGTGATACGGAGAGTAGGCACGAAGAGCCTTGAACTCCTCCGGATCATCCGGGTTCCCATAATCATCAACCCAGAATCGTCCGGCAGTAAACTGATGAAACCGTAACATATCCATTACACCGACAGCAGGCAGACATGCTCCATACAGATCAGGTCGCTGAGTCATACAGGCTCCCACCAGCAGTCCGCCGTTGCTGCCTCCCTGGATCGCCAGTCGTTTCGAGTTCGTGATCCTGTGCTCGATCAACCATTCTGCGGCCGCGATGAAGTCATCGAAGACATTCTGCTTCTGAAGCTTTGTTCCAGCCTTGTGCCATGGTTCGCCGTACTCACCACCGCCGCGAAGGTTGGGCATGGCAAAGACACCACCCATTTCCATCCACGCAAGTCGACTCACGGAAAACCTCGGAGTCAGTGAGATATTGAATCCACCGTAACCGTAAAGCAGCACAGGATTCTGACCGTCCATTTTCAGGCCCTTCCTGTGGCAAAGGAACATCGGAACTCGTGTCCCGTCCTTGCTTTCGTAGAACACCTGAGTGGTCTCATAGTCGGCTGGGTCAAACTTGACCTTTGCCTGACGAAGCAGTGTGCTTTCGCCTGTCTTGAGGTCGTAACGATAGGTGCTGGGAGGAACTGCAAAACTGCTGAAGCTGTAAAAGGTTTCGCTGTCATCCTGATGCCCGCCGAATCCACTCGCCGCCCCGATGCCTGGAAACTCCACTTCACGGATCTGCTTACCATCCATGTTATAGAGGATGACCTGAGTCTTAGCGTCCTTCAGATATCGCCCAACAAACATCCCACCGACAATGCTGGCACTGCTGAGAGCATTTTCACCTTCGGCAACGACCTCTTTCCAGTGATCCTTTTCCGGATGCTTCAGGTCAATCGCAATGACACGTCGCAGCGGCGCATCGAGGTTTGTCTGGAAATACAACACCTGCCTGGTGTTTCCAACAAAGCTGTACTCGTACTCAAAGTTATCGATCAGCTCGAACGGTTCTGCATCCGCATCTGTCAGGTCCTTGACGACTACTCGATAACGATCGTCGGTCCCCTTCCAGACTGTCAGCACAAGATACTGTCCGTCTTCGGAAACGTCAGCACCGAAACCCCACTCCGGAAAGTCGGGGCGCGCGTAAATTAGTTCGTCTTCAGCCTGCGGAGTTCCAACAACGTGGTAAAACACTTTCTGATTCAGGTTGAGTGACTGAAACTCAGCTCCTTCTTTGGGTTCGTCGTAACGAGAATAAAAGAAGCCTTTGCTGTCCGGTGTCCATGCGATGCTGCTGAACTTGATCCATTTCAGCTCATCCTCCAGTTTCTTCTGGCTCTCGATTTCCATTACACGCCAGGTCCGCCAGTCAGACCCACCGTCCTGAATCCCGTAGGCGACGTATTTCCCATCCTTGCTGAACTCGACTGACGACAGTGCAATCGTCCCGTCTTTCGACCAGGTATTAGGATCGATCAGAACCCGGGGTTCATGCTCCAGTGTCTTCTGCATAAACAGAACGCTCTGATTCTGCAGCCCGTTATTTCGGAAGAAGTAATAGCGACCACCTTCTTTGGTCGGGGCACCAATCTTTTCGTAGTCCCACAATTCCGTGATCCGCTTTTCAATACGATCACGGCCGGGAATCTTCTTCAGATAGTCAAACGTCAGCTTGTTCTGCGCTTCGACCCAGGCGGCTACTTCTTTCGACTCCCGTACGTCATCTTCAAGCCAGCGATACGGATCGTCGACTTTGGTGCCGTGAAAATCGTCGGTCTGGTTGACGGTCTTGGTGTCGGGATACACGAGGTTTTCCTGAGCACAGATACCCGGATTCAAGGCCGGGCAGAAAATGAGTGCTGCAATAAGTCTGAGTTTCATGGGTTACCCCTGAGAGTTACTGTCAGTCCTGAAACTGTGGTTCTTTTGGTTTTCCCCTGTCTCCGTCACCCTGCAGGTCACCGGCAATGACGACATAAAGTCGTTCCGGTTTCAGATGTTTTCGCAATGCCGAATTAACATCTTCAACGGTCAGGTCTCGTAAACTGGCTTCAAACTCTTCGGTGAAATTCATCGTGCGATCTGCCAACAAATGAGCCCCCATTAATGTGGCAAGGGAAGCGTCCTGCGTGCGCGTCAGTTCCTGTTGCTGCAGGAAGCCTTCTTTTGAGGCCTTGAGTTCTTTGTCCGTCACTCCGTCTTTCAGGAGCCGCTGAATCTCTTCTTTCAGTGCCGTCTCAAGTTTCCCGAGGTTTTCGGGATTCATGATGGCGTAGATGTAAAAGATTCCCCGGTCGTCAACAGCAGATGCGGAGTACTGCGATGCGATCGTGTAGGACAGTCCTTCCTCCTGACGGACTCGATTTCCAAGTCGAGATGAGATCGATCCACCTCCGAGAATGAAGTTCCCGATGACGAGGGCCGGATAGTCTTCGTGATCATTACCAAACGGCAGCGTGTAAGCGGCAAAGTAGGTGGCCTGAGCCTTGTCCGGCGTGTTGATAATATCACGCGAACCCTTTTCATTATTGACGGCAACCCGGGGCACGCGTCCGTGCTCAACATCAGAATTCCAGTCTGACAACAACTGGGCAATCGCAGGCATTACCTCATTGGGATCAAAGTCACCCACGATCGAGAGTTCGCCGGCCTGCGCAGAAACCTGATCGTTGTAGATTGCCTTCACCTGTTCCAGAGTAACCGCTTTGATCTGCTCGATCTCTTCGGTCATGGATGGAATAAATCGCGGATCGTCTTTGTCATAGTTGCTGATCTTCTTTTGAGCCGTGTTGGATGCCAGCGAGGTCGGGTCAGATAAACGCTGTTCAACAGATGCAACTCGCGCCTGTCGAATGAGTTCCAGTTCCTCTTCCGGGAATGACGGATTCCGCAGAACATCGCCGACGACCTGCAGGACGGGCATCAGGTTACCGCGAAGCGTCTGTACAGTGACACGCAACTCACCGGGGCTGCCACTCAACCCAACGCGAGCTCGATACTCATCCAGTTTGTCGCGAATCTCCTGACGCGACAGATTCTCTGTGCCGCGCATCATCAGTGCGGGCAACATAGTCGATGCAGCGCCCTGTTTCTGAAGTGACTTCAGGTTGCCATATCGCAGTACCAGCCGCAGATTGACGGTCGCTCCGCGTGTCTTCCTGGGGAGCAGGGCAACTTCAATTCCTCCGGGCAGTTTGCCTCGCGTGATACGGCGTTCAATTGCCAGCGGACTGGCATCGAATGCTTCTCCCGATGCAATCTGTTCGCGCCCTTTGTAGTCACCAATCATTTCCTCAAGATCAGGCATCTTTGGAATGAATGCTCGAGCAGGTACTTCGGTTGGCTCGAACAGACCTGCCGTACGGTTGACCGAAATAAAGTATTGCTTCGCAACCCGCTGAACGTCTTCCGCAGCGACCTGCTCGAGTCGATCGCGATACAGGAAGAACAAACGCCAGTCGCCCATCGCCGCCCAGTCACTCAGTTCAATGGCGATGTCTCTTGTATTCGTCAGTGACAGTTCCCACTGTTTCAGCAACTGCTGACGCGCGCGTTCCACTTCCTTTTGAGTGAATCCCTCTTCCGTGCGAGTCTCGATGATCTCCGCCAGTTCCTGTAACAGGTCAGAGGCCTCTACGCCAGGAGCAGCCTCCGCGGCAAACATACAGATTCCCGGATCATGAAGTGCAAAGTTCATCCCCATCACAGACGCAGCGCGGCGTTTCTTCACCAGCCCATCATAAAGTCGCCCCGACGGCTCATTGCTCAGCAGAGTTGCAAGAATATCGATCGGAGCAAAGTCGGGATGGCTGCCTGCCGGGATGTGATAGGCCACACCAGCCAGAGGAACATCGCCCACACGCTTGAGCGTCACGAGGCGATCGCCATCCTGAGCCGGCTCTTCGGTGTACGTATTGCGAAGCTTGCGTTCGGGTCGCGGAATCGGACCAAAGTACTTCTGAATCAACCCAAGTGCTTTGTCTTCGTCGAACTTGCCGGCCACAACAACCATCGCATTGTCCGGCTGATAATAGCGGCGATAGAATTCGCGAAGATTATCAACCGGCACCAGTTCAATGTCCGCTCGGTTGCCAATCGTCGACTTTCCGTAATTGTGCCACTCGTATGCAGCCCCCATCATTTTCTGCATCAGAACGCGGCGGTGATTATTCTCGCCGCTCTCAAATTCGTTTCTGACGACCGTCATTTCTGAATCAAGATCTTCCTTTCGGATGAGACTATTCACCATGCGGTCCGCTTCGAGACGGATGGCAAACTCAAGGTTGTCGTCCGATGCCGCCATCGTTTCGTAATAGTTCGTCCGATCGAACCATGTGGTGCCATTCGCGCGGGCACCGCGTTCCTTCAGCAGTGCTCCGATGTCTTCGTGAGTGGGCGTGCCCTTAAAGACCATGTGCTCCAGCAGGTGAGCCATCCCCGCTTCACCGTACCCTTCGTGGCGTGAACCGACAAAGATCGTGTTACTGACCGTCACGGTTGGTCGAGAGACATCCGGGAAAAGGAGAATCTTCAACCCGTTTTCCAGCCGATACTCTGTAATCCCTTCAACAGATCGGATTTTCTCTGGCATTTTTTCGTCCGCGTAAGTGGCGGGAAGCATGAGGCTGATTGACAGCATCAGGCTCGTGAGGACAGCCGGGCGATACATCTCGGGTCTCCGTGTTTAAAGCGTCCGCATCCGGAAAACTGGCGGCCGATCTCCGTGAGAGCAGCACTTTCGAAGTATAGATTGCTCTATCACGCGCCGAAAGCGACCCACCTATCCGGCTGGAAACAGCCCCGGCTGGTCGTCCGACTCTTTTCTGCGTGACGAACGTCGAGGACGACGGCTCTGGACCGCAGACACAGGCTGGTCCGCGACAGGTGCCCCCCCGTCAACAGGACGATCAGGCGTCAGCAACAAAGGAGCGTTCTCGGGAGCCAGTTCACGTACCAACTGCACCATATGATCGTGACACGTGAGGAACAGGATCTGCACATCCTCAGACAGCTTGAGCAAAGCCTCCAGCGTCTGTCGTGTCCGCACGCGATCAAAGTTTACCAGCACATCATCCATCACAATCGGCAGTGGTTCAGATGACTCACAATACTGCAGAACAAAAGCCAGCCGAATGGCGAGGTACAGCTGCTCGCGTGTCCCGGTGCTGAGTTCGTCCGGCTTCTTCAGCATGCCGGTGCGATCCTCGGCAAGCAGTGTCTCCCCCCCTTCAAGCTGGCGACGAATCCGCCGATATCGATTTCCGGTGATCGCGGCAAACAGCCTTGAGACTTCCTCAATAAGCCGCGGTTGATGGTTCTGTTCGAAGTCCTTCAACGCCCGGTCCATCATAGCTTCCATCAGCACCAGCGGCGCCCAGCGGTCAACTGCGGTCGCAAGCTCCGAACGCAGGCATTCCGTTTCAGCCGCCAGTTCCACCGAGCGACTGCGATTGTCAAGTTCCTCCAGCCTGCGTCGTGCAACAGCAGACTCCTGCAGGCTCTGATCGTACTGCGATTCAGACAATGCGATTTCCTGCGACAGCTGCTCGACCTGGGCCACGATCAGATCTGAATCAACTTCCTGTAGCTCTTTTGCAAACTGTGAATCGTCGCCAGCAATTGTGCTGACGTCCCGCTCAAGGTCTCTCATGGTGGCCGTAAGCCGGGCATGTTGTTCGATTTCCTTTGCCAGGCTGAGAAAAGATGCTTCGTCCGCAACGCCGGCACTTGCCAGCAACTCTCCCAGCTCCCGCGTCTGCGATTCCAGCTGCGGCTCGATCAGCGAAAGCCGTTCCCGAAGACGACTGAGCTCACGTTCGCTGCTCTCGAACTCTGCGGCAGCAGTACGTGCGTGATCCAGTCGCTCTCCCAGCTGACGACAACACTCAACTGCCGGAATGTCGCCGAGGTCAGTCGAGGCCTCAGTCAGGACCCTTCTGAGATCGACCTCGAACCGTTCAACCGATGTCCGCATTTCGGCTGCTCGATCGCGAACAACGCTCAGCTCTTCAGACATCCGCATCAATTCTCCGATGGAATTGAGTGCCTTCAGAGAAACGCTGGCCGTCCACGAATCGGGCAACCCATATTCTTTGAGGGTCTCATTCCAGCGCACCTGCCACTGCGCTCGATCCAGAGAAGCCTGATAGAGTTCCTGATCCAGCGTCCGCGAGCGGGCTTCAAGCTCCGGCAACTCCCGGTTCAGGCGTCGCCGATCAAGGTCTGCTTCTCGCAATTCGTCCAGACGACGCCGCGCCTGTGACAGAACAGCGTCCGTAGAAAACTCGCTTTCCTGCTGCGGAAAAGCTCGCTGCAGTTCTGCTTCAAAGCCCTGCTGCTGTTGCCGGAGCTCCTCACGTTGCGCCGTCAGACGCGTTTGCCTGCTCGTGAGATCACGCAGCGTTCGGAAATCATCCAGCCATTGCAGCATTCCTGCCGGCGTCAGTGGTTTGATGCCTGCGGGCTGCCAGAGCTGCTCCCAGCGGTCGCGAAGCTCCGCGGACAGGCGTGCAACGGAATCAACGTCCGCGGCATGCTGCTGGCGGCGAGCTTCCAGTCGACCAATTGCCTCCTGCAACTGTTCAACCCGTGCTACTTCTTCCGCGTTCTGTTGGCGTTCATCCGCCATCTGGTCAGCGGCAGCCACCATTCGCTCGAACTCTTCCGGCGTGGCAACAGGAAGATCTGTCACATCCTGAGTCACATAATGGTCTCGAATTCGATCCCATGTGCGGTCCCGAGCTTGACGCTGCGTTTCCAACCTGTCTCGAGAGACTGCTGTTGAGGATTCATTAATCGCGGTCAGCTGCTCATTGAGCTCTTCGATATCCCGGTCGGCCTCAGCCAGCCGATGTTCGGCGGCTTCCTGCTGCTGCCGCAATCTCTCTTCCTGCTCGCGAAGCTCTGAAACAGTTGCGGAATTGGGGACCGGTCGTGCAGAAAACTCGGAAACGTCAGGAAGATTCCCATGCAGCCCGACATCCACAGAACTCACGAGCGAATGGAGAACCTGAGCAGCTTCAATCGTCAGGTTCCGATCCTCCCGGTTCAGGTCGACCAACTGTTGCCTGTCCGAGGAATACTGCTGAGAACGATCGATCAGATCTTCCAGGCCCGGAAACTGGTCGGTGGCTGGCAGACTCTCAAGTCGCTGCCGCATCTGGGCCAGCTGAAGATCAAGATCAGGACGCTGAGACTGAAGAACTGCCTCGCGCTGATCCAGCTGAGTGGACTGCTCAGACAGATCTTCCAGGACTGCTCGTCTTGACATACTCAGCCGCAGGCCCTCCAGGTGCCCCACAGTCCAGTCGGGGTTGAGATCCCGCAGGCCTGCCTGCAGCTGTCGCTCGAGATCTCGCTGTACCTGCTCACACTCTGGGATCTCGGACAGGCAACCTGAGATTCGAGCAATCTGCTCTGCGAGAGAAAGGATAGCGCTGCTTTGTTCGAGCAACTTCGGAGCAAGACTAAGATCGCGTTGAGTCCGCTCCGCATGTGTGATTTGTTCTCTCAGCTGTCGAACTTCTTCTGCCAACTCCCCTGCACGCTCACGAGTCTGTCGAAACCGGCTGACCGCATCCGGCGGCAGATCTTTTTTGATCTTCAGCGACTCCAGCTCCGCCTGCACAACATTTCGTCTCGCCTGAATCCCAACCGCCTGTTCAAGACGCGACAACCGTTGATGGCGCTGTCTGAGGAGCTGCAGCTGTGCGCGAATCTTCTCAGCAGACTCTTCCTGCAACTCACACTGCTGCAACTGATCATCATAGTCCCCCGGCCGAACAGTAGATTCGCGAAGCAGCCTGGATTTCTCACGGATCTGCGTGAGCAATGCGTTGATCGGTGGCTTGCGAGCACGACTGGAATACAACGAGGAGTGCTCATCACGCACGTTCTCCCGAACACGCTGAAACCCGGACAGGCCGCCGATTCCCCCGCCGTATAGTGCTTCATTCAGATTAGCGTCCTGCAGGCTCTTTTCGCCGCTGGATAATTCGGCGAGTGAGAACCCAAAGATTTGTTCGTAGAGCGTGCCGCTGGTCGTACCGAGAACAGCACCCAGAACTTCTTCATTGATCGCCTCTCGAGTGTCTCTGAACTCCCCGGTCACAGTGCCGGACCGTCCCTTCTGTCGCCGAAACTCCACCTGCCGACCATCACGCAGGGTCACGTGCGCGGTGGCTGCAAGACGCCCGTTGTGGTTCTCAAACGCGTAAGAAGATTGATGTGGAAAGCCAAACAACAGCTCGCGAATTAACTGCAGCAACGTCGACTTACCTGCCTCATTGGGCCCGTAAATCAGACGGAATCCCGCCTCACCAAAATTCAGGTGGCGGGATCGGTAAAGACCGTAGTTTTCGATTTCCAGCAGATTGAGCTGCATCAGTGATCTTTGAGGAATCCAAATCCGAAGAACGGGAGATTATCAGAATGTGACGTCCCGTCGACAATGGGGTTCGCAATTGAAGCGGGAATTCTGCGGCCTAAGCTGATCAGCTCAATCACTGACCAGGTGTCGGCAGCCCAGCCTTTTCCTGGGCAGCTTTGCCGGAATCAGCCTGCTGAGACAGTGCCTTCAGAAACGCCACAAGCTGAGTCACTTCTGCCTCCGACAGCCCCAATGGCTCTATCCGAGGGTCAAGCCGCGAATCTCCCCGGGACCCACCCTGGTTATAGAACTCAACGACGTCCTTTAGCGTCTTCAGACTCCCGTCGTGCATATACGGAGCCGTCTGAGTCAATTGTCTCAAAGTCGGCGTCCGAAAACGTCGCAGATCCGATTCCCTTCCTGTCACGTCTGATCGCCCAGGGTCAGGATTCGCCTGTGCGAAACTGACCCCGATATTATGAAAGGACTCATCTGAGTAATTGTCGCCGGAATGGCACTTCCAGCACTTGCCACGACTCTCAAAGATCCACAGCCCCTGACGCTGCTCTTTCGTCAGCGATGAATAGTCGCCGTCCTGAAACCGATCCACAATACTCGGTGGCGTAAGGAGCGTACGTTCAAACGCTGCCAGCGCCTGAGCAAGCCGAGTTTCTGAAATAGTCGGCACATTGTTCTTCGAATCGAACGCCGCCTCAAACAGGACCGGGTATCGTTCACTGGACTTCAACCGATCGACGGCGGCCTTCACGCTGCTGCCCATCTCGAGGGGATTGGCGATTGGCTTGAGAGACTGTTCCTCCAGTGAATCCGCGCGACCATCCCAGAACTGCGACTTTCCCAACGCTCGGTTCAGAATCGTCGGCGTATTTCGGGTCCCCTTCTGCTTACGAATGCCAATCGCAACAGTATCCGGAGCGGCAAACCCATTGGCGGGCCGATGGCATGTGGCACAGGATACTGAATTGTCCTCAGACAGAATCGGATCAAAGAACAGTTGACGGCCCAGTGCCACGAGCGGTCCCGTCAACGACACATTCAGGCTGACTTTATGCTGCTTCAGCCGAGCCTTAACCTGATCGAGATCAATGGCTGCCAGCGTATCTTCCGGCAACGGCAACTGTGGCTCGTCGGCTGCACAGCAAGCCGAGAGAAACGTCGCCGTAGAAATCATCAAGATTCGATAACTCATCAGCAAATTGTCTCACACCGCGGCGGAATTGCGACCCGAAACGCCAGCTCAAAAAGAACCCTCGAAACAAACAAAAAACGCCACCGAAGAACGGTGGCGTTTTGATCTGATTGAGCCGTGGGAGGCCGCTTTCAAGCGGCCGCTTTTCGCATGACTGATGACATTGGAACCACTTCCACTTCCTGGCACTGGCCGGCCGCGGAAATGAATGATTCAAAGATCTGAATGTCCAGTGCCGAAGCAGTATTGCTCTCCGGGTGCCACTGAACACCAAGGCAGTACCAATCTTCCATCGTGGATTCGTAAGCCTCTATGATGCCATCCGGACAGGTTGCACAGACGCGGAACTGTCGGGCCAGTTCATCAACCGCCATGTGGTGATGGCTGTTGACACGCACCTCACCTGGACCGAACACATCGTCAAGGTGAGTGCCGGGAACAATCTCCAGAACATGACGCAGATTTTTTTCGACCTCGTCACGATGGTGCAGTGCTCGGGGGCAGTCTTCCGGAATATGCTGGAAGAGTGTTCCACCGCACAGCACATTGATCAGCTGCATTCCTGATCCGATTGCCAGCACGGGGAGTTTCATTTCGATGGCCAGCTTTGCAATTCGCCGATCAAAGTCTTCGCGCCGCTCTGGCATTGTGCGAACTGCCGGACTTGGATGCAGGCCCATTCGGACCGGATCAAGATCAAGATTGCAGCCGGCAAGTACGATGCCGCCAAGAGGCTCAAGCGCCTGCTTCAGGTCATCGTCATTGTCATATGGTGGCAGCAACAGGGGTACCCCGCCAGCGCCAAGAATGCTGTCGTAGTATCCGGCGTTAAACCAGCTCAGGGCTGCGCCGTTGTAGCGTTCCGGCCGAAAATCACCCGTAATGCCAACGATTGGTTTTTGTGTACTCATCCGTAGTTCCCTCCGTGGAATGGTTTAGGCAGGGACGCTTCCCAACCGGAAGGAACCAGAGACACAGGCGGCGAGTATCGCTCAGGGTGTCGTAGCCGAATCCATTCGGTCAGGAGGCAGTGCTGCCGTCCTGCTGGACAGGATCCCATCCCGTCCCAACAGCGAGGAAGTTAAACCAGCAAATTCTGCCTGTAAAGGAATTCGTCGATTTTGTGGCAAATTGTTTACCCAGCCACGACATGTGGTACCCAACAATCCTGCAGGCACAAGAACTCCGAGCTTGAGCGACCTCAGATACCACGTATCACGGCGGCGCACCCAATCGGATTACGCAAGGCCAGCAAACTTACGGGCGGTCCAGAACACACTCAGCAGCACGATAATACCGCCGCCCCAAAGCGGGTCACTCCACAATGGGTGTTCCAGGATCTCTGGTTCTCTCTCCGGAAGAGCGGCAATCTTCTCGACAAGATTTGAGATGCCATCCGCCTGGGCCATCTCACCGTTCGTGACGTTCGCGATCTCTTCCAGGACATCCGAGCGTGCAGGAAGCCCAATCCGCTCTTTTTCAGTGGGAGTCACATACAGATCTGACTTCAAACTGACGTTGGCCTCAGTACAGCTGGTCAGCATTCGATACTCCCCTCCTTCTCGCGGCGTGAACTTCCCGGTAAACAGTCCCTGATAGTCACCAGTCGCCGGAGAAAGCCGAATGGATTGAATCTTCCCGCTGGGTGCAGTGGCCTGCACAATCACTTCGCCTTCTTCAAGAGGGTTACCGTTCTGGCCCATCACGTTGGCGTTGAGCGTCACTTCATTGCCCTGTTCCGGTCGGTCCGGAGAAGTGAACAGGCGAATGTTCTTTTGATTCGTGCGGTGTCGCTGGTAGCCCATCCAACGAACGACCTGCCCCCAGAAGCGGTAGTGATAAAGGTCTTCCACACCTTTTCGCCATCGCCATGCACTGTCGGATCCCATGTATAACAGCTTCCCGGTTCCAGAGGTCCCGGTTGCAACCAGCGGAATTCGGCCCTTGCTGTTGGATTCATTGCCATGAACCACCAGCATTTCGCGACCTTCTTTGACATTGATCGCTGCCGCATACCATTGAAATCCAGGCAGTGAATTCCAGACGGCCTCATTCTCCTCGTCTTCAGGCTCCAGTCGCGTCAGCAGACTGCGGCGACCGGTTTCAGTGAGCGCATAGCGTGCCGGTCGAGCCGAACCAATGCCGCGAGGACGCGCCAGGTCCATGTTCACCGGATAGAGATCATCCAGAGGAAACTCTTCGGTGACGTTGGCGATCTGCACGTCGGGTGCAAGATAAGAGAGCTGTCGGCCACGAAATCCAGGAAGGAAAACAAGCCCACCCGCATGACTGCGAACCAATGTTCGCAGTCGCCGACAGTCTTCCTTCTTCAGTTGCTTGTCGTCCATCGACACATCACCAAGGAAGACCACGTCATAGTCAAAGAGCGTATCCCGCCACGTTCCGTCCGAAAGCTTTTCGCGTTTGGGGAACTCATCGATGTAGCCTCGCCCACCACCAACGTTTTCATTATCCGGATGATAGAGCAGGCAGTCGACAGTGACGCCCGGGTCACGTTCCAGTGCATTTCGCAGATATCGATATTCCCACCGGGGATACGACTCCACAATAAGCACTCGAAGTTCTTCTTTCTTGACGGCAACAGTCAAATCAACCCGATTGTTATCCTCAATCGCCTCTTCATCAAGAACCGGGATCTCCAGCCTGAGCAGATACTTACCCATCAATTCAGGAGTCCACTCGATGGTATCCTGCAAACGTCCCAGAGCCGGAACTGTGATCGTCTTCTCGACGGACTCGATTGCCGTTTCAATACGCCCTTCTTCAGGCGGAGCCCTCCGAACCCCGGATAGCTTGACCGTAAATGTCTGATCTTTGGGGAGATGGTTCTCGACCCGAAACGGTACTCGGAGAATCTTGTTGACGACGGTGGAGTCCGGTGCCTGAGTACTCTTCAACTCAAGGTCGGGCAGACGTTCCCGACTGCCCATGGCAACGGGCCAGACCTGAATTTCCCGCATCCTCAGTTCGGTAGCGGTGGAACTCGGTGATTTACCAGCGTTCCAGTCGCCGTCTGACACAAGCACAATTGCCCGCAGGTTGGGATTGTTGCGCATGGCATCCTGCATGGCTTCATTCAGGTCAGTGGCCTTCATGTTCAGACCCGAGACAACCTCCGTCAGATCGGCGGGCGTCGTTCCCAGTGCTTCAGCAATGCGTTCGAACTCAGTCCTGGGGCGTTGTCCTTTTTCATCACCGTCACCCGAATCATCGGTGGCTCCTTCCGATTCTCCATCGGAGTCACCCCCTGGCTCGACATCAGCCGCTTCAACGTCAGAGTCATCGGTCTCTGCGCGCGGAGATGAAAATGGCTGAAAAACCACTTCCATCTTTTCCCCTACCGGGTTCCAGAGTTCCTTATTCAGGAAGGGTTGTGTGGCCTTGAGCCGAGTGAGTGCTCGGCTGGACTCTTCGTCAGTCGATGCCACGTCCTGCGTCAGCATGCTGCTGGAAATATCGTACAGAACGATCAGCCTGGGCTTCTCATCCTGATTGTGCTCTTTAGGGATCTGCGGCTTGTTGAGCGTAAACAACGCTGCCGCAATCAGCACTATGCGCAGAACCTCGAGCCCCGCCATGGCCTTTGTCCTGCCAGCGCGGCGCCAGCTGATCACACAGCAGATTGCAGCGAAAATCAGGACAATGATCGAAAATGTCAGCGTGCCAGCTGTCCAGTAAAACTTCATGGTGCTGCCGCCGCCTTTATTTCTGCCTGCGTACGTTCCGGAACGCACAGCAATGCCTCTGCAATCAATGCGATCACCATCGTGACGAGGAATGCACGCCAGATTTCACTCAACAGGCTGTCTTCGCTGTCGCCTCTTTGTGGTCTCTCTGGGCTGACCCATTTAAACCTCTCCCACAATGCGCTTTCAGAGCTGCCCTCTTGGATTGGCGAATTCTCAAAACTGTCTGTGCTTGAGCTGAATGGGAACAACTTGAGCACCTTGCCTGAATCAATCGGACAGCTCACCGAGCTAACCCAGCTTGCCTGTTCGGGAAATGGTTTGACCTGCTTGCCCAAAACACTTCAACACCTACCAACATTGATGTCTTTGGAGGCGAACAACAATGAGCTGACCGACCTTAATATAAATTTATCTTTGCAAAAATGGTTCTCTGAAAAACTGAATGATGCAAGGAGTGTATTCATTAGTTTTGAGCATGATTTGGTAAAGATAATAAATTTCACTGCACAATTTAGAGGTGAAA
>CAJWGB010000112.1 GCA_913031625.1 uncultured Planctomycetaceae bacterium | reverse complement strand
CGGCGGACATCTTCTTCCCCCATGTAGACGACGCAGGGGAAGCCGAATCGAGCACAGGCCGTCGCGGTTGCCACTCCATGCTGGCCGGCCCCCGTTTCGGCAATGATTCGTTTCTTTCCCATCCGCATCGTCAGAAGGGCCTGACCGATTGTGTTGTTGATCTTGTGAGCGCCCGTCAGATTAAGGTCTTCCCGCTTAAAGAAGATCCGAGCTCCGCCACAACGTTCTGTCAGCCGCTCTGCGAAATACAGAGGGTTGGGCCGGCCCACATAATTCTTGAGCAGGTCGCGAAACTGGCGATCAAACTCAGGGTCCTTTTGAGCGTCTTCGTAAGCCTGCGACAGTTCGTCCAGGGCAAACATCAGAGTTTCCGGCACATAGCGGCGTCCAAAGTCGCCAAATCGCCCACGATCATCGGGGACCGCGCTCAGAGGAGAAACAGAATCAGTAGCCATGAAGTCAGACGCCCGAGGATGATTGGGAAGGAGGGGACTTATTCTCTGAGCCGACCTGTGCTCAGAGGTTCGGAGTGATTCTACCCGTGGGATCGTCGATTCAACCGGGGCCGATGCTTCCCGACACAAAATGCCGCGAACGTGGGCGGTCTTTCGTTTTTGGGGGAATGGCAGGCGGAAAGAGCCGGGTTTGTGAGCCGTATTTCTGGTTTGCGGCCGAGGTTTTCTTCAAAACACAAACTTCTGTCTGAGCGAATCGGAAAGGACTGCGTCCCTTTGCTTCACTGCTTGATACATTATGATACGCTTAGGGGGGGAGTGGCAACGTTGGTTGAGAATTCTTCCAGCGGTCTCCGATTTCCGAAAATGCTCCGTTTTCCAAGGGAAATGCCTGAGTTTTCAGCGTCCGTTCGGTACTCTGCCCGATCAGTTCTTGACAGTCTGAGACGACTGCACCAGGATTCCGCGTTCTGAAATTCGGGTGGCGTCTTAAATCGAAGATTGCAAAAGGTTTACGTCGACTATTCTGGCGTCTTCAGCAGACACCGACGACCAATGAATCTGGCAGACAATAATTCAACTGCGGAATGAGGCAGTTTCTGTGTCACAGGCCTGTTTGGGGTGCCGATGACAGAAGCTTAATCTGCAGAGAACCACTTCCGCATCGCAACCGGTTCGCAAGTGTTTGAACCGGTGAGCATTTTTCTGATTGGAAAAAGCAATGGCTGTTCCAAAGCGAAGACAATCTAAATCTCGTTCTCGAAAGCGTCGCAGCCACAATGCTGTGAAGCCGATCCAGCTTTCCCGCTGTCCTCAGTGTGGAGCGTCTGTGCCAACACATGTGATTTGCCCAACGTGTGGTTACTACCAGGGCCGCACAATGACTGTTGACGAGGACTAGTCGTGATCAGGATCGCCCTTGACGCCATGGGGGGCGATGACGCGCCCGATCCCAATGTGGCGGGTGCTGTTGCAGCAGTCACTGAAAACGATCAGTTACACGTCAGCCTCGTCGGGGATGAGGAAATCCTGACAGCGAGGCTGTCCGAACACACCTACCCGGCAGACCGAATCTCCGTCGTTCCCGCAGATGGCTTTGTGGGAATGGACGAGACGCCGACCGTTGCACTCCGTGCTAAGCCAAACTGTTCGATCGCTCGGTGCTGGCAAATGATGGCCGCACAGGAAGCCGATTCTGTGGTGAGTGCCGGCAACACGGGCGCGGTCGTGGCCGCAGGCCTGCGAACTCGCCTGTTTCTCAAAGGTGTGAAACGCCCCGGCATTGCAGTCACGCTCCCCAACCTTAAAGGCCAGAGCGTCCTTGTGGATGTGGGCGCCAATCCGGCTGCTCGTCCGGAGCACCTGTTCCAATATGCTGTGATGGGAAGCATCTACGCCCGCGAGATCCTCGGAATCGAGTCGCCGCGAATCGGGCTGATGAATATCGGCAGCGAAGAGGGCAAAGGCAACGAGCTCTACCGCGAGACTCATAAGTACCTCGCACAGTCTTCGCTTAAGGATTCCTACATCGGCAACGTCGAAGGCCGAGGTCTCTATCACGGTGAAGCTGATGTGCTTGTCTGCGAAGGTTTCGTGGGCAACGTCGTCCTGAAGGTCAGCGAAGGGATGGCGGACTTCATGATGAAGTCCATTGGAGCGGCAATTGTTGGCGCGCTCGATGAATCTCAGCAGGCCGCTGCCAAACAGGCGCTCCATAGTGCCGGACAACGTTATCGTTATCAGGAGTCCGGGGGAGCTCCGCTGCTGGGCATTGATGGCAGCTGTATCATCTGTCACGGTTCCAGCAACGCGCGCACAATCCAGAATGCCCTGGCGGCAGCGATGAAGCTGAAGACCAACCACATCAATGTACAGATTGTGGAACAGCTGGCGGCAGCCACTGCTGCTGTCGAGTAGCAGTACTCAAAGCGGTAAAGGCGGACAGCCGCAGAGGAGAATCAATCATGTCACGAATTGCATTGTTGTTTCCTGGTCAGGGCGCCCAGCATGTCGGGATGGGGCGCAAACTTGTCGAAGAGTATCCCGCTGCCAAAGCACTGTTTGATAAGGCCAGCGAGATTCTCGGCTACGACCTCGCAAAGATGTGCTTTGAGGGGCCGGAGGAAGAGCTCGATTCAACGATCTACAGCCAGCCAGCTCTGTTTGTCGCCAGCCTTGCTGCTCTGGAGAAACTGCGAGCTGACCAGCCGGACGTGGTCCCTTCGTGTGAGGTGGCTGCCGGTCTGAGTCTCGGCGAGTATACGGCGCTCGTATTTGCCGGAGCCATGTCTTTCGAAGACGGCCTGAAGGTTGTCCAGCGGCGAGGACAGGCGATGCAGGCGGCTGCTGATGCGACACCCTCCGGAATGGTGAGTATTCTGCTGCTGGAACGAGATCAGGTGCAGCAGGTGTGCGACGAAGCTGCTGCTCACGGCTCGATTCAGATCGCAAATTACCTGTGTCCCGGCAATACAGTCGTGAGCGGTGAAAACGCTGCCTGTGAACGAGCGGCAGAGCTGGCGGAAGCAGCAGGGGGACGCGCCGTTCCTCTGGCTGTGGCAGGTGCCTTTCATACACCGATCATGAAGCCTGCCGATGACCAACTGGCGGAAGTCCTTGGTGAAGCGGCCATCTCTCCACCGGAAATCCCTGTGATTTCCAACGTCGATGCCGACGTTCATTCCGATCCTGAAGAGATTCGCAGCATCCTCGTCCAACAGGTACTGCAGCCAGTCCGATGGGAAGATTCCATCCGCAGGATGCTGGATGACGGCATCGACCAATTCTACGAAGTTGGGCCGGGTAAAGTCCTGAAGGGGCTGATGAAACGCATCAGTCGCAAAACTCCCTTCACGACAATCAACGACTCCGAATAGTTGCGTTTCCTCATTATCTGCCGTTGCTTTGAATTTGCTGGTGCAAGGCTGTTCGACCGGTGTTTCTGAGGGTAGATTGCGCAATCCCGAATCCTCTTTCTTTACCTACCGCAGGTTCCAAAATGAAACCAACCTCCCTTCTCGCGTTCCTTCTTGCCGGGCTGATGGTCGTTCCGGTAATTGCTCAGGACGAGAAACCCGCTGCCGAGGAAGAGGCAAAGAGTCCTTACGAAGTTCCACAGGATGCCGATGCAGCAGGCCTGTTCCGGTTCATTGCCAAATCCAAGGCGTCACGTCCGCGAACGCTGGAACAGTTCAAAGAGATGATTGGTTCTATCGTGAAGGCGAGCGAACTGATTGTTGAGAAGAGCGACAAAGAAGCTGACGTTAAGCGAGCTTTGACAGAGCAGATCCGCGCTCTGAATGCACTTTCTCGCTACGAACCTTCAGCTCGTAAGCAGCTGACTGAACTTCTTGAAAGTCTTGAAAAGGACGAACGACCATTCGTTCAGAAACTGGTCGTCGTCCAGAAGCTGATGGCTCGTGCTGCGACTGTTCGCTCCATGAAACCCAAAGCACGCGACGCGTTCATCAACGACTTCTTCAAAGTTGCTGAAGAAGAAGGACTCAATCGTGACCTCTACGGTGCAGCATCCGGAATTGGCCGAGCTCTTCAGGGCGAAGGCGCCGGCGTCTTCTATGATCGTCTGGCAACACTCGCTGCAGGTTCTGAGGACCCACAGATCAGCTCTCGAGCGGATCGCATCAGGGGGTCTGCTCGACGAGTTCGACTGCCGGGCAAGTTCATGGAGATCAATGGGCGTACCGCCGATGGCAAAGACTTTGAGTGGGAAAAATACCGCGGCAAAGTTGTTCTTGTCGACTTCTGGGCCAGCTGGTGTGGACCGTGTCGCGCAGAAATCCCGAACATGAAGAAGCAGCTGGAACTCTACGGAGACAAAGGCTTCGCCATTGTCGGTGTTAACCTGGACAACACTTACGCTGCCTACGAAAAGTACGTCACCGATCAGGAACTCACATGGGAAAACCTGATGAGTGACAAGAAGGAAGAAATGGGTTGGAATAACCCACTTGCTGCTCACTACGGTGTTTCAGGAATTCCAACTGCCATTCTTGTCGACAAAGAAGGCAAAGTGATTTCCATGAGTGCTCGTGGTAACGCTCTGAACAAGCTGCTCGCAGAACAGCTTGGCCCTCCGCCAACGGAAACAGAAGAAGGTGCTGAAGAAGAATGATTCTCAGCAACCTACTCTGAGCTCGAGACCCGGTATTTATGCCGGGTCTTTTTTTGCGCTGCAAACTGCATGAATGCAGCGTTTGGAAGATCTACGGATGCCGGTGGCTGCATCGGAAATCGGATGCTTTGAGGTAAGCAGTTTGACGCCCTTTTCAATGGTAACCCGAAGCGTGAGCGACGGTTCTGCTTGTCGATGCATCGGTTCTCCTCGCTCACGCTTCGGGTGACGAGGCGAAAAATCTGTGTCTTACAGTCACCCTCGTTGCCGCTGCAGCACAGTCCGTAAATCGTATGCAATCTCATAAGTCTGTTATGCGAGCGAACAGGATGTGCATCTGCTGGCCCGCATGGTCGCCGGCGAGACACTGTTCTCGCGTTCTTACCCGCCGCTCGCTAATGTGCGGCCAGCCAACCCCGCCCGCAGGTATTGCATGCGCCGTCTCCTATCCGGCCTTGTGCAGTTCGTCAGTCGACTGCGCAACGGCATTCAAGTCTTTAACAGCGATCTGGATAAGTTTGTTGAGGAAGTCAATACGCTTCAGCAGACACTGCGTGATTATGATGACGCCCGAATAAGGCAGATTGCAGAGTGTGCAGCAGAGGACTTCGACCTGCGGCAGTTGTTCGCAGCCGTACGAGAGGCTTCTGACCGGACGTTGAAACTCCGACCTTACGACGTTCAGGTGATGGCTGCACGTGCCCTGTTTGATGGTCGCTGTATCGAGATGCAGACGGGTGAGGGAAAGACCCTCGCAGCCGCGGTGGCCGTCTGTGTGAAAGCGCTTACCGGCTCGCGCTGTCATGTGCTGACATTTAACGACTACCTTGCGGAGCGAGATGCCGACTGGATGAAGCCGCTCTACGAATTCTTCAGCCTTACGGTCGGTCATGTCATTCAGGAAACTTCTCGACCGGAACGCAGGGCAGCCTATCGTTCAGACATTACCTATATCACAGCGCGGGAAGCGGGGTTTGACTACCTGAGAGACCAGCTTGCCTGTCAGGTTGATGATATCGTGCAGGACGCATATCCGTTTGCCATCGTCGACGAAGCAGATTCAATTCTGATTGACGAAGCGCGAATCCCGCTTGTGATTGCTGCCGAGACGGAAGCAGACGGCACAGACCTCCAGGCTTATTCAAGGCTTGTCAGGGAGCTTCAGCCGCAACACTATTCCATTACATCCAGCGGCCGCAACGTGAGTCTCACTGAAGAAGGAATTCTGTACGTCGAGCGGCGGCTGGGAATCGATGAGCTTCACACAGAAGAGTACGGACCTGTTCTCTCACGATTGAATGTTGCTCTGCAGGCACAGGCACTTCTGAATCGTGACATCGATTACATCGTGCGAGGTGATCAGCTTGAACTCATTGACGAGTTCACGGGACGAGTTGCTCACAATCGCAAGTGGCCTGGTGGGCTTCAGGCTGCTTTGGAAGCCAAGGAAGGGCTTGAGATTCAGCCGCAGGGGCAGATCCTCAACTCGATTACGCTGCAGCACTACATGCAGTTCTATGATCAACTGGCAGGGATGACGGGAACAGCAGCGCCGGCCGCTGAGGAGTTTCTGCAGCTATACAACCTGCAGGTCGTCATCATCCCGAATCATCGGGAATGTGTCCGCAGAGATCAGCAGGACCGAATTTTTCGAACGTCCGAGGAGCGAGTTGAGGCACTGGTGGAGGAGATTCTTCAACAACATCGTCGAAGTCGACCGGTGCTTGTTGGCACTGGAAGCGTAGAGGAGTCAGAAGAACTTGCCGAACGACTCGGACAGCACGGTCTCGCCTGCCGGGTGCTGAACGCTGCTAATGACCACCTTGAAGCTGAGATTATTTCCGAAGCCGGTGCTCCTGGTGCACTCACAATCTCCACCAACATGGCAGGTCGCGGGACCGATATCTGTCCCGGTGGCAGCGATGGCGTTCACCGGGAGCAGGTTCTCGAGGCCGGCGGACTCTACGTCATTGGAACGAATCGTCACGAGAGTCGTCGAATCGACAATCAGCTAAGAGGCCGATCCGGACGACAGGGAGACCCGGGAGAATCTCGATTCTTTATCAGTCTGGACGATGACCTGATTCGCCGGCATGGCATTGCTGATCTGCTGGACTCGTCCAACAGTTCAGAAGAACCAGAAGTCAAAGATCGACGAACAGCCGAGAAGATCTCGTTCGTGCAGCGCGTGATTGAAGGTGAGAGCCTCGAGATTCGTCGCACTCTGCGTGTCTATTCTGAATTGCTTGAGATTCAGCGGTGCAGAATCAGTGAGGACCGAATGAACCTGCTGACGCGGAAAAAGTCTCCGAACGCTCTACGCGTTCAGGATCCCGCCTTCTTTCAGTCTCTGGTTGCAAAGTTTGGTGAGTCAGTAGTTCTGGAATCCGAACGCCAGGCCACCCTGATTCACATCGACTGGTGCTGGAGTGAACATCTTGCCCGCGCCGGCGAGATTCGCCACGGCATACATCTTGCCAGCTATGGCGGCATGAACCCGTATGACGTTTTCAACCGTCAGATGCGAATGGAGTTTGATTCGTTTCTCAGCGAGGTCCAGTCGCGGGTTGTTCAATCACTGCAGAAAGCAGAGTGGTCAGAAACCGGGATCGACCTTGAAGCAGAAGGGCTGCGCGCACCTTCTTCGACGTGGACGTTCATGATCAACGATAATCCTCGCGGAACAGTCCTTAACATCCTGTTACGAGGCGTGGTTCGTCGGCTGAAAGAGGCGTTTCGTCAGTAGCACGTCGATCAGTGGATCACTGACATCACATACAGGCACGTGGCGCAGTCCAGTGTCTCAAAGCACTTGCGTTCGTGCTCGTGAGCGTGCCTTCGCACGGCAGGGAAACCAATCACCGGGCCTCCGTTGTACGTCGTGTATGTGCCGGCGTTGCAGCTCTACGGACGCACAGTGGTTGCGGTAACTCTGACCTGACTCTGCACCCGTCGAACGCCCGCCCGAAGTCGCACCATATTGGCGGCCAGTCTAACGGCGGCCGGGTCCGGAGCGACGCCCGTCAGTACGGCGACTCCTTTTGCATCCACAGCAACGTTTATTCCACGAAGCTCGGGTCGGCTGACAGCTACTTTCTGAAGAGGCGTTCGTGTTCCTTTTCGAATCAGAAGCGATGAACCAGGATTCCTTGTCACCTGAAAACCGACTCGGAATGAAACCGGCACTCGGCGAGGGCTGCCGCTGCTTTGCGCTGTCGTGGACTTATTGATCTGTTCCTGCTGGATACCCTGAAAACGTCGACTGCTGACGAAATCAGACTCCGCTCCACCGCCAACGAAACCATTGTCAGCTGCTCCTCCGCCAATGAATCCTGTCGCCCGGTTTGCTCCCGCTTCGGCACCGTCAGCTTCTGAGCTCAGGTCGCCGCTTGTGGTGGCAGAACCTTCTCCGGACGTGGTGGCACCTCCGCTGGTGTCTGTCGCTCGATTATTGGCCCCTGCATCGTTACCGCCCGCATTGTTACCTCCGCCGAGGTTTCCGACCTGGCCCCATGCACTGGGAACGACAACAAAAGCAATCAGGAATGCGAGTGGAGTTGCGAATCGAGACATGACAGGGTCCTGTTTGAGCAGGCTTTGAAGTCTGTTGAGCGTTGCCGCTCTGGGGCATGATACACGGTTTTAACGCGAGATTATTCTCTTTATCGCGATTTATCGGGGCGAGAATCCGCTCATGACACGCTGTTGGCCCTCAGGCCGGTGATTCCCGATGATTGCACTTTACATCTGTCCCAGACGCGTCAATGTGTCATCCAGCTGCCACCAGTCTGCCGACTGGTAAAAATATTACGGCTGGTGAAAGTGAACCAGTCAGGCAGACTCTGAGTCACCGACTCGGCGTGACGGTTCGTGTGCTGGGCGGAAACCAGTCCCTCAAGGCGCTCACTACTGCTTCGGCAATACAATTCAGCATCCATTTCTTTGGACTCTCAAGCCATGACTCGCAAGCCTCGAGCCCGCCAGCCCCGTCAGGGGGGACGTCCGGCGTTTCTGAACGACGGCCAGAAAGGCACGCGCCTGCAGAAGTTCCTGGCCAACGCCGGTGTTGATTCGAGGCGCAATTGCGAAGAACTGATTCGGAATGGTCGCGTCACCGTCGATGGAGAGGTGGAAACAAACCCAGCCACACATGTGAAGCCCGAAGAGCAGGATGTCCGACTTGACGGAGAGCGACTTGTTCAGCCGACGTATCGATACTACCTGCTGAACAAACCCAAGGGAGTCGTTTGTACGAACCGAGATCCTGCGGGACGTCCACGAGCTGTTGATCTGGTCCCAAACAACGATGCGAAACTCTTCACGGTCGGGCGACTGGATGAGAACACTCAGGGGTTGTTGCTGATCACAAATGACGGTGCTCTTGCAGAGCAACTGGCACACCCGCGATATGAAGTCATTCGCAAATATCGGGTTCAGGTGGCCGGGATACCGGAACCGGAGACACTCACTGAACTCCGACGCGGGATGCACTTTTCAGACGGCTTCTTCCGATTTCACAGCATCCGGCTCAAGAAGAAGCAGGGACGCAGTGCCTGGCTGGAACTGGAGCTGCAGGAAGGTAAGAACCGTGAGATTCGCCGCCTGCTTGCTCGAGCCGGCCACAAGGTCATGCATCTTGAACGACAGGCGTTTGGACCTCTCAGGATCGGCCGACTCGAACCTGGTTTCTGCAGGGAACTTCGTCCCGCGGAACTCGCTGAACTTTATGAGTTCATTCGTACGGCACCGGAGAAACGCAACTCCTCAACAACATCGCGGCCGCGGCGATCTGCTCAAAAGAAGAAAGCGGTACGCGAGACAAAACGCAGTCGCCCGGAATCACGCCGTGGAGCTGCGCGCAAGAAGGGGCCGGCGAAGAAGAAACGCCGCCGGTGAACGTCTGGCTCGCCGCATTGTGCCAATCTCACGCAGCGTCAGTGCTGCACTTTCGGCGCGTGCGACTGAGTCGACGATAGCCGGCTACGGCGATAAGTCCCAGCCCGAATACGGGAAGTAGTGCAGGTTCCGGAACCCCGGCAGGTTCTGGCGCCTGACGAAATGCGATCTCACCAATTGCAGCCGCATTGAATCCAGCACCCGCTTCAGGGCCTCGTGCGCGGAAGCGGAAGTATCTTGCTTCCGTCACATCGAATGAAAAAACGTCTGCCGTATAGAGCCCCGTATTGTTAGTCGGGATTGCGTTTCTCAGCACCCTCGTGAATCGGCTTCCGTCCGTCGACGCCAGCAGATTGAAAGATCGAACTCCGGACGCCTCTTCGTTCCACAGAGCGAACCGGTCAACGCGGACTGTCGAGCCAAAATCGTAAGTAATTGTCGCTCGCCCGCCGCCCCAGTTGGCAAACCACTCTTGACGCCAATAGGCGGTGCTGTGGAGGGGATTGGACGCGATATAGGTGTCAAAGTCAGTGACACCATCTACATAACCGTCTAAGAGACCGTTTTGATTATGTGTATCCTCAATAAAGCCGTAACCCGGTCCGCCTCGGTTGATGACCGCAGACGTTGGGGCAATGATTACGCCTGACTGAGCGAATGGCGCGCAGTTGAGCATAAGGGTGAGGATGAGTAATCGATGAGGCATGAATTCTGAGGAGTGGTGCAGGAGTGAATCTGGTGCCTTCACCACTCCACTGACCACGAAGTTCATGCCCATTCACTCGGCAATGCCAGGTCCTGGTGCCACATACGAACATGTCGCTGCTTACGCAGATTAAGGTGCCCGCGATACCAGGTGACGGTTGACACGTGTTCCGCCGGACTTCGAACCCAGGCAGGCATTTCAGACGTCAGAATTTCAGCGAAACTGAGAACAGGGAGAGGAGACCCGCAGAGTCCTTTGCTGATTAACCCTGCCGCATCTCGGGATTGCAGGTGGGTGTTATTGCCCATTTTCTTCATTTTGATTGCTCGTTAACCGTGCCGGATTTAACCCAATCGCTATTACCGGACTTTCCGATTCTGTTCGTTTAGTGCTCAGTCGTACGTCGCGAACCTGACCTCCGGAGTTCCACGTTTCGCAGCGGGCTGGGCTGAGTTGCCAGGAAGCTAGTTGGCAATGCCTCTGAGCGTAGCTCGTCGACCAATCGTCTCAGCTGAAACGGCATGACACCGTGTGCTGCCAATGAGTGCGACAACAGCTGTCGCTTTGATCATCCTGATCCCCTCTTCCTGTGTGTCGTGACGAACACCTCGAGGATCCGCTCTTGAGAGCACCTGTCACCGAAGTTCTTCCGTCGAGAAGAGCGAGATCTGAACACCGGAGCTGGCGGTGTTAAGCAGAAGACAGGACCGTGCAGATTCAGGCAGCTTTGTTTTCCTGATCGCGCGGGACAAAGTTGCCCTGGTCGTCGATTTCTTCGAACCTTACGACGAGTCGTTTTGAGATTCCGGATTCTTCCATGGTCACACCGTACAGCACATCAGTCACCGCCATGGTTGGCTTGCGGTGAGTAATCATGATGAACTGAGTTTCCTCGCGGAAGTCCTTGAGGACACCAACGAATCGACCAATATTGGCGTCGTCCAGGGCCGCATCCACTTCGTCGAGAATACAGAATGGACTTGGGCGGCTTCTGAAGATTGCCAGCAACAGTGCCACGGCCGTCATGGTTTTTTCACCTCCGCTCAGAAGTGAAATACTGCGAAGCTCTTTGCCGGGAGGTCGCGCTACGACGTCAATGGAACAGTCGAGGACATCTTCAGGGTCCTCAAGGATGACATCTGCCTCGCCACCGCCAAACAGCCGTCGAAACAGCTCTCGAAAGTGACCCTGAACGCAACGGAATGATTCCTCAAACATCCGCTGACTCTCAGCATTGATCTGCTGAACCATTGCGCGGAGTGTGTCCCGTGCCGCTTCAAGGTCTTTGAGCTGGGAGTGCAGACGATTGAAGCGTGATTCCAGTTCGTTAAGACTTTCGAGACTGTCTGCGCCGACATTGCCGAGCCGCTTGATCTGCTTACGAAGCTGATTGATACGCTGATCTACATCCTGTCGAAGGGCCTGGAATCGTTCTTCGTCCCTGAGTGTCTGCTGAACCTGCGGATCATCAATGGACAGTTCCGGAAATTCGTCGTCGACATCATCTTCCTCAGGTTCCGGCAGGTCTCGTCGTGCCTGATCGGTCAGCCATGCGGCAACGGCGGATCGTCCGTCCTCAACGGCTTCTTCGACTGTGATCTGATATTCGTCCTGAATCCGCTCAGCGGCAGCCTGCAACTGATGTTCAATTCCACTGACCTGCAGTTCAATTTCATGAAACTGCTTTTCATGTTTGCGGCAGACTTCCCGGGCTTCCTGTTCCGCGTTGGTGGCTTCCTGACGTCGGGCTCTCAGTAGTGACTGGGCGTCTGCACGAACGTCGATCTCCGTTGTCATTTTCTCGTCATACACGAGCAGCTCTGATATTTCAGCGGCCACGTTAAGTCTGCTGAGTGACAGTTCGGCCAGTCGTTCGTTACCCGCCACCAGACGCCGAACCGCTTCCTGTTGCTGAAGTCTCCGCTGACTCAGGTCGTCTTCCAGACGCTGAACGGCATCCTGCATTCCCAGGACACGCTCCTCCGAGCGAGATAGCTCAACACTGGCTTCGTTCCGACTGCGCTCCAGACTGTCGAGTTCCGACTGATCCTGCAGTAGTCCCTGCTCGGCCTGTTCAATTTCTTCCTTTAGGTCATTGATTTGTTCTTCTGCCGTTCCGGCAACCGCCAGGTTCTCGTCCAGTTCACTGCTGAGCTGAGCGATTCGCTGAGCAAGATCTGCGATCTGACTGTCGAGCGTCTGCTGATTCGTCTGACTGACGTTGAGTGACTGCCGAATCTCCGCAGCCTGTTGCTGCTCTGTGCGAAGTTCAGAAGCACACTGTTCAACGTGGTCCCGAGTTGTCTGCAATTCTGTATCAGCAAACTCGATCGACTCAATCAACTTCTGAAGTCGAAGATCCCGCTCGGAGATCAGGTGCTCGACCCGATGGAGTTCATTCTTCAGTCGGCGGAGTTCACTCTTTCGGGAAACGACGGCTGATTCCGTACGCACCATGCCTGCGTGCAGCGTGCCATCTTTTTCGACGAGTTCTCCCTGAAGTGTCACAAAGCGGTAATCGGATCCAAACTCGTTCTGCAGTCGCAGTGCATCGTCCAGAGACTGGACCACCCACGTATCTGCAAGAAGTTGTGACGCAAGGGATGGAACATGACGAGGTGAGCGAGCGAGACTGTCAGCGCGACCAACAATGCCAGGTCGACCAGCCAGCGATTCCGGAGGCAGTCTGACATCAGAAAAGACGGAACGAACCGGAGGAATCTCACCGTTCTCGTCGACCCAGGTCACATTGAGCTGAGGAACGAACTCATCACCCATGCCGGAAGAAAACGTGTCCGTGCTTTCCAGCCAGTCATCTCCAAAGATTCCGCTGCTGAATTGAGAATCCTCAAGCGGAATCGATGTGTCCAGTGGTGACGCCGGAGACTCCTGAATGGCTGGTCGCTGACTAAGTGGCTCCGCTCCTTCCACTTCTTCCAGAGAAACAAAGCCGACGCGCCCGTTCATCTGACACCGCCCGGAGTTGATGTACCGAACAAGTGGTTCCAGTCGATCAATGACCAGCAGTTGAGCTCGGCCTGACAGTGCAACTTCAAGCAGTGCTGCGTTTTCCATATCAACGTCGAGCAGATCAGCCACACTGCCTCGGATCAGAGTCCACGGTTCCTCCTGTGTTTCCTCAGCCCGCCGAAGGATTTCACGGGCACCAATGCCGAATCCTTCCTGCCTGTCCTCCAGATCTTCGAGGACCGTTCTGCGTGCCACCACCGCGCTTCGCTGTTCTCGAAGGTCGGCGAGCGTGTCTCGAGACTGAAGTTGCTGGTTCAGCAGGTCGTCTCGATTGTTGAGCAGCGCGTCAGCCGCTTCTTCAACGCCGGCAAGTTTTTCAGCTGCAGCGGATGTTCGGACGTCCTGTTCAGCTGCCTTCTGTTCAAGCTCACTGATTTCCTGAGCAAGGACCTGGCCACTGTCGGCAAGTTCCGTCCGACGCTGTTCCAGTGACTGTTTCTCGTGTTGCAGAGCTGCAGCACGGGATTGCAGTTCACCTGCAACCTGATTCCGATCGTTGAGCAGTTGCCGCACCTGCTGAATGGCGGACTGCGCTTCCTGAAGTGATTCTGAGAGCTCCCGGAGGCGAACCGTACTCGTTTCCTGCTCCGCCTTTCGTTCAGAGAATCTCTGCTGCTCAAGCGTCAGAACACTGTTCAGGTGACGTTCTTCTTTTTCAGCCTCCACGACACGCCCGTCCATGACGGTACGCTGTCGTTGCAGACGAGTTGACTCTGAGGTCAGCTCGGACTCGCGAGCGATCTGATGTCGCAGAGTTGTTTCGAGTGTCGCGATGCGGTTTCTGAGCTCTGCCCGTCCGCGTTCTGCCTCCCGCAGTTCATCATCCACCGCTGCCAGAGCTTCATCCGCTTCTGACAGTTGTTGCTCCGCATGCTGCTGACGCTGTCGCATTTCAGTCAGCACCTGTTCGGCTTCGTCCTGCTGTTCGGTCAGGCGTTCGCGAACCATTGACTGACGTCGATAATCGTCTGCCACGACGCCAACCCAGAGTCGTTCAAGTTCCGTGGAGACCTCGCGGTACTCCATGGCTTTCTTTGCCTGGTTTCGAATGCTGCGGACCTGGGAGCCAACCTCGTCCACAATGTCTGTGAGCCGCAGCAGGTTCTGTTCGACCCGTTCAAGGCGACGTTCAGCCTCGTTCTTACGCTGCTTGAAGCGGCTAATCCCGGCCGCCTCTTCAAAAATCAAACGGCGGTTCGCTGCGTTGGACTGCAGAATCTGATCCACTCGTCCCTGTTCAATGATACAGTAGGACGCAGTCCCGGCTCCCGTACCCATCAACAGTTCACGAACGTCCTTAAGACGCGCCACTGTCCCATTGATCAGGTATTCCGAGTCACCACTCTTCCACAGTCGCCTGCCAACAGAAACTTCGTCGAATTCCAGAGGCAGAAATCGAGTTGTGTTATCAAAGGTCAGCGTCGCCTCAGCGAACTGAGCTCCTCCGCGACTGGTGGAACCGTTGAAAATGACGTCCGTCATTTCCTTGCCACGCAGGCTCTTGGCGCTCTGATCTCCGAGGAGCCACTTAATTGAGTCCACGACGTTGCTCTTGCCGCTGCCGTTTGGTCCCACGACACCTGTGATGCCTTCGTGGAATTCAAAAACGGTTCTGTCGGCAAAACTCTTAAATCCAAAGAGTTCGAGCGACTTGAGCATGGACGATCAGAAAAGGGACAACGTATGGGACAGGATGAAACCGAAACGACCTATTCGTCGCCGGTAAACACTCGGAACGGGGCGGTGAGCACTCGGCGGACGCGGGCGCCCATTGGCTCCTGAAACTCCGTCTTCTCAAGGACAAACTCATCTTCTTCGGAATCCGCCGAACCAGAAGACTCTTCTGTCAGGTTCAGCTGACGGATCGACTCGATGTCGACTTCTTCTTTCTCCGAGGACACCTCATCTTCGCCTTCAGGCGTCTCATCAGCCCCGGTGGAATCTTCAGACGCTTCGTCTTCCGACTGCTCTTCTCCCGCGACCGCAGCAAACATTCGAGCGAATGCAGACGACTCTTCCTCCTCATCAACTTTTGACTCTTCAACGCGATCAAACAAGCCGGGGATGAGCGACGGTGTTCCAAGTCGTCGATCCTGTACTTCCCCTTCTTCGGTCTGCCGCACAAAGCGACGGCCTGCCTGAGGAAGCCGATCAATGCCCAGAGCACCCGGGAGAGCGCCCACATCATCGGCCTCAACCATTGCCTGAACGACGTCTGGATAGCGTGCTCCCAACTCTGCCGCAGTCGTCAGAATGTCGACCAGTTTAGGACTGCACGTTCGACGTGTTGGCTCTTTTCCGAGTTCGTATCGAGTCACGGTGACTTCAGTGTCGCCGGCCCGGCCAATCAGTCGTATTCGACTGCCAAAGTTCAGGACTGCGGGCATCCGAAGCTGCTGTTCTCGCCCAAACACGACGACTTCAGGCGAACGATAGCGGACGACGTGAACGGCTGGCTTTGATGTACTCTTCACGGCGTGCAGGATGAATCGATCTGGAAAGCTCACCGTCCCCAGAGCAGTATCGTGCGGATGGTTTTCCTTCATCGCTCTTACAGCCCCATAGCGGGTTTCGAGGTCGCCTTTGTCCATGAGTTCTCTCAGGGCCATCACTGTTCTGGCATCCGACAGGACTGACATCGCGGCGATGGCGTAAACACGAAACGCAGGTTCGTTCAGTGCGGCATCTCTCAGCACTTCGACGCCGCTGCTGTCATTCAAGTACGCCAGGGCGACTGCAGCGTGGAAGCGACACTCAAGATCGTCGTCTTGCAGTCCGGCCTTCAGAGTGTCGATACTGTCTGTGCCAATGCCTTCCAACTGCAGTGCTGCTGTTCCGGAGGTCGTCGGGTCAAGCAGTTCCTCTGAGAGTCGTTCGATTCGAATTCGTCGAGCAACGTCAGTTTCCTTGTAGGCAAGGCTGCGAATCATCTGCTGGTACCGCGGATAGTTGTTGCGATACGTTGGGTGGACCATGAGTTCAATTCGCATGTCCGTCTTGGCTTCTGCCATCGGAACACGCTGACCAAACTTGTTGTAATGGTGAAGCCGTTTTGAAATTGTGTTCTCAACGCCTTTGGCGGTTCGCAGACCTCGGTATTCGTTCCGCAGAATGATCTCGAGGTTTCGTTCCTTGAGTGACTCCGCCCCGCCAGGAATTGATCCACGACGAAGCATGGCAGCCGAACGTTCGTCACTCCCTAGGGCTGTCAGGATCGCTCCTTTGCCAATGGCGTAGGTGTGGCCCCTGAGGTTCCCACGGCCAGCGACCACTTGTTCTTCCGCCAGTCTTGTTTCCAGAAGCGTGCCGCCTTTGAGGCTGGTTGCTTCACTGTTTGGCGGCAGGACGACTCGAACATCAAAACGCTGCCCCTTTTCAACCATGGCCGGCAGATATGCGGTCACCATGACCAGCGCAGTCGTCCGGGATGCGAGGATTTGCCCCGGGTTCGGAATCTTCATCCGATTCATCTCATCAAGCAACTGCTTGCGAAGGTACGACGGAGGTGGATCCCCTCCTGTGCCGTCGAGCCCCGTTACCAGTCCGACCCCGCGCAGAGCAATCAGATTGTTGCCTGTGACACTGATGCGATCGCGCAGCAGCGGCGTTTTGAGCTTCGTGCCGGTTGCGAAGTCGTTGTCCTCTTCCGTCTCTCGCCGGTCGTCGTTTCCGAGCAACTCGCTGATTCGAGAGTTGAACGAATCCGAGTCCGCTGTACTCAGGAGCCCCGTTGCGCATCCGGAGGTGACAAGCAGCAGTACCACAGGAATCACCCGCATGATTTTTGCTGAAGCCTGCATTGTCTTGGCCACAACTCGATTCGAGAACCGATCGAGTCCTTGAGAGGGGAGAGAAAGAGAGTGAGCCGGGAAGGCGAACGCCTGCCAGGTAGGAATGGAAAATTACAATATGCCTGCGTCTCTCCAGACGCAATATCCACCCTCCGGCCCATGGCGCCATCACACAGGGAACCGCCAGGAACGCATTACAGACCGGCAGATCGTGCCACGACTCGCAGCAGGATGCAGAAACACCAGAAGTCTGCGAGCCCGTTTCTGCAGAATCCGCCGGTCGGTCAGAGTTCCGGCTCGGGGCTGATCTCGATAGGGGCACGTGATTCGCGACTGGCAGCGGCCGCTTTTGACCACATTTCTGCAAGGTCCTCGCGGCCCAGTTTGCGACAGATCTCGGCAAGCTGATCACGCACATCTGCGTTCGCCGGCTCAGCAACCGCCTTGAGATTCAACTGAATCATCTCGTCGGTGAGCGACTTCCGACCTTTCCAGTCGTCAAGGAGTTCCTTTCCGCGTTCCTTCTCTCCCGCCTGCTGAAGTGCCAGTGCGAGCTTGTACCTCGCCGACTGGCGAGCAGGCCGAGACTTAAGCAGTTCTTCAAGAATTCGAATGCCCTCTTTGGCGTCGCCTTTATTCAGGGCCACCTCGGCTTTGAGTTCGCGTCCATCATAGTCAAGCGGCCCCAGTGCTTCAGCCCTGTCCAGCAATGCACAGGTTTCCGACGCCTGACCCTGAGCGTAAGCACATCGAGCTTCAAGCTGCAGACGCTCGACAGACTCGGGCAGGGCTGAAAGTAACTTGACCGCCTCGGCCTGTTGCCGATTACTGATCAGTGACCGAGCCAGTTCAAGCTGAATCTCGTTTCGAGGCTTATCGGGCGGTTTGCGTTCAAGTGCGTTACGGAAATGCTTGATGGCGTCTTCAAATGCCTCAAACTCCGTGTGGATCACGCCGAGGATCTGATGCGGAACGAAGTTCTCAGGTTCCCGACTGATGACTGTTTCCAGCTCAGCTATTGCCGGATCATAAGCACCAAGGTCATAGTAGATGACACCCAGCCAGCGACTTGCATCGGTGTTATCGGGGAACTCAGCCTTGAGTGTCCGAAAAACCTGTTCGGCGTCGCCTTTGCGATCCATGTGGTACAGCGTCTCACCCGCATACCGCAGGGCGTCTTCTCTGACCGCCGAACCTTTGGGGACAGTTGACAGGCGTTCGATGGCTTCCTTGTACTTACCGGATCTCAGGAAGAGAACCGCATCAGCAACGGCAAGGTGCCGCTCGTATTTGCCGTGCTTCTGAAGATGAGCGAACGCTGCCTCCAGCTGCTTGCTGTCCCGTTCGCCTTGGTCCAGCATCTGAATTGCGGCTTGGTAATGCTGCTCATCAGTCAGTGGCTGTTGGCCGTCAGGCCAACAGAAAACGGCGCAAACCACAGTCACGAAGACTACGG